>JAUNTQ010000115.1 GCA_030538605.1 Pseudomonadota bacterium
GCAGCGGTTGGAGTAGCCCCACTCGTTGTCGTACCAGCTCACCAGCTTGACGAAGTTGTCGTCCAGCGCAATGCCCGCGTCCACGTCGAAGATGCTGCTGCGCGCGTCGCCACGGAAGTCGGTGGCCACCACCTTGTCCTCGGTGTAGCCGAGGATGCCCTTCAGCTTGCCTTCGCTTTGCGCCTTCATCTCGGCGCAGATTTCCTTGTAGGTGGCGGGCTTTTCCAGCTCCACGGTCAGGTCGACCACCGACACGTCGGACGTGGGCACGCGGAACGACATGCCCGTCAGCTTGCCCTTCAGCTCGGGCAGCACCACGCCCACGGCCTTGGCCGCGCCCGTGCTGCTGGGGATGATGTTTTCCAGAATGCCGCGCCCGCCGCGCCAGTCCTTGTTGCTGGGGCCGTCCACGGTTTTCTGCGTGGCGGTCGCTGCGTGCACGGTGGTCATCAGGCCGCGCTTGATGCCCCACTTGTCGTTCAGCACCTTGGCCAGCGGTGCCAGGCAGTTGGTGGTGCAGCTGGCGTTGCTGATGATGGGCTCGCCCGCGTATTGGGCGCAGTTGACGCCGTGCACGAACATGGGCGTGTCGTCCTTCGACGGCGCGCTCATGATGACCTTTTTCGCGCCCGCGTCGATGTGCTTTTGCGCGGTTTCCTTGGTCAGGAACAGGCCGGTGGATTCGATGACGACTTCAGCACCCACTTCGCCCCACTTCAGGTTGGCGGGGTCGCGCTCGGCGGTCAGGCGGATCTTCTTGCCGTTCACCACCAGGGTGTTGCTCTCGACCTTCACGTCGCCCTGAAAGCGACCGTGCACGCTGTCGTAGGTGAGCATGTAGGCCAGATAGTCCGGCTCCAGCAGGTCGTTGATGCCCACGACCTCGATGTCCTTGAAATTGGCCACGGCGGCGCGAAACACCATGCGCCCGATGCGGCCGAAGCCGTTGATGCCGATCTTGATGGTCACTTGCGTTCTCCTGATGATGAAAGACGGGTGTCGCCCGGCGGGATGCCTGAGCCGATCATGCTGCCGCCGGCGGGCGGCTGAGGGGGTTGCTCGTCGGCCTGCTGCTCGGCCTGCGCGTCGTCATCGGCCAGCAGCTTGCGCCGCCAGGCCACGCCGCCCGCGCCCAGCAGCGCCAGCACCAGCCCGGTGCCAATGCTGCCCCACGAGGCATGGGAGGCCTTGTCGGCATCGGCGCGCTGCTGCGAAAGCCGGGCCATTTGCGCATAGGGCAGCACGTCCTGCCCATCGAGCTGGATGACGTAGGTGGCGTTGCTGTCGTCGGGGTCGTACTTGACGGTCACGTCTTCTTCCAGCGCCACTTCCAGTGTCCGGCGCGGCACGGCGTAGTCCACGCGCAGCTTGACCAGGGCCGCGCCGGGGGGCTGCAAGTCAAGCTCGTAGTAACGGCGCGTGCTGGTGGAGCCGCTGCGCCGGCGCTTGCGCTCCACGGTCACGGTGCGGCCAGCGACGATGTGCCCGCTTTGCACCGTGAGCGCGGCCTCGGGCGGAATCTTGCCGCCCTGGCTGGCGCTGAAAACGGCGTAACCCGCCATGCCCAGCAGGCCCAGGCCAATCAGCAGCAGCAGCCAGGCGTAGCCCAGAATCCAGAACAGCAAACGCTTGAACATGGTTTTTCCCTCTCTCTTTGCCTTGTCATGTCGGAAGCCGGATGTTGCCAGCTTTGATTTTCATGGCACTCTCCCGAGACTGGTTGATATGATATGCGATATGAATTCAGAGCCGAATGGTTGGCGCGTCGTGCTGGACACCAACGTGTTGGTGGCGGCGGCGCGCAGCGCAGAGGGCGCTGCCGCTGCCGTGTTGCGCGCCCTGTGGCTGGAGCGTTACCGCTTGCTGCTTTCGGTGCCGATGGCGCTGGAGTATGAAGCGGTGTTGAAGCGGCCGGAGCATTTGGGTACGCGAAACCCGGCACAGATCGACGCGCTGGTGAACCGCCTGTGCGCCATGTCCATACCCGTGGAGCGGCATACGCGCTGGCGTCCCCAACTGCGCGACCCGGCTGACGAGATGGTGCTTGAGACCGCACTCAACGGCGCTGCGCATGCGCTGGTCAGCTTCAACGTGCGTGACTTTCAGCCGGCCGCGACGCACTTCAGGCTGCGGGTGTGCGCCCCATTCGAGTTTTTGCAGTTGTTGAACCAACAGGAGATGTCTCATGGCTAACTATGCGCTTCGTGTGCCGGAATCGTTGATGCAATACGCCCGCCAGGTGGCACAGGAAGAGGGCGTGTCAATGAACCAGTTTTTTGTGGCAGCGATCGCCGAGAAGGTGTCGGCGCTCAAGACCGAGGCATTCTTTCGCGAGCGCGTCGCACGCGCCGCAGAGTACCCGGGCGATGCGCTCGCCGAATGGCTCGCCGCCAGCCCCAACGTGCCGCCCATGCCGGGCGACGAGTTGCCGCCAGGGTATCCGCGCTGAGTGCCTTGCAGGGCCACGGGGTCAACGGCGGCGCAGCACCGCACGCACCGTCTCTGCCACGTTCTCGGGCGTGAAGCCGAAGTGCTCGAACAGCTTGGGGGCGGGGGCCGATTCGCCGTAGCGGTCGATGCCGACCACGGCTGCGCAGCCGTATTTCCACCAGCCGTCGGTCACACCCATCTCAACGGCCACGCGCGGCAGTTTGGGGGGCAGCACGGCGTTTTTGTATTTCACGTCCTGGCGGTCAAAAGCAGTGGTGCTTGGCGCAGAGACGACGCGCACAGCTATCTTTTGTGAGGCAAGCAGCTCTTGCGCCTTGAGCGCGAGCTGCACTTCGCTGCCGGTGGCGATGAGCACGGCTTGCGCTTTTTTCTTCAGGCCCACGTCGGCAGGCTCGCTCAGCACGTAGGCACCACGGCTGATGTCGCTCAGATCGCGCTTGGGCAGGTAGGGCAGGCCCTGGCGGCTCAGCAGCATGGCGGTGGGCATGTGCTGGTGGCCCAGGGCCACGGCCCAGGCGATGAGCGTTTCCACCGTGTCTGCCGGGCGCCACACGTCCAGGCCGGGGATGAGGCGCAGGCTGGCAGCGTGCTCGATGCTCTGGTGCGTGGGGCCGTCTTCGCCCAGGCCGATGCTGTCGTGCGTGAAGACGTGCACCACGCGCTGCTTCATCAGCGCGGCCATGCGGATGGCGTTGCGGCTGTAGTCGCTGAAGGTGAGGAAGGTGCCGCCGTAGGGGATGTAGCCGCCGTGCAGGGCGATGCCGTTCATGATGGCGGCCATGCCGAATTCGCGCACGCCGTAGTTGATGTGGCGGCCAATGCGGCCTTCGGCGTCTTGCTCGACCGCGCCCTTGTCGTCGAAGCGCAGCGCGGGGGTGGCCTTGGTCTGGGTGAGGTTGGAGCCGGTGAGGTCGGCGCTGCCGCCCAGCAGCTCGGGCAGGGCGGCGGTGAGCGCTTCCAGCGCGAGCTGGCTGGCCTTGCGGCTGGCCACGGTTTCGGCCTGGGTGTGGGCGGCCACGGCGGCGTCCACCACCACTTGCGCAAAGTCGGCGGGCAGCTGCCCGGCGATGCGGCGGGCCAGCTCGGCGGCCAGTGCGGGGTGCGCCTTGGCGTAGGCGGCCAGGCGCTCTTCCCACTGGCTTTCGGCCTGGGCACCGGCGGCCTTGGCGTCCCAGTCGGCATACACCTCGGGGGGCACCACGAAGGGGCCGTGCGGCCAGTTGAGCGCGGCGCGCGTGAGCTTGATTTCTTCTGCGCCCAGCGGCTCGCCGTGGGCCTTGGCCGTGCCCTCGCGGTTGGGGCTGCCTTTGCCGATGTGGGTCTTGCAGAGGATGAGGGTGGGTTTTTCGCCGCTCTTGCGGGCTTGGGCGATGGCCTTGTCCACGGCGTTCACGTCGTGGCCGTCGATGGGGCCGATCACGTTCCACTGATACGCGGCAAAGCGCTCGGCGGTGTTGTCGACAAACCAGGGGGCGACCTTGCCGTCGATGCTGATGCCGTTGTCGTCGTACAGGGCGATGAGCTTGTTCAACTTCCACGCGCCGGCCAGCGCGCAGGCTTCGTGGCTGATGCCTTCCATCAGGCAGCCGTCGCCCAGAAACACGTAGGTGCGGTGGTCGATGATGGCGTGACCGGGGCGGTTGAACTCGGCCGCCAGCAGCTTTTCGGCCAGCGCCATGCCCACGGCGTTGGTCACGCCCTGGCCCAGCGGGCCGGTGGTGGTTTCCACGCCGGGGGTGATGTCCACCTCGGGGTGGCCGGCGGTCTTGCTGTGCAGCTGGCGGAAGTTCTTCAGCTCCTGCATCGGCAGGTCATAGCCCGTCAGGTGCAGCAGCGCGTAGAGGAGCATGGAGCCGTGACCATTGGAGAGCACGAAGCGGTCGCGGTCGGCCCAGTGCGGGTTGGCCGGGTTGTGCTTGAGGTGCCGCGCCCACAGCGCCACGGCCATGTCGGCCATGCCCATTGGGGCGCCGGGGTGGCCGCTGTTGGCTTGCTGAACGGCGTCCATCGCAAGGGCGCGGATGGCGTTGGCCATGAGGGAAGGGTTTGCCATGTGAGATCGGCTCCGGGTGCGCGCAAGGCCGTGACCTGCGGACAAAAAGGGGGGGGGGCGGAAAAACGTTTGATTTTATCTGGCGTGTCCAGCCGGCCCCACATGACAAAGCCGGGGCGTGTTGCCACGCCCCGGCTGACAGGCAGGCGCCCGGTGAGGGCGCGCTGCGGCGGCGGTCAGAGTCGTTCCAGGGTGCCGCAGTCGTTGGGGCCGAGGTTGGAGGCGCCTTGCACCAGGTCGCTGGTGGAGGTGCTTTGTGTGTAGGTGCCGATGCACACAATGCCTTGCGGGGTGAAGGTGTAGGCCGTTTGATAGGGTGCCGGGGGCGCTTCACCGCCGGGCTGGCGTGCCGGCGCATAGGTGGTGCGGTGCACGGTGTAGCCGTTCAGTGTCTCCGTGCTGGTCACGGTCAGCGTGCCGTTGAGCGTGCTCTGGCTTTCCGGCATGACGGGCGTGCGGCTGCCGCCACAGTTGGGGGCGCTGTAGTTGAAGACGTTGCCTCGCAGCTCCAGCGTGTTGGCGGAGGTTTTTACGTTGAGGTGGTAGCCCCGGTAAGTGGAATCGGTGCCGCCCACGTCCAGGTTGCCACAGGCCCGGGGCACCCAGCGGCCCGCCAGCGCATCGGCTGGCTGCGCGCCCGGGGAGGGTGCTGGCGTGGGCGAGGGTGCAGGAGTGGGAGAAGGTGCCGGTGTGGGCGTGGGTGCCGGTGAGGGAGACGGCGTGGG
Organism: Pseudomonadota bacterium; assembly: GCA_030538605.1. Taxonomy (GTDB): domain Bacteria; phylum Pseudomonadota; class Gammaproteobacteria; order Burkholderiales; family Burkholderiaceae_C; genus Ottowia. The sequence goes on from JAUNTQ010000115.1 coordinate 5,230, forward strand.
CCCGGGCGCCGGTGTCGGTGCGGGCCCAGGTGCGGGGGTGTCGTCGTCGTTGCCGCCGCTGCCACCACAGGCTGTCAGGGCGGCTGCCGTCGCGACGGCGGCAAACAACAGGGTCAGGCGGGATGGCAAGGGGTTCATGTCAGACAATTCCTTGAAGGCTGAAGAAAAGCACCCGAAACGCGGTGCTGCCCGGCAGCGTGAGTTAAAAAGAAAGTTATGCATTGCAATCTTAGAAACCGGGTCGACGTTTTCATACCCTTCGTTGGTAGGGTGGCCTGGCGCCCATTGCTTTCTTGTTGCTTCAACGGTGGACTGACGCATGGCCACCGCCGCTGACGCCTACGGCCTGGTGGTGGACGACCACCCGCTGGTCGCGCGCGGCATTGCCGAATTTCTGCGTGCACACCCGCTGCTGGCCGATGCCGTGGCGGTCAGCCGTGTGGATGCTGCGCTGGCGCTGGTGGCGCAGCGCGGCGCACCGGCCATCGTGCTGCTCGACTTCTGGCTGGCAGAAGGCACGGCGCGTGCGCTGGTGCAGGCGCTGGCCGCGCAGGCACCGGCCACCCGCGTGCTGGCCATCAGCGGCGACGGCCGCCCCGGCGTGGTGGACGCGATGCGCGCGGTGGGCGCGCACGGCTTCGTGGGCAAGCACCGGCCGCCCGAGGTGTTTCACCGCGCCGTGTCGGCGCTGCTGTCGGGCCAGTGCTGGTTTCAGGACGATGGCGCGGGTGCCGCCGGCGTGCGTGCGTTCGACCAGTTGCCCGTCTCGATCACCGAGCTGGGCCTGACCGAGCGCCAGGGCGACATCCTGGCGCTGCTGCTGGCGGGCCAGTCCAACAAACGCATCGCACAGGAAACGGGCCTGTCGGAGGCCACGGTGAAAGAGCACGTCTCGGCCATCTTCCACCGGCTGGGTGTGCGCAGCCGCATCGAGGTGGTGACGCGGCTGCGCGGGCATCGCCTGGTGCCGTCGTGAGCACGTCCGACACGCCCGAAGCCCCTGAATTGCGCGGTTGGCGGCGCTGGGTGCCGGTCGACACCGCCGGCATCAGCGCCGCGGGCCAGGCCCGGCTGCTGCACATGAGCGGCGAGCGCCTGCGCTACAGCGTGCTGGCCACGCCGGTGGCGGCGGTGCCTTTTGTCCTGTTCTACCGGCGTTTGGGCGACGTGTCGTGGCGTTGGCTGGCCTTGTGGTGTGTGTGCTACCTGGGCTTGGCGGCGCTGGTCTGGGTGCTGGACCGGCGCTATCAGCGCGACCGTGTGGTGCTGGACGCCGCCGCGCAGCTGCGCCGCTGGCGGCCACGCCTGGAGGCCATCGCGCTGCTGCACGGGCTGGGCCTGAGCGCCGCGGTGGTGGTGCTGGCGCTGGCCGGGCGCGCGTCGCACGAACTGCTGTTGCTGCTCTACCTGGTGGTGGCCGGCACCATCGCTGGCACGGCCACGCACCAGACGCCGATGGTTGGCGTGTTTCTGTACTTTTTCGGGGGTGCCTGCCTGTCGCTGCTGATGGCACCGCTGGTGTTTCCTGCGTACCGGCTCATCGTGCTGCCGCTGGCCGCGATGTTCGCGCTGGCGATCTATCGCCACGCGCTGACGGCGCACCGCTTTTTCGTCCGCCAGGTGCAACTGGAAGAGCGCAGCCAGCACCTGGCCGAGCAGTTTCGCCAGGCCAAGGAGGCGGCCGAAGCGGCGCTGCGCGAGAAAAGCCGCTTTCTGTCCACCGCCAGCCACGATTTGCGCCAGCCCGTGCACGCCATGAGCATGCTGGTGGCCGCGCTGCAGGCGCGCAACCGCGACGCCGCGCTGACGCCGCTGCTGCACGACCTGAAAAGCAGCACCAGCTCCATCAGCCAGATGTTCAACTCGCTGCTCGATCTGTCGCGGCTGGAATCCGGCCAGGTGCAGGTGCACATGGCCCCGCTGCGGCTGGCACCGCTGCTGCACGAGGTGATGGCGCTGTACCGCGAACCCGCCGCCCGCCAGGGGCTGCAGCTGCGCGTGCGCGTGCCGCCCCAGGCCAGCGTGCTGACCGACGCGCCCCTGATCCGCCAGGCGCTCATCAACCTGATGCACAACGCGCTGCGCTACACCCCGCGCGGCGGCGTGCTGCTGGCCGCGCGCCAGCGCGGCGCCGACTGGCGGGTGGAAGTGTGGGACACCGGCATCGGCGTGGCCGGCGACGACCAGTCGCACATCTTCTCGCCCTATTACCGCAGCCGGCGCGCCTGGCGGCTGGACGATGCCGGCCACGGGCTGGGCCTGGCCATGGTGGCGCAGGGCGCGCGCCTGCTGGGCGCGGGCTACGGCATGCGCTCGCGGCTGGGGCGCGGCTCGTGCTTCTGGCTGCGGCTGCCTGCCGTGGCCGACGCGCCCGCTGCCCCCGCCTGGCCGAGCGTTGCGCCCGTAGCCACCCCGCAGCGGCTGACGGGCCGTTGCCTGGTGCTGGACGACGACCCGCAGGTCACCGCCGCCTGGGCGCCGCTGCTGACCGGCTGGGGCATCGACACGCGCTGCGCCGCCACGGGCAGCGAGGCGCTGGCGCTGCTGGACGCAGGCTTCGTGCCCGACGCCGTTTTTTGCGACCAGCGTTTGCGCTCGGGCGAAAGCGGCTTCGAGCTGCTGCAGGCGCTGCTGGCGCGCTGCCCCAAGGCGCGCGGTGCCATGGTCAGCGGCGAATTCGACTCCACCGCGCTGCAAGAGGCCGACGCCGAGGGCTACCTGGTGCTGCGCAAGCCCGTCGACCCGGACGAGCTGCGCGCGCTGCTGGAGCGCTGGCTGAGCCATGAAGCACCCCCTGAGTCGCCTGCGGCGCCTTCCCCCTGAAGGGGGACGCACCCGATGCCCGGGGGAACCCCGGCCCTGGGTGCCCGCGCATGGCCTGCTCCGCGACCATCTGATGCCTTTTGCCTCCGCGATGGCGGGGGGCGCAGCGTCATGGACAGCTGAAACTGCCAAGAGGCGCATACACAAGCCCTGAAGCGCGCTTTCGCCCTACATTTGCCGCATGACCGCCGCCCCCCCTGCCCCCGCCGCGCCGCGCGCGCTGATCCTGGCCGCTGGCCGGGGCGAGCGCATGCGGCCGCTGACCGACACCTGCCCCAAACCGCTGCTGACGGTGCGCGGGCAGCCGCTGCTGCAGTGGTGGGTCGATGCGCTGGCGCGCGGCGGCGTGCGCGAGATCGTCATCAACACCGCCTGGCTGGGCGAGCAGATTGAGAGCCAT
>JAUNTQ010000013.1 GCA_030538605.1 Pseudomonadota bacterium
ACGGCGCTCTTCATCATGGCGACGGCGGTCTCGGAGCCAGCGGGGGCGTTCTTGGCGGCGTTGTCCACCAGGGCGGCGAACTGGGCCTGGCTCTCGGCAACCTTGCCTTCGAAGGCCTTGCTGAACTCGGTGCTGGTGCCCGAGGCGATGTCGTACAGGTGACGGCTGTAGGCAGCGGCTTTCTCGGCCAGGGGCTGGAACAGGCCAGCTTGCAGGGCCAGCAGCTCTTGTGCGTCCTTCACGGACAGCATGGCTTGCGTGTGCTGGGCAGACTCGCTCAGGGCAGCCTTGGTGGCGTGCAGGTTCAGCTCGACCAGCTTTTCAACGCCTTCGAAGGCCTTGGAGGTCAGGCCGTACAGGGTTTCCATGTTGGCTTTCTGGGAAGCGACGAGTTGTTCGGGTGTCAGCATGTTCAATCTCCGGATCGGTTCAATGGTGGATGAAAACTTCTTTTGTGCTGTCCGTTTTGTTGCGGTGCAGCATGGGGCGAATTGTAGGTAGGTGAGGGCGCATTGCAAGCCGTTGGGGCCTCTGCGCGGCCTTTTTAGAAGCAGGTTTCTAAAAGCCATCGCGTACCATGCGCCGCACTTTTTTCAGCTCCAGTGACGTGACTGCCATGCGCACCCTCTACCCCGACATTGAACCCTTCGACCAAGGCCGCCTCGACGTGGGCGACGGCCACCGCGTGTACTGGGAGCGCGTGGGCACGCGCGGCGCGAAGCCGGCGGTGTTTCTGCACGGCGGGCCGGGCGGCGGCTGCGGGCCGGCGCACCGGCGCCTGTTCGACCCGGCGCGCTACGACGTGCTGCTGTTCGACCAGCGCGGCTGTGGCCGCTCCACCCCGCACGCGGGGCTGGATGCCAACACCACCTGGCATCTGGTGCAGGACATGGAGCGCCTGCGCGCGCTGATGGGCTGCGAGCAGTGGCTGGTGTTTGGCGGCTCCTGGGGCTCCACGCTGGCGCTGGCCTATGCGCAGACGCACCCCGGGCGCGTGAGCGAGCTGGTGGTGCGCGGCATCTTCACGCTCACGCCCGCCGAGCTGCGCTGGTATTACCAGTTTGGCGCGTCGGAGGTGTTCCCCGACAAGTGGGAGCGCTTTCTCGCCCCCATCCCCGAGGCCGAGCGGGGCGACCTGATTGCCGCCTATCGCCGCCGCCTGACGGGCGACGACCCCGCCGCGCAGCTTGAGGCCGCGCGCGCCTGGAGCGTGTGGGAGGGCGAAACCATCGCCCTGCTGCCCCAGCCCGAAACCGCCGCCAGCTTCGGGCAAGACCACTTCGCGCTGGCTTTTGCACGCATCGAAAACCACTTTTTCACGCATGGCGGCTGGCTGCAAGAGGGCCAGCTGCTGCGCGACGCGCACAAGCTGGCGGGCATTCCCGGCGTCATCGTGCATGGCCGCTACGACATGGCCTGCCCCGCCAGCACCGCATGGGCACTGGCGCGCGCCTGGCCGGGTGCCGAGCTGCAATTGATAGAAGGCGCAGGCCACGCCTACAACGAGCCGGGCATTCTGGATGCGCTGCTGCAAGCCACGAATCGGTTTGGGGCGGGGTGAGGGGGCTGTTGGCTGTTCGGCTGTTGTCTGAGCACATGACATGAAAGCCTTCTATTCCACCCGCTTCGTGCTGCCGCTGCCGCCAGGGCACCGCTTTCCGATGGGCAAATACGAACGGCTGCAAGGCCGCGTGCAGGCCGAGCTGCCTGAGGTGGATGTGCAGCAGGCCGAGGCGGTGGGCGACGACGCGCTCGCGCTGGCACACGAGCGCGCCTACATCGACGCCGTGGCGCGCGGCACGCTGGATGCGCGCATGCAGCGCGAGATCGGCTTTCCCTGGAGCGAGGGCATGGCCGAGCGCGCGCGCCGCTCGGTGGGGGCCAGCGTGCAGGCCGCGCGCGCGGCGCTGGCCGAAGGCGTGGCCGCCAACCTGGCCGGGGGCACGCACCACGCCAGCGCCGATGCGGGCAGCGGCTATTGCGTGTTCAACGACATCGCCGTGGCCGCGCGCCTGGCCCAGCGCGAGCACCTGCGCACCCACCCCGGCGCGCGCCGTCCGCGCATTGCCGTGATCGACCTGGACGTACACCAGGGCAACGGCACGGCCAGCATCTTTGCGCGCGACGACTCGGTGTTCACCCTCTCGCTGCATGGCGAGAAGAACTTCCCCTTTCGCAAGGTGCCCGGCGACCTGGACGTGGGCCTGCCCGACGGCACGGGCGACGACGCCTATCTGCACGCGCTTGATCTGGCCCTGCACACGCTGGGCGAGCGCTTCGACGCCGAGCGCGTGTTCTACCTGGCCGGGGCCGACGCGCACCAGGGCGACCGCCTGGGCCGCCTGGCGTTGACGGACGAAGGCATGGCCGCGCGCGACCGCCGCGTGTTGGACTGGGCCTTTGCCCGCGGGCTGCCCGTGGCCCTCAGCATGGGCGGCGGCTACGGGCACGACATCGACACCACCGTGCAGGTGCAGATGAACACCTTCGCCGTGGCCCTTGGCGCGTGGCACCGCTGGCAGAATGCCCGGCGATGAACGCCCCCGCCCACCCCCGCCCCGCACCCGAGCCGCGCAGCGCCTACCGCGCCTTTCGCCTGATCACCACCCGCTGGATGGACAACGACCAGTACGGCCACGTGAACAACGTCGTCTACTACAGCTGGTTCGACACCGCCGTCAACGCGCACCTGATCGCCCACGGCGCGCTCGATCCGGCAGCCAGCCAAGTGATCGGCCTGGTGGTCGAAACGCAGTGCCACTACTTCGCGCCGCTGGCCTTTCCGCAGAACATCGAAGCCGGCATCCGCGTGGCCCACATGGGCACCTCCAGCGTGCGTTACGAAGTCGGCCTGTTCGCCGAAGGCGCGCCCATGACCGCGGCCAGCGGCCACTTCGTGCACGTCTACGTCGACCGCACCACGCAGCGGCCCGTGCCCCTGCCTGCGCCGCTGAAGGCGGTGCTGGAGCAGCTGAAATAAAGAATGACTTCGCTTCGCTCAATGACTGGCGCTGGCGCGCCATGACAAATGACAAAACCGCTGTGCAAAGCGGGTCATTTGTCATGCGCTCGCCAGAGCGCAGTCATTCGTCATTGAGCGCCACGGACAACTGAAATGCCGCCACTGAACGAACCCAGCGCCCGCGTGGACGCCGCCATCGAAAGCCGCTTCAGCGTGCGCGCCTTCCGCCCCGACATGCCCGTGCCGCGCGCGCGCATCGAAGACATCCTGCGCGTGGCCAGCCGCGCCCCCAGCGGGGCCAACACCCAGCCGTGGAAGGTGTATGTGCTGCAAGGCGCGGCGCGCGACACGCTGTGCGACAAGGTGTGCGCCGCACACGACGCGCTGCGCGCGCACCCCGAGCGCGAGGCCGAGCACCGCCCCGACTACGACTACTACCCCCGCCAGTGGCTGGAGCCCTATCTGGGCCGCCGCCGCCACAACGGCTGGACGCTCTACGGGCTGCTCGGCATCGCCAAGGGCGACAAAGACCGCATGCACGCGCAGCACCAGCGCAACTTCCGCTTCTTCGATGCGCCCGTGGGACTGATGCTCACCGCCCACCGCGCGCTCGGGCAGGGCAGCCTGCTCGATTGCGGCATGTTTCTGCAAAACATCATGCTCGCCGCCCGCGCACGCGGCCTGCACACCTGCCCGCAAGCGGCGTGGAACCACTACGCCCGCATCGTCCTGCCCCACATCGGCGCGCCCGCCGAAGAAATGCTGGTCTGCGGCATGGCCCTGGGCCACGCCGACGAAAGCGCCCCCGTCAACACCTACGCCACCCCGCGCGAGCCGGTGCAGGCGTTCACGCAGTGGGTGGACGATCCCCTCTGAGCCGGTGTGCATGCTCACATGGCGGCCTCAATTCTGAAGTGCAACACCCAGGAGACCTCGAACTTGCCGCGCTCATACTCCCGAAGATCGCAGATCGTCGATCAGCAATGACGCCACTGCCTCTTCCGGGACGGCCAGTCCGTGTGACCGCATGGCATTGACCAGCGTCGCATCCCACGATGCAGTTACGTCGGTCTCTGACAAATCGCGTTCCTTGTGAGGAAATGCGCCAATGGCACGCTGATAGTCGGCGGATAGAAGGTGCCATGGGTCTGCGTTGCACAACCGCATGACAGTGTTGGCGATATGAATGCCTGCCCAATCGAAGTCGCCGTGGTAGAGCAGCTTGGCACCGGCGTCGGAAAGCTGTGTCAGCAGAACTCGCTGCGCGGCAGCAGGCATGCCATCCGTGCAGACCAGAGGCGCACAAGCACCGCCCAAACGGTCTGCCGCGATGGACACGATGTTGGGGTTCTCACATACGTAGACGACCTGGCCAGCCACCGACCAGGTAGTTGGCGTCCGCAGCAACTGGCGCAGTGACAGGTAGCCAGGTTCACCCGGTGCTGCAGGTGGACAAGACCCACGATCAACCGGTAGGTTCAAGAACAGGACAGGGCGGGCTAATTCATTGACCAGGATGCCCGCCTGCGCCCAAGTGTCCCGCGTCCGCTCTGCCGGACGGTTGATACTCTCCGCTCCCGTGACGCCTTCCGGTAGATCCTGTTCCTGCGCTGCATCGTTGGCGCCGTGCCGCAAGACGGCCAATACCAAGGTGGCCGTCGGCTGACCGCTGTCAAGAGCATGCGCGTTGCCGAGCACGTCGGCTGCCAGCTGAGCGCGTGTCAAACCCGCAGCAGGCAGACGCTGCAAAATCGCATCAACCTGCTTCAGCAGTCTGATAGCTGTGTCGGGGTCTTGTCGAGCCATGCGCTTGATCAGGCTCGGCGCGGAGGTTGTCTGCAGCCAGGCGCTGAGTGTCGGATTCGAAATGGGAGTGTTGAAAACCGCTGTCCAGCGCGTGCGCAGCTCTTCCTTGATGGCGGCACGGTGGACAAGAGGTCCGTCAATGCGCTCCAGCGCTTCGCGCAGCGACCCCGCAATCTCCGCATTGCGCAAAGCGGTATCGAATCGAGCGATGTCGATGCGAACGGATGGGGTGAAGCGGGACGGGAGACCGACGATCAACGCCAGGGCTTCATGCTCAGCGCGGCTGAGGCCCGTGAGTTGAAGAACCCTTTTCTCAGGATTGTTGCCATGGCGCTCGAAGTGCCGCCTCAAGCGACGGCGCAAGGCACTGAGCTCGGATCCACCGAGCCGGCGCTCCAACTTTGGATCGATGTGAGAGGTCGTCGTCATGGCTGCGAGGGCGTGGGAAAGCGCCGGTCCGGATCTTCTTCGCGCCGCTTCGCGCGGCCGTCCCAGAGCCAGCGGGATACAAACACCGCATCCATCCCTTCGCGCCGCTGCAATTGACAGATGGAAACGCCGGGCAGCTCCGCATAGCATGCCCATTCGCGCTCGCTGGTGATGACGAAATCGAGATCGAACTCGTGGATCAGCCCCATGCAGTGAGCACGCGCTGCATCATCGATGCCCGCGAAGGCTTCGTCGAGCAACATCAAGCGGGGCGCATGCGGACTGCCACCCCGTCCGTAGAAGCTGGAAATCGCCGCGAAAAGGGGGACCGTCAGACCAAGTGCCCGTTCACCACTGGAGGCAGGTCCGGAGAGTTTGCGCCACGGATCACCCTGTTGGTGTTGACGCTCCACACGGAAGCGATGCCAACGGCGGTAGTCCAGCGCGCGGGCCAACTGGTCGATCAGGCTCCCGCCGGGGCCGGCAGTATCGGCATCCGACCGAGCTCGCTCCATCGCGATCTGTTCCTGAAGCATGACACCCACGACCCGCCGGTCTTCCGTCGACCACATATCCGAACTGCTGTTGAGCAAACGCTCGCGCGCAACGCTCAATCCAGCCGGCGCCCCTTCTTCGGCGGTCAGCGCTTGCCATTGCAGCCGATAGCGCACGCCCGTGGAAGTCGGGCGCTTGTGGAGCTCTTCGTTGATGGCGTTGACCTGCTTGTCCGCAGCTCGCATGAGGCGCTGTATTTCGGCTGCGATCTCGGCTTGCAGGTGGTTCTCCAAGACTTCCCGCTCCTTGGCGGAAAGCAACTCGGTGCGCTGGGCGATGTCGTCGGCCAGTCGGGCGGCCAGGGTGTCGGGGCGCTCAGGCCGGTTCTGATACATGACGTGTACCGAGAAGCCCCAGTCGTTAGGCTCCGAGGTGGCCTGGTGGCCCAATGCGCTCAGCGCACGCTGCAGTTCGGTCAGGTCTTCAGCCACTTGGCGCTGAATGCGCCCCCAGGCAGCGTCATCGTCCGGTACCTGGGCAAGCGCCTGTTCTGCCCGTCGTGCCAGATTCAGTGCGGGGTCGATGGTCCAAGGGGCAGCTTGATCCGGGATCGGAAAATCCGGCAGTGCCGAAGCCAGCAGACTGCTGCCAGCGAAGTGCTGGAGCCGCTGAATGGCTTGGGCGCGAACGGCGGTGCGCTCGTCCAACAGCCTTTCTGCGCCCTCCGCCTGTGTGTCGGCGACAGCCCGTGTTTCGCTGGCTTTCGTGAGCTTGGTCTGGCTGATGCCTTCAGCGCTATCAGCGTCTTTCACTGCATTCGCCGCTGCAGTGAGCTGCAAGCGAAGGGATTCGACTTTCGCGCCGACGGCGCTTTGCAGGACTTCGTAGCGCGTCTTGGCCTTCTCTGCCCGCTCGTCGGCACTGGCGAGCTCTTCTGCCCGCTCCATCACAGCGCTGCGCGCTTCTTCCTCCCGCTCCTGCTGTTGAAGATGGTCGGGACCAGCGCTGCACCACTCACGCGCAGCTTGCGTTAGGTGCTGATGGGCTTCGGTGAACCGATCCAATGCGTCCGACACGGGTGACAAGCCGTCGAGTGCGCTGGGCAATTGAAGGTCGGAGGCGTCGCGCTCCACGGCATCGCGTGCTGCCTGCAATTCTGACTCCGCGGTTCTGCATTGGATATCGGCGGCATCAAGGCGCTTGCCGACCTGCAGCACATCGCGTGCGGCGCTGGTGGCCGCCTGGATCGCCTTGTGCAGCGGACCATCCGAAGGCGCTTCGCTCCATTCGCGTTCCGCGCTGCGGCGGGCTGCCGCCAAGTCGTCGATCTCTTGCACCAGCCGTGCATCTTCCTCGTCGATTGCCAAGAGCCGTGTGGCGGTCTCTTCAAGGCGGCGCTGCCGCGCGAGTGCCCGGGCCGTGTGTCCGATATAGACGGCCTCGGGCTTTTTCCAAGCTCCCGCCAATGCGCCGAGGCGATACCGGCCGTCGGTTCCAATCCAGGATTCGGCGTCGCCGGCATCGTTCGAGCCGCATGCGACCGTCGCGAGGATGTCAGCCACCAGATCCGATGTCACGCTGCTGTCGTCGGGCACGACCGCCTGAAGCACTTTGGCCAGACTGTCGGTAGCAACAAAAGACCGTTGCACCCATACGTTGTCCAGCAGCGCTGTACCGTCAGCGTGCGTCAAGACTCCGTCGGGCGAGAGCCATGCATCGAGCAGGCCCGAGGCTTCGAGCGCCGCCTCCAGCCCGGCGCGTTCTCCCGTTTCCACATGGGGCAGAAAGTCAACCAGTTGCCAGAGCGGTGCGCCAGCTCGCTCATCCCGAACACCCGGCATGCGTGTGCCCGGCGTCGGCGGCGCCGCATCGTGGCCGGCAGCCAGTCGATTTCTCTCGTCGACGAGCTCGGTGCGCTCCCGCTTCAGATCGCTCCCTCGGTTGTCCAATGCGAGTTGTTGCCCAGCGTGCCGCAGGGCGGCCTGCTGATAGGCTTCCTTCAGCACCGCATGGACCGGATTGGAACCCTCGGGCAAAGCAACCCATGTGGCGAGCTGTTCCAGTGCCTCCACGACATCGAAGCGAAGCTGCACGAGGCGGGCGCAATGGGCGGACCATGCGTCTGCCAATTCGTCGCCTGCGTTCTCTGCGTCCTGATCGGCGATGGCACGAGCTTCAGCCAATTCCTCCAGCTCCGCTTGCAGGTCGCGTTGCGTGGATTGCGCGGCCTGTAGCGCCGTTAGCTTGTTCGCTACGGCGACATGGCGCTGTTCGATGTGGCGGATGCTTCCGCGCCGTTTGCTCGCGGCGTCACGCAAGAGCGCTCCCGCAACTGCGATCTGCGCGATCGGAAACTGTGCCAGACCTTCCAGCGCCAGCGCAGCGAGCGGGTTGTCCACGAGCGCAGCGTCCGTGCCGGCCAGCGCAGCTTCCGAAGCGCACCGAACGCGCGCGGCCAGCAGATCGCTCTTTGCCGCCTCGAAGCGCTGGTTCGAGCGGCGACTGCGTTCTTCTTCACGATTGAGGGCTTGCCGCGCAATGTCATGTTGCCGGAGGACTGTCTTCGCTTCCTCTTGCCTCTCCGACGCATCCTTCTCGGCCTGGCTAAGGCGGTTGGCATCCTGATTGGCAGGATCGCTTTGGAGCGTTTCCAGTCGTTCCCGGGCAGCAAGCAGGAGCCGCTTCGCATGCTGGTGGTCGGTGACGGCTCGGGTCTCCTCGTCCTGAGCTTTCACCAGTGCCGCGCTCGCCTTGTTGCGGTCCTCACTGGCGTTGTCAAAACCGGTCTGAGCCTGTCGCAGCTCCCTCGCTTGTCGGCGCGTCAGCGTTCCCGCGTATGTCCGGTACCGCTGCTCGAAATGCTGGACGGCGCGTTCCAGTTGGCGTGTTTCGTCGAGCTGGATGCGATCTTCTTCCAGTTGGTTCAGCGCTTCGGCGACGTCACCGAGCAGCTCCGTCGGCAACGGCGGGAGCGCCTCGGTGAGCGCATGGGACAGGCCCGCTTCGTCGGGCTTTTTCGACAATTGGGGCTGGCGCAACTGAATCAAGGTATCCATCAGCGCTTCATAGCGCTTGGTGCCCAGTTGGAACAAGCGCTCGTCGACTGCTCGGCGATAGCTGGGGGCATTCTCAAAAATCTTGCCCCTGCCTTGAGCTTCAACCGCATCGCGCAGACGTTCCCGGGTGAGAACCACGCGCTGTTCGCTGGTCAGCCAGATGTCCTGACCGATGCGGGGGTCTTCGCCTGCCGCAGGCCCTTCAAGGATGAAGAACCAGCTCTCCACTTGCGCCTTGCCCGTGGCTGCGGACAGGCCGGCTCCCAGCGTGAGGTAGCGGTGCGTGCCGTCCGCCATTCGGCGACCGAATTCGATCCAGGTGTAGCCAATGCGACGTTGATAGCCGCTCATCAGCAGGTTCCAAGCCATCTTCTTGCCGTTGTCACCATCAGGCTCGATCCGCGAGGGCCTCAGATTCGCATCAAAGAGAAACGGCAGGGTCAGCGAGAGCACCTTGGATTTGCCGGTGCCGTTGTTGCCGCGCAGAAGCAAGTGGCCGTCCCTGAACCAGAACTCTTCGCTGTCGTAGTGGAACAGCTCGACCAGGCCGAGCCTAAGAGGCTGCCAGCGTTCACGCAGCGGCTCCGGCAGCGCTGGACGCAACGATGAGGGCGAATCAAAGAGTGCGTCTGTCATGCTTCGAAGAGCGTATCTGCTGATCCCTTGCGCACGGACTGCGTGGCAGGCGGGTGGATCTGGGTGTCACCGATGGCGAAGCGAGCGATGGCCGCCAGCGGGCGGATCTGGCCATTCTGACGCGCGATGAGTTGGAGTTTGTTCAGCCTGTCCAGCGCAATGCTGGCCAGCTCCTTCTCGGCGCCGGGCTCGCGCGCCGATTTGCGCCAGTAGCGGCCATACCGGTCTACCGCGCCCCGCAAGAACGCAGCGATCGCATCGTCCGTGGTGATTGGAGAGGCTGGCGCATCGCGCAAACGCTGAGCGAGGTGTTCCGCGACCAGCAACGTGGCGTGGGCCTCGGTACCTTCCGCAGGCATGGAAACGTCGGTCAGCTGCCCGGATTCGTCGGTCAATGCCAGCCCTTCGGCGCGTTGCTCGGCGACCAAGCCAGTGGCGTCGCAAAGCCGTCCCGCCATGGCACCGCGCTGGTTGACGAAGTAGGCCTGCGTGTCAGCGTCCAGGGAGGTGGTGTAGATCACCGGATCATCCAGCAGACGACGTGCGAGGTGATGGCGCTGGGCATCCCGGCGTCCTTGTTCGCCATCGGCCGCATGCTCGACCACCAGCGATCGCAGCCGATCTTCGAAGTCGACGGGCATGTCTTCCAGCCGCCACGTGGACGGCCCACGCACGGCCGCGAGCATGCCGGCCAGCATGCGGCGTTGCACGTCGTAGAGCGCATCGTGCTGCGCCGTGCGGTGGTCGTGAATGAAGCTTTCCTCGTCCCCTGCCACGCGTTGCAGCACACCGTGTTCCAGCAGCGTCCTGCAGACGGCGACGAGATCCCGGCGATCCGCAGAACTGCGCAAGGCGAACTCGAACCCGCGTGACGTCAAGGTGGTCTCCGCTGCCCACTGCACCACGCGCTCGCCCAGCAACTGCAGCGTGATCTGCGGATCGGCCCGTTCGAGCACAGCGCAGGCCAGACAGAGCAGAACATAACGGCGCTTGTCATAGGCCGGCAAACCTCGTGTGTCGTCGGTCAGGTTCGCCGGACGTTTGAACAGTCGGGCACCTTCACGCTCGACATGCAGGGGCCAGCCAGCTTCACGTGCAAACCAGTCGCGCAGCCGTTCGGCTTGGCGCCTGACAGCCGGGAAATCCTCGTTACCAGGTGCCATCAATGGGCGCATCAAAAGGGCGCGGACGCCTCGGCTGAATTCGTCTTGCTGCTGTGCCTTCTGGAGTTCTCCCAGGCGCTGGCTGTCTTGGCGGGGGGAAGGGCGCGCACTCATATCGGCGCCTGCGTAAAGGCGATCGTGAGCAGCTGGTCTCTGCCCGAGAAGATGCCTGCTGGCGTGCGGATCTGGGCCTGACTGTCGCTCCCCAACGGTTCCATGCGGATCTGCAGCAGTCCATCTCCGGTTTGACGCTCGACAGTCTGCTCAGGACTTGACTGCTCCGCCAAAGCTTCGCCGAGCAGGCTCAGGAACAGGTCAAACGCGTGTGTATCCAGATCGCCCAGCTCTGACAGCCGAGTGGCGCGACCGGTGGCCAGCCGTTGGCGCGCCGCATCGACCTGGCGTGATTCCTCCGCCAGCTGCTGCGCCATCAGCGCGCGTTCGGCACTGCGATCACGCACGCGTGACAGCGCACCGCGCGGCGACGCTTCTCCATATTCGCGCAGGCGCGGGCTGATCTGCAGGGGTGGCGCATCCGCCCAGGAGGTGCTGGGTGGTAGATCCTCGTCCGCTTGCGGGTTGAGCGAGAAATGCCGTGCCGGCTGGAGCGCGAAGGCAGCACGTGCCAGACGATGCGCCTGTCCCTCGGTGTCGCAGGCGGCAAACCATTGGGCCAATGTTCGGAAATCCGCCGAACGATCGCTTCGCCCACTGCGCCGTTCATTCATGGCGGCGATCGCGCCCAGCAACTGGGGAATGGCAGCACGGGCGCGCGCGCGCAGCAATTCTGCTTGGGGCGGTTCGGCGCCCGTTGCCAGGAACCAGCCTCGAAGTCCTTTCCACCGTTCTCGCCATGCGCGCCAGCGACGCATCTCTTCATCTGTCCGGTCTTGCGCATCGCCAGGTGCCGTGTCGCGCGCTTCGCGCGCCGCGATCTGAAGAAAGACGGCGTCTATCCGCGGTGAAAGGTATTCAATGAGTTGGGCGATGCCGTCCGAGCGGCGCACCAGGTCGCTCATGAAGCGCTCCAAGTAGTCGATCAGGCGCCGCTTGTAGGCGATGACCGTACTGGCTTCGGCCTGCTGGAGTTCCAGGCTGCGCGCCACGCCCGCCATGAATGCCTGGGCGTTTTCGGCCAGGTCCTCAAATACCCGAACCAGATCTCGCAGGATCTCATGCATCTTGGCGACGTCCGCTACCTCAGCCGAGGCCGATTCGTCGATGAGGTGCTGCAGTGACTGAAGACCGTTGGCGATGTCCTCCAGTGCGACGGTCTGCAGTTGGGCTCGGCGCCGCAAGGTCTGAAAAAAGACGGACAGGCCGGCTTCCGCAGCTTCACCGCCATGGGAGAGGCGATAGAGAAAGCGCGCACGATAGAAATCGCTCAGCGACGATACGCGCGCGGTGTCGGGCTGCGATTCCAGATTGCCCCAGACGGCCAACTGAGCCAGAGCGCTGTTGACTTCCTCGATGCGCGGAGACGGAGAGGGCCAATCAGCTTCTGCCAGCACCTCATCCGGACGCAACTGCAGCCGGTACTGCCGTTTGGCTGCCGCGAAGACGTCCATGATGCAACGGTAAAACGCAGCCTTCTCCACATTCAGGTGCTGGAAGAGCTCTGCTGCCGTAGTCGTCTTCTGCATTGGACTTGCTCCTCCTCATCAGCGCGGTTTGGGACTGTTGTCATAAATGGTAGCCGCGATCGTGGGCGGGCCATCCGAGAGATGGGCGGATTCAAGTCCAAGTGCAACAAATGTTCAATGCATTGAATCAGGTTGCTGCATTAGCCGATGCAAGTGCTGCGCATAGACCTCCAAGGGGGTGCAGTAGCCCAAAGTCATCCTGGGTCGTGCATTCATCTCATCGGCCACCGCATCGAGCTGCTCCTGGGAGTAGCCACTCAAGTCGGAGCCTTTTGGAAAGCATTGGCGCAGCAGTCCATTGGTGTTCTCGTAGCTGCCCCGCTGCCCCGCTGCCCTGCTTCCAAGGACTGTAGGGGCCGCAGAAGTACACCTTCATGCCCGTGTTCCGATCCTGAATTTCCCCGCGCCGATGCCGGTCAGCGAATTCCATCAGGGGCAGTGGTCAACAAGCGGCCACATTGAAAGTCCGGATGAATGGCAGCCATCCGTACCGTGTCGAACCCAAAACCGAATTGAGCGCTTGGCAAACCGGGGGCGTCCATGTATGGGTAGAGCCGAAGGCGAAACCCAGCGCTCTCGCGAGCCGATTTGCTGGCTTTCGCTCGTCGCTCTACCCAACCCTGCAAAGATGTGTGTGCATGCACAAGCCTCCTCTGGAGGAGGGGCGGGCAGCCCAGGCGTCTGTTGATCCATCCATGGGATTGACGATAAAAAGTGAGCTGCTTGCGTACGTATATATTCAATTTAAGATGTAAATATATATGAAAATGTTTTAAAACGTACGCAAACAGCTCACTTTTTTAATGTATGGCGCTTGACCTGCAAACCCTTCAACCCAGCGTCAAGGTCACCGGCGCGTGGTCACTCGGCTTGGGCCATTTGCGCGGCGTGCGGTCGATGGTGCAGGCCGCTGCCTGCGGGCGCAGCGCTTCGCTCACCAGCACGTGGTCGATGCGCAGGCCGCGGTTTTTCTGGTAGCCCAGCTGCCGATAGTCCCACCATGAAAAACTCTTGTCCGGCTGCTCGAACAGGCGAAACGCATCCACCAGGCCCAGCGCCAGCAATTGCCGGAAATGCGCGCGCTCTTCGCTCGTGTGGTGAATCGTCTCGGCCAGGCCCACCGGGTCGAAGCTGTCGCGGTCTTCCGGCGCGATGTTGAAGTCGCCCAGCAGCACCAGGCGCGGGTGCGCGGCCAGTTCCTCGCGCAGCCAGTCGTGCAGGGCGCGCAGCCAGCGCATCTTGTAGTCGAACTTCTCCGTGCCCGGCGCCTGCCCGTTCACGAAGTAGCCGTTCACCACGCGCAGCGCACCGCCCGGCCCATCCACCGTGCCCGCGATCACGCGCGACGATGCATCGTCAAACCCCGGAATGTTGCGCACCACCTCCCGCGCCGCCCCCTGCGCCACGCGCGTGAGCAAGGCCACGCCGTTGTAGGTCTTCTGGCCGAACACCGCCGCTTCATAGCCCGCCTCGCGCAGCGCCTCGTGCGGAAACTTGTCGTCCGTCATCTTCAACTCTTGCAGCGCCAGCACATCCACCGGATTGGCGGCCAGCCAGTCGAGCACATGCGGCAAGCGGGCGGTGAGGGAGTTGACGTTCCAGGTGGTGAGTTTCATGGCTGCAGAAAATCCTTTTCAAACAATGCTTCGGCGCCTGTCTGTCAGCGCCGCGACGACACCAGGATGCCCGACACGATCAGCGCGAAGGCCAGGCCGTGGTAAAGCCTGGGCGCTTCGCCCAGCAGCGCCATCGACATCAGCGCGGCAAACAGCGGCGTGAGGTTGGCGAAAAAGCCCGCCAGCGTCGGCCCCGCCCGCGCCACGCCCAGCCCCCAGCAGCGATAGGCCAGCAAGGCCGGCCCCAGCGCGATGTACACCAGCGCCGCCGCCAGCGTCCAGCTCCAGTGCATCTGCACCGGTGCCAGCGTCCATTCGCCCGCCGCCAGCAGCGCCGACCAGCCCAGGCCAAACACCACCTGCGCCAGCAGAAAAGCCGCCCAGTCGCCGCGAATGGCCGGCGGTGCCGTGGGCCGTGCCAGCAGCCATGAGTACCAGGCCCAGGCAATCGTGGCCAGCACCATGTACACATCGCCCGGCACCAGTTGCAGCCGCGCCAGATTGGCCAGATCGCCACGCGCCAGCACGGCGGCCACGCCCAGCATCGACAGCAGCGCCCCAGCCAGTTGCGCCCGGCGAATCGGCACACCAAAGAACAGGCGCCCCAGCACCATCATCCACAGCGGCATGCTGGAGGCCACCAGCGTCACGTTGAGCGGCGTGGAAGTGTGCAGCGCAAGGTATTGCAGCGCGTTGTAAATCCCCACGCCCAGAAAACCCAGCAGCGCAAAGCGCCGCCAGTGCGCCCACAAACCGCTGCCCGGCCGCAGCACCCACGCCGCCAGCGGCAGCAAGACCGCACCCGCCAGCGCCCAGCGCAGAAAGTTGAGCGTCATCGGCGGCACCATGTCCACCACCAGCCGGCCCACCACCGCATTGCCCGCCCACAGCACAGGCGCGAGTGTCAGCAGCGCGGCGGTTTGGGGGGTGAGGCGGGTGGTGGTCATGAGGGGAATGCAGTGGGTGCGCTATCCAGTGGTTTGGCCCAGCCAAAGGGGCGGACTCTTTGGGTTGTCTTGCGAAGGGGTATAGCCATTTAGCTGAAATCGACGGATTTTCTAGCAGAATGCTTGCACTCTTAGCGAAATTGCAACCCATGCTCGACACCCTTTTGGGTTTCCACCGGCTCGCGGAAATTTACGACATCCAGCTGGTGCAACCGCTTTTCACCCGCAGCCGCGTGGGATCGGTGCGCCAGCGCGAAGCGGCGGCTGGCCAGGAAATACGCACCTGGCCCCCGCAGTACCAGCCGACCGACAGCTTTCGCGGGCATTTCGAATTTGGCTTGAAGTATGAGCGACTGAACTTCGAGTTCTTCTCGCGGCTGCTCCACCGCGTCGAGCCGCAAGACGTGGCGGCGTGGGTGAGGGACGAGCCCACGGGAAGCTACGCCCGGCGTGCCGCTTTTTTCTACGAATGGTTCACCGGCAGGCAACTCGCCGTGCCGGACACGGCACCCAACGTGGGTTACGTCGATGCGATCGATGCCGCCCAGTACCTGGTTGCGCAGCGGCCAGATCGGGTCCGGCGCTGGCGTGTCAATGACAACCTGCCGGGCTCGCGCGATTTCTGCCCGATGGTCTATCTGGGGCCGCAGGCGCAGCGGGGCTGGCTGTATGACGTGGCGGCGGGTGTCCAGACGCTCGACGACACCTACGGGCCGGAGCTGTTGCTGCGCAGCGCGGCCTGGCTGACGTTCAAGGAGTCGCGGGCCAGTTTCGCCATCGAGCACGAGGCAGACAAGCAGGATCGGGTAAAGCGCTTCGCGGCGGCCATCGGCACCTACAGCGGCCGCATGGACGATCCGATGGCGGCAGAGCAGCTGCTGACGCTGCAGCAGGCCGTGCTTGGCGAGACGGCGCTGCGGGTGGGCATCCGGCAATCGCCCGTGTTCGTCGGTGAGCGCAGCTTCGTGAGCGAGATCGTCCACTACATCGCTCCGTCCGAGGAGCTGGTGGTGGCGATGCTCGATGCCTTGCGCGGTTTCGAAGTCCGCACGCGGGGCGCGAACCCGGTGGCGCGCGCGGCGGCCGTGTCCTTTGCCTTCGTCTATCTGCACCCGCTCGCGGATGGCAACGGCCGCATCCACCGCTTCCTGGTCAATCACCTGCTCGCGGCGGACAGGGTGGTGCCGGCCAACCTCATCGTGCCGGTTTCGGCGACGATTGCTGGCTCGGCCAAAGGGCGCGCCGACTATGACCAGGCCCTGGAGTCCTTCTCGCGCCCCTTCATGCAGGTCTATGCCGATGCCTACCGCTTTGGGCCGAAGCGGCTTTGCCCGGATGGTGTCGAAACCAATGTCGAATTCCTTCGGGCCGAGGACGCGCGGCATGCATGGCGTTACCTCGATCTGAGCGGGCAGGCGCGCTACCTGAGCGATGTGCTGCGCCAGACGGTGGAGCAGGAGATGGCGCAGGAAGCCTTGGCGCTGCGCCGGTACGGCGAGGCACGGGCAGCGATCAAGGAGCTGGTCGAGATGCCGGATCCGGATGCGGACCGGATCATTCGGTCGCTCACAGAAGGAGGCTGGAAAGTGAGCAGCAAGCTGCGCAAGTCCCTGCCCCAGATCTTCGCGGAGAACGGTGTCTTCTACACAAGACACGCACAGATCATTGCTGCGGTTCGCGCCGTGTTCGAGGGCGAGGGGCCTGAGGCTGAACAAGAATAGCCTTCGAGAACCGAGCGGCCGGAGTTGCAGCCCGCATGCTGCATGGCACCGGCACCGGCACCGGCACCGACGCCAGCGTCAGCAGCACGGCGGTTTGGGGTGTGAGGCGGGCGGTGGTCATGCAAGTGAGGGGCTTTGCAAAAGAGCAAGCAAGTGGCGGGTGACCGCGTTGGGTGGCCGGTGGCGCCATGTCAGCGCGCCAAACGCGGGCAACGCATCGTGCAGGCGGTACGCGAGGATGGCGAGCATGCCATGTCGCACAAAGTCTGCCGCTTGAACGGCGGGCAGCACGGCGATGAAGTCGCTTTGCTGGATCAGGCTCAGCGTGGTGAGCACCGAGGCCGTTTGCACCCCGCCTGGCGGCAAGCGGCGGTGATGACGTGCGAACTCGCGCTCGATCACGCCGCGCATGGGGCTGCCCGGCGGTTGAACAACCCACGGGCTGCCCAGCAGATCGTCAAAGCGCAGCCGCGAGCGGCCTGACAACACATGCCCGGTGCCGCAGACGATGGACAGCGCCTCGTCGCCCAAGGGCGTGAAATCGAAATCGGACTGCCGCATGGCATCGGGGGCCGCCACCCGGCCCAGAACGACATCGAGCTTGCCTGCGCCCAGCGCGGCGCACAGGTGGTCACTGGTGTCCACGACGATTTCCACGCCCAGCAGCGGGTAGTGGCTGCGCAGTGCCAGCAGCGCTGGCGTCAACACGTCGGTGGCTGCCGCCATGATGGCGCCGACCAGCAGCGCGTGCGTGCCTTCTGGCGTCATTTGCGTGAGCTCGCGTGCCAGTGCGTTCAGGCTTCCCTCTATGCCGCCGAAGTGTTCCAGCACGCGCAGTCCGGCCGCCGTCCAGCGCAGCCCGCGGCCTGCGCGATCGAACAAGGCTACGCCCAGCGCATCTTCCAGCTCCTGAAGCATCTTGGTGGCCGCTGGCTGCGTGATGGCCATGCGCTCGGCTGCTGCGCGAAGGGTTCCGCCAGCATGCAGCGCCAGCAACAACTGCACTTGCCTCAGCTTGAGGCGGTTCAGACGGTGGAGGGTGGGTTCACGCGCAGTCATTGATAGCCCCAGGTTATCAAATCATCATCAATATTCACTATACGGAAAGTTTTCGGCTGCGTACGATGGCCGCAAAACATGGATATTCACAGGAGACAGCAGCATGCAGATTCGATTGACACGTCGTGGCCTGGTCGTGGGCCTTGTGGCGATGACGCACACGTTCGGCGCATGGGCGCAATCCGGCACCTGGCCCACACGGCCCGTCCGTTTGATGGTGGGCTCTGCGCCTGGCGGCGGCACCGACGCCATGGCCCGGGCCGTGGCCGACAAGCTGGGGTCTGCGCTGGGCCAATCGGTGGTAGTGGACAACCGGCCCGGCGCATCCAATACGCTGGCGGTGGACCTGGTGGCCAAGTCAACCGACCGGCACGCGATGGTGATGGGCGTGTCAACCGCACACGCCATTGCGCCACACCTGCTCAAACTCAACTACGACAATGATCGCGATCTGGTGCCTGTGGTGTTCGTGGGTGCCGTGCCGAACGTGCTGGTGGTCAGCCCGGCGCTGGGCGTGAACACGGTATCCGAGCTGGTTGCGCGGCTCAAGAGTCAGCCGGGCAAGATGAATTACGCATCCAGCGGCAGTGGCAGCACGCAACACATTGCCGCCGAGATGTTTCTTGAGGCCACGGGAACCACGGCCACGCACGTTCCCTATCGCGGCAGCGCGCCAGCACTGGTGGATTTGATGGCAGGCCAGGTGCAGTTCAGCTTTGACACCATGGCTTCGGTGGCACCGCACGTCAAGGGCGGCAAGGTCAAGGCGCTGGCCGTGGCAGCGTCGGAGCGCAACGCGCAGTTGCCCGAGGTGCCCACTCTCTCGCAGGCGGGGGTGAATGGGGTGGAGATGAGCGCCTGGTACGGCATCTACATGCCGGCGTCCACGCCCGCGCCCGTGCAGGCGCGCGTGCATGACGAGGTCAACAAGCTGCTTCAGCAACCCGACACGCGCGCCCGACTGGCGGCGATCGGCTCGGACGTGGTGCCGATGACGCAAGCCCAATTCGCCGCTTTTCATGCCGAGGAAAACAGGCGCTACGCCGAGCTGATCAAGCGCCGCAACATCAAGGTGGATTGAGCCATGTCACAGGCATCCGACAAACCCGTGGTGGCCCTCACCCTGGGTGACCCTGCGGGCATCGGCCCTGAGTTGATCGCCCGCCTGCTGGCCCAACCCGACACTTGCAAGCAAGCCAACGTGGTGCTGCTGGGCGATGCCTGGCTGTGGCGCGAGGGCCAGCGCGTGGCCGGGCAAACCATTGACACGCAGCCGCTGACCACGCTGGCCGAAGTGCGTGGCCGCGCCGATACCCGCAAGGCCGCCTTCATTGACATGGACACGGTGCGCCCCGAGCAGGTACACGTGGGCGTGGCCGAGGCGGCCGGCGGCACCAGCGTGCTGCGCGTGCTCAACCGCTGCATGGACGCGGCCAAGGCGCGCGAGATCGACGCCATCTGCTTTGCCCCGCTGAACAAGTTCGCCATGAAGCAAGGCGGGCTGAAGCACGAGGACGAGCTGCACCACTTTGCCGAATACCTGGGCGTGCATGGCTACTTCTGCGAGTTCAACACCCTGGGCGGGCTGTGGACGTCGCGCGTGTCCTCGCACGTGCCCTTGAAAGACGCGGCCAGCTACCTGAGTGCCGCGCGCATCCAGGACGCGGCCCGGCTCATCTACCGCTCATTGCAAGCCAACGGCGTGGCCACACCGCGCGTGGCGGTGGCGGGCTTCAACCCGCACAACGGCGACGGCGGCACCTGCGGGCGCGAGGAGATCGACATCATCGAGCCTGCCGTGCGGGCCTTGCAGGCCGAGGGCGTGCCGGTGGCAGGCCCCTACCCCGCCGACACGATCTTTTTGAAAGCACGCGACGGCGAGCTGGACGCCATCGTCACCATGTACCACGACCAGGGCCAGATCGCCATCAAGCTGCTGGGCTTCAGCCAGGGCGTGACGGTGCAAGGCGGCCTGCCCGTGCCCATCACCACGCCTGCGCACGGCACGGCCTACGACATTGCCGGGCGGGGCACGGCGAATGTCCAGGCCACGGCCAACGCCTTTCGCATCGCCTGCCGCATGGGCCGCGCGCACCGCCAAGGCGCGGCCCTGTTTGGCGTGTCTTGAGTTCTTCGTTTCAGCCAGAAAGCACCCCATGAAAATCACCTCCGTGCGCGCCCGCGTGTTCGAGTGGAAAGGCAAGACCGTGCCGCCCACCGGCCACTTCTGCTCCAACGCGATTGATCTTGTGTACGACAACGGCGCGGGCCGCGCCCTGACCCAGGGCGACACCATGAAGACCTTCCGCTTTCACCAGTGGACGGTGGTCGAGGTGGAAACCGACACCGGCATCGTCGGCCTGGGCAACGTGGCGTTGGCGCCGCGCATCGCCAAGGCCATCATCGACGAATACCTCACCCCGCTGGTCATCGGCCAGGACCCGTGGGACTGTGAATACCTCAACCAGCGCATGTACCGCGCCACCCACGCCTGGGGCCGAAAGGGCGTGGGCATGGCCGCCATCTCGGCCATCGACATTGCGCTGTGGGACATCCTGGGCAAAAGCGTGGGCCAGCCCGTCTTCAAGCTGCTGGGCGGGCGCACCAAGGAGAAGATTCCCTGCTACTACAGCAAGCTCTACCGGCTGGAAAACCTGGCCGACATGCAGCGCGAGGCGCAGACCTATCTCGACCAGGGCTTTCGCGCCTTCAAGATGCGCTTTGGCTACGGCCCCGCGCACGGCCAGCAGGGCGTGGTGGAAAACCTCAAGTCGGTCGAAGCCGTGCGCGAAGTCATCGGCTACGACAACGACCTGATGCTGGAGTGCTACATGGGCTGGAACCTGGAGTACGCCAAGCGCATGCTGCCCAAGCTGGAGCGCTTTGAGCCGCGCTGGCTCGAAGAGCCGGTGATTGCCGACGACATCGACGGCTATGCCGAACTGAACCAGCTCACCCGCATCCCCATCTCGGGCGGCGAGCACGAGTTCAGCCTCTACGGCTTCAAGCAACTGCTGGACAAAAAAGCCGTGAGCGTCGTGCAGTACGACACCAACCGCGTGGGCGGCATCACCGTGGCGCACAAGATCAACGCACTGTGCGAAGCCTACAGCGTGCCCGTGATTCCGCACGCCGGGCAAATGCACAACTACCACCTCACCATGAGCAGCGTGAACTGCCCCATGAGCGAGTACTTCCCCATGTTCGACGTGGAAGTGGGCAACGAGCTGTTCTATTACATCTTCGACGGCGAGCCGGTGGCCGACAACGGCTTCGTGCAACTGCGCGACGACGTGCCGGGCCTGGGCCTCACGCTCAAGACCGAGTTCCTCGATCAATTCACCATCCACGAATAGAGGAGCGCGCACATGGTCGGCCTGTCCAACCCGCGCTACCGGGGCATCTTCCCCGTCGCGCCCACCACCTTTCATGAAGACGGCACGCTCGACTTGCCCAGCCAGAAGCGCTGCATCGACTTCATGATCGACTCCGGCGTCGATGGCCTGTGCATCCTGGCCAACTTCTCCGAGCAGTTCCTGATTGCCGACGACGAGCGCGAAGTGCTGACCCGCACCGTGCTCGAACACGTGGCCGCTCGCGTGCCCGTCATCGTCACCACCACCCACACCAGCACGGCGGTGTGCGCCGCGCGCAGCCGACGCGCGCAAGACATGGGCGCGGCGATGGTCATGGTCATGCCGCCCTACCACGGGGCCACCTTCCGCTTTGCCGAGCCGCAAATCGTCGAGTTCTACGTCCGCCTGTCGGATGCCATCGGCATTCCCATCATGGTGCAAGACGCCCCCGCCAGCGGCACCGCGCTGCCTGCCGCCTTGCTGGCGCGCATGGCCCAGAACATCGAGCACCTCAGCTACTTCAAGATCGAAGTGCCCGGTGCCGCCAGCAAGCTGCGCGAGCTGATCCGCCTGGGCGGCGAAGCCATCGAAGGCCCGTGGGACGGCGAAGAAGCCATCACCCTGCTGGCCGACCTGGATGCGGGTGCCACCGGCGCCATGACCGGCGGCGCGTTTGCCGACGGCATCAAGCCCATCATCGAAGCCCACGCACGCGGCGACCACGACAGCGCCTTTGCGCTCTATCAGAAGTGGCTGCCCCTCATCAACCACGAAAACCGTCAGGCCGGTTTTCTGGCCGCCAAGGCGCTGATGAAAGAAGGCGGCGTCATCGCCTGCGACGCGCCGCGCCACCCCTGGCCGGCCATGCACCCCGAAGTGCGCCGCGGCCTGCTGGACATCGCCCGACGGCTGGATCCGCTGGTGCTGCGCTGGGGCAAATGATCATCAAAAAAGTGAGCTGCTTACGATGGTTTTTAAAGGATTTCAGATGATTTTTACATTGAAATCCTTTGTTAACAAGCGCAAGCAGATATTTTTTAAATATCTGCCATCAAAAAAGAAGGAGACAAGTCCCATGCGTCGAAAGTCATTTCTGGCCCTGGTCGGCTCGGTGCTGGCGGCCCCCACGCTGAGGGCCCAGACCACGCCCACGCGCCTGCGGCTGGCCCATGCCAGCGCCGAAAGCGATTCGCAGCACCTGGCCGCGCTGCGCTTTGCCGAGCGCGTGAAAGAGCGCAGCGGCGGCAGCCTGCAAGTGCAGGTCTACCCCAACAGCATGCTGGGCAACGACAACACGGCGCTGTCGGGCACGCGCGGCGGCACCATCGACATGGTGCTGATCGGCAACCCCTACTACACCGGGCTGATGCCCGAGCTGAACGCGCTGGATCTTCCCTACCTGTTCAAGGACGCCGCCCACGCCTACCGCGTGCTGGACGGGGCCATCGGGCAGCGGCTGCTGGGCGAGTTCGGCAAGTTCCGCCTGCAGGGCCTGGCGTTCTGGGAAGTGGGCTTTCGCAGCGTGGCCAACAGCAGGCGCCCCATCCAGCGGGCCGAGGATTTGCGCGGCCTGAAAATTCGCACCACGCCCAACCCGGCGCACATCCGGGCATTCCAGTTGCTGGGTGCCAACCCGCAGCCCATGCCTTATGCCGAGGTGTATCCGGCGCTGGAATCGGGCGCGCTCGACGGGCACGAGAACCCGCCCATCATCATGCTGGCGTCCAAGATGTACGAGGTGCAGAAATACCTCTCGCTCACGCGCCATGCCTACACCGCCATGCCGCTGTCGATCAACAAGGCGCGCTTTGACCGCCTGCCGCCGCCGCAGCGCGCCATCTTGCAGGAAGAGGCCGTGGCGGCCGCGCACTTCCAGCGCGAGCACAACCAGCGCACCGAGCCGCACGTGCTGGCCGAGCTCAAGAGCCAACAGGTGCAAGTCATCGAGCAGCCCGACACCGACAGCCTGCGCCGCGTGGTGCGCGACGACACCCGCAAGCTGTTCACCGAAAAGCAGGGTGACGGCTTGCTCAAGGCCATCGAGGCGCAGTAATGCCCCGGCCAGCGGCCATCGTGGACACGCACCACCACCTGTGGGTGCTGGCCGGCCGTCGCTACCCGTGGCTGCAAGAGGCCTACGACCCGCGGGCCTTCATCCTGGGCGAATACCGCGCGCTGTGCCAGGACTTCGATGCGCCAGCGTTTCGCCGCAGCTTTGGCGCGGCCCCCGTGGTGGCCAGCGTGCACGTCGAAGCCGAGTGCTGCCGCACGCAAGCGTTGGCCGAAACCCAATGGCTGCACCAACAGCACGCCAGTTGCGGGCTGCCCAGCGCCGTCGTGGCGTGGGTGGACCTGCTGGCGCCCGACGCGGGCGAGCGCTTGGCCGAGCAGGCCGCGTGGCCGCTGTTGCGGGGCGTGCGCTTCAAGCCCGTGACGGGCCGCGCCGCCGGCGAATACCCCACAGGCCCCGGGTCACTGCGTGACGCGCACTGGCCCCGCGCCCTGCAGCGGCTGGCCCGCCACGGCCTGCGCTGGGATTTGCGCGTGCCGTTCTGGCACCTGCAAGAGGCCGCCGCCATGCTGGCCGATGCGCCCGCAGTGACGGTGGTGCTTGAGCACACCGGCCTGCCGTGGGACCGCGGCGATGCGGGACTGGCCGTGTGGCGCAAGGGCATGCAGGCGCTGGCGGACAACCCGCATGTGTACGTGAAGCTGTCCGAACTGGGGCTGCGCGGCGCGCCCTGGCACGGCCCCGACAACGCCCGCATCGTGGCCGAGGCCATCGCCATCTTTGGCTGGCAGCGCTGCATGTTCGGCAGCAATTTCCCCGTGGCATCGCTGCGCGCCAGCTATGCGCAACTGATCGACATGACGCAGCAGGCGCTGACCTTGGCGGGCCTGAGCGAAGCACAGCAGCATGCCGTGTGGTGCGGCAACGCACTGGCCTGCTATGCCATCGAAGGCGTCCGGCCATGAACGACTTGCAAGCCGCACGGGCCGAGTTCTTGAACAGCGGCCAGGACGCCGACCTGCCCATCGTCGATGCCCACCACCATTTCTGGGACTGCACGCACAACCCGCACCCCTGGCTGCAGCAGCGGCCCCGCGTGGCGTTTCGCTATGGCGACTACGAAGCCATTTGCCGCGACTACCTGCCCGCCGACCATGCCCGCGCCGCCGGGGCGCACCGGCTGCTGCGCAGCGTGCTGATGGAAGGCGAATGGGACAGCCGCGACCCCACCGGCGAAGCCCGCTGGGTGCAGGCGCTGGCCCGGCGCACGGGCACGCCGCACGCCATGGCCGCGCAAATCTGGCTTGACCGCGACGACCTGGGCGACGTGCTGGCCGCCTACCGGGCCATGCCCTGGGTGCGCAGCGTGCGCCACAAGCCGCGCTGCGCCACGCAGGCCGAGCACCACGCGCGCTGGACGGCGCCCGGCTCCATGCGCTGCGAGCGCTGGCGCGCCGGCTATGCGCGCTTGCAGGGCGCGGGCCTGACGTTCGAGCTGCAAGCGCCGTGGTGGCATGTGGACGACGCGGTGGCCCTGGCGCGCGACTTTCCCGCCACCGCGCTCATCGTCAACCACGCGCTGCTGCCGGCGCAGCGCGATGCCCAGTCGCTGGCGACCTGGGCCGCGGCCGTGCGCAAGCTGGCCGACTGCCCCAACGTCTGGATGAAGATTTCCGGCCTGGGTGTGCTCGGCCAGCCGTGGACGGTGGCGCTGCAGCGCCCCGTGGTCGAAACCTTGCTGGCCAGCTTCGGCACCCGTCGCTGCCTGTTTGCAAGCAACCACCCGGTCGATGGCCTGGTGGCCAGCCTGGAGACGATTTTTCAGGGCTTCAAGGCGCTCACCAGGCACCTGCCGCCCGCCGAACGCCTGGCGCTGTTTTGCGACAACGCCGCCGCGCTGTACCGCCTCGATTGAGTCCGCTCAACCATCACACGACACATCAGGAGACACGCGATGCCCACACGAAGAAGCCTTGCCCGTTTCATTGCCGCTTCGGCCGCCGCTGCGGCCCTGCCCATCTGGGCGCAGGACATCAAGGCGCGCATGGGCACCAGCTTGCCCGACAGCCACCCGCAGACGCTGGGCGCGCGCAAGTTCGCCGAACTGGCCGCGCAAAAAAGCCAGGGCCGCATCCGCATCACGGTTTTTTCGGCGGGCCAGCTGGGCAGCGACCAGCAGATGCAAAGCGCGCTGCGTGGTGGCACGCAGGAATTCACCGCGCCGTCGACCGCCACGCTGGCCAACCTGGACAAGGCCTTCGGCATCCTGGGCACGCCATTCGCGTTTACCTCGCCCGCGCAGGCCGACGCCGTGCTGGACGGCCCTTTCGGCCAGAGCCTGCTGGAGCGCCTGCCCGCCGTGGGCATGGTGGGACTGGCGTTCTGGGAAAACGGCTTTCGCCACCTGAGCAACAGCCGCCGCCCCGTGGCGCGGCTGGAAGACATGCGCGGGCTGAAGGTGCGCACCATGCAGAACGCGCTGTACATCGACATGTTTCGCGGGCTGGGCGCCAACGCCGTGCCCATGGCCGTGACCGAGCTGTTCACGGCCCTGGAAACCCGCGCGGTGGACGCGCAGGAGAACCCCTACACGGTGGTGCACGCGCAGAAGTTCTACGACGTGCAGAAATACCTGTCTGCCACCGGCCACGCTTATGACGCGCTGGTGCTGGTGGTTTCCAGAAAATTCTGGGACGGCCTGCCTGCCGCCGACCAGGCGCTGCTGCGCGAAGCAGCGCGCGAGGCCACGCTGCATCAGCGCCAGACCAGCCGCCAGCTCAACGCGCGCCTGCGCCAGGAGCTGATCGGGCTGGGCATGCAGGTCAATGACGTATCGCCCCCCGAGCGCGAACGCATGCGCGTGGCGCTGCAAGGCGTGATCGACAAGCACGCCGCCGCCTCGGGGGCGGATGTGGCAGCGCGCTTTCAGCAGGCGCTGGCGGCCGCTGCTGCGCAGGTGGGCAAGCCATGATGTCGCGGCTTTTCATCAAGACCGTCGAGTGGCTGCTGGTGTTGCTGCTCGGCCTGATGGTCGTGCTGGTGTTCGGCAACGTGGTGCTGCGCTATGGCTTCAACTCCGGCCTGGTGTTTTCGGAAGAGGTCTCGCGCTTCATCTTCATGTGGCTGACCCTGCTGGGCGCGCTGCTGGCCCTGCACCAGCGCAGCCACCTGGGCATGACCAGCGTCATTGCCGCCTTGCCCATCCAGGGCCGGCGTGTGCTGCGCTTCGTGTCCGACCTGATCATGCTGGGCTGCTGCGTTTTGCTGGCCTGGGGCACGTGGCAGCAGGTGGTGCTGGCCATGGTGGACAGGGCGCCCGTCACCGGCATTCCGATGGGTCTGGTGTTCTCGGCGCTGCTGGTGTGCAGCGTGGGCATGGCGGCCATCTTGCTGCACGGCCTGTGGCGGCAGGCCACCGGCCGCATGCCCGCCGAAGAGTTGGTGAACACGCACACCGAAGCGGTGGAATGACTTTCAGGCCAGCCGGAAGCTAGCAAGCCATGACCATTTTCATTTTCGTTTCTTCACTGCTGGGCGCCATGTGCCTGGGCATGCCGATTGCCTTCGCGCTGCTGGTGTGCGGCGTGTGCCTGATGCTGTTTCTGGGCCACTTCGACGCCCAGATCCTGGCGCAGAACCTGCTGGAAGGCACCAACAACTACCCGCTGATGGCCGTGCCCTTCTTCATGCTGGCCGGCGAGCTGATGAATGCCGGGGGGCTGTCGCAGCGCATCATCGGCATGGCGCAGGCGCTGGTGGGGCACGTGCGCGGCGGGCTGGGCTATGTGGCCATCATCGGCGCGCTGGTGATGGCCAGCATCTCGGGTTCGGCCGTGGCCGACTCGGCGGCGCTGGCGGCCGTGCTGATTCCGCTGATGCGGCAAGGCGGCTACAACCTTCCACGTTCAGCGGGCCTGATTGCGGCCGGCGGCATCATCGCGCCGGTGATTCCGCCATCCATCGGCTTCGTGGTGTTTGGTGTGGCGGCGCAGGTGTCCATCACCAAGCTGTTTCTGGCCGGCATCGTGCCCGGTATTCTGATGGGGCTGACGCTGTGGATCACCTGGTGGTTCTGCGCCCGCCGCGAAGCGCCACCCGTGGCGGGCAGAAGCTTCAGCTTTGCCCAGTTGCGCCTGGCGCTGATCGATGGCGTATGGGCGCTGGTGCTGCCGGTGCTCATCATTGGCGGCATGAAGATGGGCGTGTTCACGCCGACCGAAGCCGCCGTGGTGGCGGCCGTGTACGCACTGCTGGTGGGCATGTTCGTCTACAAGCAGCTGACGTGGAAGGCGCTGCCGCGGCTTATGCTGTCGGCGGCCAGGACGTCCAGCGTGGTGATGTTTCTCGTGGCCTGCGCGCTGGTGTCGGCCTGGCTGATCACCATTGCCGACATTCCGTCGCAGATCACCGAGATGCTGCGACCTTTCATGGACCAGAAGACGCTGCTGATGTTCATGATGATGGCGCTGGTCGTGGTAGTGGGCACGGCGCTGGACTTCATGCCCACGGTGCTGATCCTCACGCCCGTGCTGATGCCGCTGGTCAAGGAAGCGGGCATTGACCCCATCTACTTTGGCGTGCTGTTCATCATGAACAACGCCATAGGTCTGCTCACGCCGCCCGTGGGCACGGTGCTGAACGTGGTGGCGGGCGTGGCGCGGGTGGGCCTGGGCAGCGTCACGCGCGGCGTCTGGCCCTTCCTGGCGGCGCAGGTCGTGCTGCTGCTGTTGTTCATCCTGTTTCCCAGCCTGGTCACGGTGCCTGCGAGCTGGTTTTACTGAAGCGGAGAATTTCCATGACGATTCCATGCAAGAACCTGATTGACGGCCAATGGCGCGCGGGCAGCGCCACGGCGCCCAACGTCAACCCTTCCAACCTGAGCGACGTGGTGGGCGAATACGCCCAAGGCAGCGCGGCGGACGTCGATGCCGCCGTGCAGGCCGCGCAGGCGGCTTTCGCGGGTTGGGCGCACAGCACGCCGCAGCAGCGCTTTGACGCGCTGGACAAGATCGGCAGCGAGATCCTGGCGCGCAAGGACGAATTGGGCGCGCTGCTTTCGCGTGAAGAGGGCAAGAGCCGCCCCGAAGGCGTGGGAGAGGTGGCGCGCGCGGGGCAAATCTTCAAGTTCTTCGCGGGCGAGGCGCTGCGCCTGGGCGGTGAGACGGTGCCTTCGGTGCGTCCCGGCGTGGGCGTGGAAATCACGCGCGAGCCACTGGGCGTGGTGGGCCTCATCACGCCGTGGAATTTTCCCATCGCCATTCCCGCCTGGAAGATCGCGCCCGCGCTGGCCTGGGGCAACTGCGTCGTCATCAAGCCCGCCGATCTGGTGCCGGCCAGCGCCTGGGCGCTGGCCGAGATCATCAGCCGCAGCGGCTTGCCTGCGGGCGTGTTCAACCTGGTCATGGGGCCGGGCCGCGCGGTAGGCGAGGCGATGGTGCAGCACCCCGGCATCGCGGCCATCAGCTTCACCGGCTCCGTGGGCGTAGGACGGCGCATTGCGGCAACGTGCATCGAACAGGGCAAGAAGGTGCAGCTGGAGATGGGCGGCAAGAACCCGCAGGTGGTGCTGGACGACGCGCACTTGCCGCAGGCCGTGGAACTGTGCGTGCAAAGTGCGTTTTATTCCACCGGCCAGCGCTGCACGGCCTCCAGTCGCCTGATCGTGACCGAGGGCATCTACCCCGCCTTCATCGACGCCATGCAGGCGCGCATGGCGCAGCTCAAGGTGGGCGATGCGCTGGCCGAGGGCACGCACATCGGCCCGGTGGTGAGCCAGGCGCAGTTGGCGCAAGACCTTTCGTACATCGAGATCGCGCAGGCTGAGGGCGCGCGCCTGGTATGCGGCGGCGTGCGCGTGGCCTGCCACACGGGCAGTGGGAACGAGGGCTATTTTCTTCAACCGGCGCTGTTTGCCGACACCGAAAATGGCATGCGTATCAACCGCGAAGAGGTGTTTGGCCCCGTGGCCAGCGTGATTCGTGTGAAAGATTACGACGAAGCCTTGGCTGTGGCCAACGACACCGAGTTCGGCCTGTCGGCGGGCATTGCCACCACCAGCCTGAAACAAGTCACCCACTTCAAGCGCCACGCGCAAGCGGGCATGGTGATGGTGAATCTGCCCACGGCGGGTGTGGACTATCACGTGCCCTTTGGCGGGCGCAAGGGCTCCAGCTACGGGCCGCGCGAGCAGGGCGCTTATGCGCGGGAGTTTTTTACCGTCGTGAAAACGGCCTATACCCAGGCCTGAGTGGTGGTTCAGGTGACACCCGTTGCTGGGTAGCAAGTGGCTTGCCGCACGCGTTCAGCTCCGCTTGCGCACACTTCAGAAAACTCTTCTGTGCCTCAGACATCCTCGCCGGGTTCCAGGCCAGCAATGCGGGGGAGAGCTTTGGAGCGCCTTCGAACGGCACGAACACCACCTGTTTCATGCCAGTGCCGATGAGTGAGCGAGGCACCAGCGCAACCCCGCAGTTGTGCGCGACCATGGCGATGACGGTCAACCATTGGCGTGCCGCATGCACCATGCGCGGGTGGATGCCTTCGCGGCTGAGGATGGCGACCAGGTTGTCGTGGTTGGCCGGGGCCACGGCGCGGGCAAACATGACGAATTTTTCGTCCGCCAAGGCGGACAGTTTCACGCTTTTGCGCAACGCCAAGGCGTGCCCGGTGGGCAGGCAGCACACGAACTCGTCGTCGGCCAAAGGCATGGAATCAAGCTGCGGTGGCACCGTGGGCGTGTTGATGAAACCTGCATGCAATTGGGCGCGCAGCAAATCTTCCACCTGCTGCGCGCTGGGTAGCTCGCGCAGCACCACTTCAACGCCCGGCATGCTGCGCTGAAACCGCTCGACGATGGCGGGCAGCTCGCGGTACATCAGCGAGCCGGTGACGCCCACATCCAGCCTGCCTTTCAAGCCGCCCGCGACTGCGCGTGTCAGGCTGGAGGCGCGGTCAACGCGCTCAAGAATTTGCACGGCTTCGGCCCAGAACGCTTCGCCAGCCGGTGTCAGCTCGACATGTTTGCTGTCGCGAATCAGAAGCTGCGTGCCCAGCTCCGCTTCAAGCGCCTTGATGGCCCCGCTGAGCGGGGGCTGCGTGATGGCCAGGCGCTGCGCGGCACGGCCAAAGTGCAACTCTTCCGCCAACACAGAAAAGTATCGAAAGTAATGCAGTTTCATCAGGCCGTCCTTGCACCGGAAGGATATGCAAATTGAATTGAAGAGTCCAAAAAGAGGATTGGACGCAGATGATTGACCCGCCGATCATTTGACCGTGCTCTGTCTGGCAGCACCCATATCAAGGAGACAAACGATGACCCCTGTTGCATCTATCGCACGCGCCCTGGCGCTGTGCTTCGGCGCATTGGCTGCGGCCCATGCTGCCGCGCAAAGTTACCCCGACAGAACCATCACCGTGGTCGTGCCTTTCGCTGCGGGCAGCGGAACCGACGCCGTGGCCAGAGTGGTGACGCAAAAGCTGTCAGATCAGCTGAAGCAGCCAGTGGTGGTGGACAACCGCCCCGGCGCCAGCGCGCAGATTGCCGCGCAGTTCGTGGCCAGCGCCAAGCCCGATGGGTACACGCTTTTGATGACGACCAACACGTCGCACTCGGCCAATCCGGGGCTTTACAAGAATCTGAAATACGACCCCATCAAAGACTTCACGCCCATCACAAGAATTGGCGAGCTGCCCTTTGTGCTGGCCGTGAACAACAACGTTCCTGCCAAGACGCTGCAAGAGTTCATCGACTACGCCAAGAACAACAAGGACAAACTCTCCTATGCCACGCCCAACAGCACCTCGCTGGTGGCGTCGGAAACCATCAAGCGCATGGCTGGCGTCGATGTGCTGGGAGTTCCGTACCGGTCCAGCCCACAAGCGATGACCGATCTGATTGGCGGTCAGGTGCAGATGTACGTGGTGGATCTGGGCTCTGGCATGTCGATGTTGCAATCGGGCAAGGTGCGCCCCTTGGCCATGACCACCGCCAAACCCTCGAAGATGCTGCCGAATGTGCCGCCGGTGGCGGACACGGTCAAAGGGTTTGACCTGACTTCCTGGAACGGCATTCTTGGCCCGGCGGGCATGCCCAAGCCGATCGTGGACAAACTCAATGCCGAGTTGCAATCGGTGTTGCAAGACAAGGACGTGCGGCAAAAGCTCGAGCAGCTCGGCTTTGAGATATGGCCTTCGAAGACACCGGATGAATTCAGCCAGTACGTGGGCGAGCAGTTGGTCCATTGGACTTCGCTGATCAAGCAGGCCAACATCCAGCAGGAATAAGACGTGGGAACGCCGCACCAAGCGCCGGCTACCGGCCCGTTGGCGGGCGTGAAGGTTCTCGACCTCACCTCGGTCGTCATGGGGCCGTTTGCGACCCAGATCCTGGCGCAGTTGGGCGCCGAAGTGACGAAGATCGAATCCCCCGAAGGCGACAACATGCGCCACGTTGGCCCCATGCACAGCAGCGGCATGGGGCACATCTTCCTCAACGCCAACGCGGGCAAGCGCAGCGTGGTTCTCGATCTGAAGCAGCCGCAGGGGCTGGAGGCCGCGTTGCGCCTGGCCGAACAGTCGGACGTGTTGATCAGCAACGTTCGGCCGCAGGCCATGGCCCGGCTGGGGCTGGACTATGCGTCGGTGCAGGCACGCAGCCCGCGCATCATTCACGTCAGCTGCTGCGGGTTCGATCAAGATGGCCCTGATGCTGCACGCCCGGCCTATGACGATCTGATTCAAGGTGCCACCGGCATTCCCTGGCTGATGCTGCACCACGGCGCGGCTGAGCCCGGCTACGCGCCCGTGACACTGGCTGACCGTGTGACCGGCCTGCATGCCGTCTACGCTGTGACGGCGGCGCTGTATGCCCGCGCCCAAACGGACCAAGGGCAAGCCATCGTCGTGCCCATGTTTGAAGCCCTGACGCAGTTCGTGCTGAGCGATCACATGGCAGGCCTGACGTTTGTCCCCCCGCTGGGCGAAGCAGGCTACACACGCCTGCTCACCCCGCACCGCAAGCCATACGCCACCGCCGACGGCATGCTGTGCGTGCTGATCTACAACGACAAGCACTGGCGCAGCTTTTTCGCGGCCATTGGCGAGGGCGAAGGCCTGGCGCGTGACGCACGCTTTGCCACCCACGGTGCGCGTGCCGCCCACATCGACGCCGTGTATGCCGAAGTCGCCCGTCTCATGCGAACCCGCACCACTGCACAGTGGCGCACGCTGCTGGACGCCGCCGATGTGCCCAACATGCCGATGAACAGTCCGCAAGACCTGCTGCAA
This sequence comes from Pseudomonadota bacterium, assembly GCA_030538605.1. GTDB lineage: Bacteria > Pseudomonadota > Gammaproteobacteria > Burkholderiales > Burkholderiaceae_C > Ottowia. The sequence goes on from JAUNTQ010000013.1 coordinate 32,186, forward strand.
AACCCGCAATTGCGCGCCACCGACTTCATCAGGAACGAGGTACACCCCACCGAAGGCCCCATTCACACGCTGGGGCACCCCACGCGGTGGTCGCACACGCCGCCTGCGCGTGAGCAATCGCCTGCGCCCCATCTGGGTCAGGATACGTGGCGTGTTTTGTCCGAGGCGGGCTACGCTGACGCCGAAATCGACGCCATGCTGGCTGTCGGCGCAGCCAGCCTTGGTTCATCAAACAACCCCGACCGAACGCAAACGCCATGACCACCCCCAGCTACCTGGTGCGGGCCGAAGACGTGCCTGCCTATGCCCCAGCCAACCATCACCACACCTGCAATCAGCGGCTGATCGGCCCTGAAACCGTGGGGGCCAGGCAGATGGAAGTTTTGCTTGGCACCTTGCACAAAGGTGGTGGTGCATTGCCTCATGCGCATCCCGGCATCGAGCAGGCGTGCTATCTGCTGTCTGGCACAGCGCACGTCGAGGTGGCGGGGCAGTCGTTTGACATGGCCTCGGGCGACACCTGCTTTTTCCCTGCAGATGAGATGCACGTTTTCACGGTCACGAGCGATGAACCCGTGAAGCTGCTCGTCATCTACAGCCCGCCATACGGTGAGTCGCCCGACAAGGTGATCCGCGCGCAGGCGACGTGAACCTCTCGTTTGGTGTTGCTCCATGAACTTTGCCTACGCCGCCGAACAGGAACAGATTCGGGATGCCATCGAGCGCGTGTGTGTGCCCTTCGATGCCGACTACTGGCTGCAAAAGGATCGCGACGGTGGTTTCCCCGACGATTTTCATCAAGCCCTGGCCCAGTCAGGGTGGCTGGGTATCGCCATGCCCGAAGCCTATGGCGGCGCGGGTCTGGGCATGGCCGAGGCGGCATTGATGATGCACACCATCGCCGCCACCGGCGCCGGTCTGTCAGGCGCGTCTGCGGTGCACATGAACATCTTCGGACTGCACCCCGTTGTGGTCTTTGGCACTGAAGCGCAGAAAAAGCGTTGGTTGCCGCCCCTGATTGCGGGTCAGGACAAGGCCTGCTTCGGCGTGACCGAACCCAACACGGGCCTGAACACGCTCAAGCTCAAAACCCGTGCCGTGCGCGAGGGAAATCACTACGTGGTGCATGGGCAGAAAGTGTGGATCAGTACCGCGCAGGTCGCCAACAAGATGCTGCTGCTGGCACGCACCACACCTGCCGAGGCGTGCCAGGGCACCGAGGGCTTGAGTCTTTTCTATACCGACCTGAACCGCACCGCCATCGAGGTACGCGAGATCGATAAACTGGGGCGTAAGTGCGTGGATTCAAACCAGGTCTTCATCGACGGCCTGCGCATTCCGGCAGAGGACTTGGTGGGAGAAGAGGGCAAGGGCTTCAGCTACATCCTGCACGGCCTGAACCCCGAACGCATCCTGATCGCTAGCGAAGCCGTGGGCCTGGGCCGCGCGGCTTTGCAGCGCGGTGCGCTGTACGCCAGCGAGCGCGAGGTGTTCGGGCGACCCATTGGCCAGAACCAGGCCATTCAGCACCCCCTGGCCCGCTCATGGATGGAGCTGGAGGCCGCGCATCTGATGGTTCAAAAGGCGGCTTGGCTGTACGACCAGGGCCGGCCATGTGGTGCCGAGGCCAACAGCGCGAAGTTTCTGGCGGCAGAAGCTTGCTACCGCGCCTGCGAAAACGCCATCTTTACCCACGGCGGCATGGGCTATGCCAAGGAGTACCACGTGGAGCGCTATCTGCGCGAAGCCTGGATTCCGCGCCTGGCGCCGGTAAGCCCGCAGCTCATTTTGTGCTTCATCGCCGAGAAGGTGCTGGGCTTGCCCAAGTCGTATTGAGTGGCGGTGCCAGCGCACCGGCTAGTGCGCTGGCCGGTTTGCTCGCGTGATGGCGGTAGCATGAAATTCACTCGTTCGATTCGACTTCATGCATTGTTTTTGAATGAGTTTTCGCTATCAAAATATTCAGCAGCTTCGATCAACCAGGGGCTGTTGCAGTCGTGATGTGTTTTTTTTCACGCCGAATGGGGGTTTCTTCTCAGGTCGTCAGTTCTTAGTAAGAAAGGATGCATATTGTGCCGTTTTTCAACCCCCCACTTCGTCGCATGGTGCACGGTTTTATGAAGCTGCTCAAACTGACATTCGCGATGGTCTTTTCGGCCATGACTTTTGGCGCTGCGGCGCAGGAAAAGCCTCTTGAATTGAGGATGGCTTTTCTGCTGCCGCTCGATTCCTACCAGGGCGCGGGCGTGACGGCCTTCATCGAGGACGTGCGGCAAGCCTCGAATGGCCGCATCCGGGTCACGCCTCAAGGCGGCGGCTCGGGTGGTAGCGAGGCGCAGACCATCCAGAACGCCATGGCCGGCAAGGTGGAGATGGTGGTCAGCACCACCACCAGCATCGCGTCGGTGCTGAAGGTGATGGCGCTGTGGGACACGCCGCTGCTGTTCGCCAATGCCAGCGAGGCGTATGCGATGCTGGACGGTGTGCCCGGACGCAAGGTGCTGGACGCGCTGGACGGCGTGGGTCTGGTGGGGCTGAGCTACTGGGAAAATGGCTTTCGCAACGTGACCAACAACGTGCGTCCGATCACGTCCATGGGCGATTTCAAGGGCCTGCGCCTGCGCGTGATGCCCACCGAGATTGCGACGAGCGCGTTCAAGCGCCTGGGCGTGGACGTCAGGCCGCTGCCGTGGCCCGAGGTGATTGGTGCCATCAACAGCAACACCATCGACGGGCAGGAAAACCCGCTGACGGTGATCAGCTCGACCAAGCTCTACGAGATCCAGAAGTACATGAGCCTGACCAACCACGTGTACAGCCCGTTTGCCGTGGTGGCGTCCAAGCAGTGGTGGGCAAGCCTGAGTGCGGAAGATCAGAAGATCCTGCGTGATGCGGCTGAAAAGTCGCGCATCGTGCAGCGCGCGGCGGCGCGCAAGGCGGCCGACGATGCGATGGTCATTTTCAGAAACAGCCAGATGAAGGTCAACACCATCGACGCCTCCGCTCGCGCCTCGATTGCCTACCGGCTGGAGCGCAATGTGGCGGCCATTGCCGCCAACGTGGGTCTTCCCCTCTGGATTGAAACCAACAACATGCTGGTGGAGATGCGCGCGAAGAAGTAGGTCAACGCGGGTTCCACGCGGGCGTGGGCGTGCACGGCAGCATGGCCTTGCAGCCTGCACCCGGTGTTTGCGCAGGGGGGCGGCCAGCGGGTCGAGCGGCCGATGAATGCGCGGCCATGGTCTGGATGAGCGTTCATGGGTGAGGGGGTGGTGGGCACTGTGCGGCCTCTAATCCACGCGTCAGTCGGCGGCGTGGCAACATCGGCCCGGGCAGGCGATGACGATGCGTCAAACCTGTCCATGAATCATAAAAAAGTAGCTGCTTGCGTATGCTATAAAGTAATTTCATGTTATTTTCCATGCGAAATAAATGTATTACGTGCGGAAGAAGCTATGATATTTTTTATGTTCTGCCCGTCCCTTCACTGACCCTCAGGAGATCCGTCCATGCCTCTCGCCGTCCAGATCGCCCGCACCGGCGGCCCCGAAGAAATGCAACTGGTCGACGTGCCCGTGGGCGAGCCCGGCCCCGGTCAGATCCGCATTCGCCACAAGGCGATTGGTCTGAACTTCATCGACGTGTACCAGCGCACCGGTCTGTATCCGTTGCCCCTGCCGCTCACCCCGGGCATGGAAGGCGCAGGCATCGTCGAAGCGGTGGGCGAGGGCGTGGCGCACCTGAAAGTGGGCGACCGCGCGGCGTATGCCAGCAACCCGCCCGGCAGCTACAGCGAGGTGCGCGTCATGCCCGCGCTGGCCGTGTGCAAGCTGCCGGACGACATCAGCTTTGAAACCGGCGCCGCCATGATGCTCAAGGGGCTGACGGCGCAATACCTGCTGCGCAAGACGCTGCCGGCGCAAGGCTTGCAGGCGGGCGACCACATCCTGTGGCATGCCGCCGCCGGCGGTGTGGGGCTGATCGCCTGCCAATGGGCCAAGGCGCTGGGTTACCAGTTGATCGCCACGGCGGGTTCAGACGAGAAATGCGCGCTGGCGCTGGCCAACGGGGCGGCGCATGCCATCAATTACAGAACAGAAGACTTCGCCGAGCGCGTGCAGGACATCACCGGCGGCCAGGGCGTGAAGGTGGTCTACGACTCGGTGGGCAAGGACACGTGGGACAAGTCGCTGCAATGCCTGCGCCCCTTCGGCCTGATGGCCAGTTTTGGCAACGCCAGCGGCCCCGTGCCGCCCTTTGCCCCCGCCGTGCTGGCGGCCAAGTGCCTGTACGTCACCCGCGCCACCTTGTTCGTGCACATCGCCACGCGCGAAAGCTGCCAGCAGATGGCGGACGATCTGTTCGACGTGGTGCGCTCGGGCAGGGTCAAGATCCACATCGACCAGCGCTTTGCGCTCGATCAGGTGCAGGCCGCGCACCGCGCGCTGGAGGCGCGGCAGACGACGGGGTCGACGATTCTGACGCTCTGAGCGGCACCCGAATCGACGATGCAAAAATCATGCGGCATGAGGGCATCGTATGTTGAAAGGTGATGGGCCATGTTGAAAGAAGTCGGTGCCAGCGGCCAGATTTCGCTGGGCAAACGGTTTGCAGGCCAGTTGTTCGAGATGGTGGTGCACGCCGACGAACGGGTCGAGCTGATCCCGATGAAGGTGGTGGCCGCGACAGCCAGGACGACGGGTGCGCAGGCGTCAGCCACTGAGTCTTGGCTTCCACCGGGCGGATATTCGCGCGCAGATGCATGGGCGCTGGAGAACTGGCAGGCACTGGAGCACTACGCTGCCCAGATCGAAGCGCATGGCACGGCGGCTGAAGAGTTGCAGCAGTATTTGCAAGACACCGATCACGCCGGTTGATGGCGCATGCCGCGCTTCGACATTTATCGCAACCCCAATCGCCGCGCCAAATACGCGCTGTATCTGGATGTGCAGAGCGACTTGGTGAGCACCGTCACGCGCTGGTGCATTCCCCTGCACGCTGCAGCGGCGGGGCAGCCGGTGCTGCTGCGGGCGCAGAGCAGCTTGATGGTTGGGGGGCGAACGCTATGTTCTGGACACGCCGAACATGCTGGCTGTGCCTGCCACCTTGTTGCGCCAATCCGTGCGTCGCCTGACCGAGGGCGAGCAGGCCGTGGTCGAAGCCTGCATTGAGTTCATGCTGCGCGGGTATTGAGCGGCTGGCGGCTCACCGCCCGCGCCGCACGCGGCGTATCTCGTCCACGATCAGGCCGATGGCACCCACGGTGATGGCGGCGTCGGCCAGGTTGAAGGCGGGGAAATGGCCGCGATGGAACATGGGTGCGAGAAACGCCCAGTGAAAGTCGAGGTAGTCGACCACGTAGCCGTGCATGAGGCGGTCCACCACGTTGCCCACGGCCCCGCCCAGAATCATGCTCAGGCTGAAAGCGAACAGCTTCTGCCCTGGGTGCGAGCGCAGCAGCCAGATGATGAACACCGAGGCCACGACCGCCACGCCGGTGAAGAACCAGCGCTGCCACCCCCCCGCGCCCGCCAGAAACGAAAACGCCGCGCCCGTGTTGTGCGCACGCACGATGTTGAAGAACGAGGTCACGTACGTGCTGTCGCCCAGCTGGTAGTTGGCCAGGATGAGCTGCTTGGTGAACTGATCGAGCAGCGCCACCAGCGCGGCCAGCGACAGCCACAGCGCCAGCGAGCTGCCGCCTTTCTTGAATGCACCGCGCGCCACGTCAGGCCACCTTGCGCGTTTCGCCCGCGCCAAACAGGTTGCTGATGCAGCGCCCGCACAGCGTGGGGTGCTCGGGGTGCTGGCCGACGTCGGGCATGTAGTGCCAGCAGCGTTCGCACTTGGTGTCTTTGGAGGCGCGGGCGCTGATCTGCAGGGCGCTGCCAGCTTCCAGATCAATAGCGGACGTGATGAACACGAACTTCAGGTCGTCGCCCAGGCTGGCGAGCAGCGTGTGGTCATCGGGCGGGGCGGTGAGCACCACGTTGGCTTGCAGCGAGGCACCCACTTCGCCTTTTTCGCGCAGGGCTTCGATGTCCTTGTTGACCTGCTCGCGGATGGCGCGGATGCGCGCCCATTTGGCGAGCAGGGCGGTGTCGGGCGCGGGCAGCTCGCTGTAGGTTTCCATGAAGATGGATTCGCTGTCGCCCAGCAGGGCCCAGGCCTCTTCGGCGGTGAAGCTGAGGAAAGGCGCCATCCAGCGCAGCATGGCGTGGGTGAGCTGCCACAGCGCGGTCTGGGCGCTGCGGCGCGCGAGCGATCGGGGGGCCGTGGTGTACAGCCGGTCTTTCAGCACGTCGAGGTAGAAGCCGCCCAGGTCTTCCGAGCAGAACAGTTGCAGCTTGGCGACGACGGGGTGGAATTCGTACTTCTCGTAGTGCGCCAGCACCTCGTCCTGAAACTGCGCGGCGCGTGCCAAGGCCCAGCGGTCGATCTCCAGCAGCTGGTCGGCGGGCACGGCGTCGGTGGCGGGGTTGAAATCGCTCACGTTGGCCAGCAGAAAGCGCAGCGTGTTGCGGATGCGGCGGTAGCTGTCGACCACGCGGGCGAGGATTTTCTCGTCGATGCCGATGTCGCCCGAATAGTCGCTGGCGGCCACCCACAGGCGGATGATTTCGGCCCCCATTTTCTGGCTGACGGCCTGCGGCGCCACGGTGTTGCCCAGGCTTTTGCTCATTTTTTTGCCTTGGCCGTCCACGGTGAAGCCGTGCGTCAGCAGGCCGCGGTAGGGCGCGCGGCCATTCAGCGCCGATGACAGCAGCAGCGATGAATGGAACCAGCCGCGGTGCTGGTCGTGGCCTTCCAGATACAGGTCGGCCTCGGGGCCGTGGTGGTGGTGCTCGTGCGGGTGCGTGCCGTGCAGCACGTGCCAGAAGGTGGAGCCGGAGTCGAACCACACTTCCAGAATGTCGCTGCTCTTGGTGTAGTGCGGCGCGTCTTCGGCACCCAGCATCTCCTCGGCGGTTACGCGGCTCCAGGCCTCGATGCCGCCTTTTTCCACGATGTCGGCGGCCTGGTCCAGGATCTCCATCGTGCGCGGGTGCAGCTCGTCCGTCTCCTTGTGCAGGAAGAAGGGGATGGGCACGCCCCAGGCGCGCTGGCGGCTGATGACCCAGTCGGGCCGCCCGGCGATCATGCCCTGCAGGCGGGTCTGGCCGTTGGCGGGGTAGAAGTGCGTTTCGGCCACCGCATCCAGCGCCGTCTGGCGCAGCGTGCCGGGCGCCTTGTCGCGGGTGAACACGCCTTCACCCTCGTCCATGCGCACAAACCATTGCGAGGCGGCGCGGTAGATCACCGGCGTTTTGTGACGCCAGCAGTGCGGGTAGCTGTGCACGATGTCGGCGGTGGCCAGCAGCCGGCCCGCGTTGCGCAGCGTGTCGATGATGACGGGCACGGCCTTCCAGATGTTCAGCCCGCCAAACAACGGAAAGTCCGCCGCGTAGCTGCCGTTGCCCTGCACGGGGTTGAGGACGTCTTCGGCCTTCATGCCATGCGCCAGGCACGAGTGGAAGTCGTCCAGGCCATAGGCGGGCGACGAGTGCACGATGCCCGTGCCGTCTTCGTCGGTGGTGTAGTCGGCCAGCAGCACGGGCGCATGGCGGCGGTAGCCCGCATCCACGTCGTACAGCGGGTGCTTGAAGTTCAGGCCCGCCAGCTTTTCGCCCTTGGCCGTGGCCACCACCTCGCCTTGCAGGCCAAAGCGTGTCAGACACTTTTCGACCAGCGACTGCGCCAGCAGCAGGTGGCCGCGCTCGGTCTTGACCAGTGCGTAGTCCAGCTGCGGGTTGAGGTTGAGCGCCTGGTTGGCGGGGATGGTCCAGGCGGTGGTGGTCCAGATGACGGCGTAGGCGGGCGCATCGAGCGTGCCCACGCCCAAGGCGGCGGCCAGCTTGTCGGCCTCGGCACACTCGAACATCACGTCCAGCGTGGTGCTTTTCTTGTCCTGGTATTCGATCTCGAACTCGGCCAGGCTCGATCCGCAGTCGAAGCACCAGTACACCGGCTTCAAGCCCCGGTACACAAAGCCGCGCTCGATCACGCGCTTGAAGGCGCGGATTTCCTCGGCCTCGTTGCGCGGGTTCATGGTCTTGTAGGGGTTGTCCCATTCGCCCAGCACACCCAGGCGCTTGAAGTCGGCCATCTGCTGGGCGATCTGCTCGGTGGCATAGGCGCGGCTCTTGGCCTGCATTTCGTCGCGGCTCAGGTGGCGGCCATGCAGCTTTTCGATCTGGTTTTCGATCGGCAGGCCGTGGCAGTCCCAGCCGGGCACGTAATGCGCGTCCATGCCCTTCAACTGCCGCGCTTTCACGATCATGTCTTTCAGGATCTTGTTGACCGCGTGGCCGATGTGGATCTGCCCGTTGGCATAGGGCGGGCCGTCGTGCAGGATGAATTTGGGCGCACCGGCGCGGGCGGCGCGCAGGCGCTTGTACAGGCCTTGCTCGTCCCACTGCTGCACCCAGCCCGGCTCGCGCCTGGGCAGGTCGCCGCGCATGGGGAAGGGGGTGTCGGGCAGGTTGAGCGTTTTCCGGTAGTCGGTCTTGGTCTCGGTGTTCATGGCGCGAAAGACGTGAGGGAATTTGAACAGGATCAGCCGTTTGCGCAGTAAATATAAGCGCAAACAGCTATGAAAATGAAAGTGGGGCGCTGGTGCGGACGGGTGCTGGGGCGTCCGCGGCCCCGTCAAATTCGCGTGGAGGCGTGGGCGCGTGTGGCCAGCCAGTCGCGTGCGTCGACACAGTCGCGCGCGATGCCTTCGGTCAGCGCCGCCAGGCTGTGATAGCGCAACTCGTCGTGCAATTTTTGTAGCAAATCCACGCGGATGATTTTACCGTAGGCCCCTTCCGGCCCCAGGTGCGTGGGCCAGTCGAGCACGTGCGTTTCCAGCAGCACGCGCCCGCCGTTGACGTCGTTCGGGTCAAGCGAGGGCCGCACGCCCAGGTTGGCCACGCCGGGCAGGGGCGCATCGCCCAGGCCGTGCACCTCGACCACGAAGATGCCGCTGGCAGCCGGGTTCCAGGCGTGTGCCCGGCGCGAAAAGCGCAGGTTCAGCGTGCGAAAGCCGTCGCCCGCGCCCGGCGCACTTTCGGCCAGCGCGCGCCCCAGCTTGCGGCCATGCACCACGTGGCCGCTGATGCTGTAGGGGCGGCCCAGCAGGGCGGCGGCGTCTTGCAGGCGGCCTTCGGCCAGCGCGGCGCGCACGGCGGTGGACGACACGCGCAAGCCATGCACCTCATACGCCTGCATGCGCGCCACGTCGAAGCCCTGGGCCACGCCCGCCGCGTCCAGCAGGGCGTAGTCGCCCGCGCGCCTGGCACCAAAGCGGAAGTCGTCGCCCACCAGCACGTAGCGCACGCCCAGCCCGGCCACCAGCACGTCGTCGATGAAGGCTTGCGGCGGCTGGCTGGCCAGCGCCTGGTTGAAGGGCAGCACGATGCATTGGTCAATGCCGCAGGCGGCCAGCTCGCACAGCTTGTCGCGGAAGGTGGCGATGCGCGGCGGGGCCAGGTCGGGCTTGTTCAATGCCGCTGCAAAGTAGTCGCGCGGGTGCGGCTCGAAGGTCATCACGCAGCTGGGCACGCCGCGGTGCGCGGCCTCGCTTTTGAGCAGCGCCAGCATGGCCTGGTGGCCGCGGTGCACACCGTCGAAGTTGCCAATCGTGAGGGCGCGGCCCGCTGGCGCGGCCGCACGTGTGAGCGCGCAGCCCGACGCCATGCCGGGGTGGTGCAGGCCGCGAAAAATCTTCATGGGAAATTACTTTTTTGATAGCGATTCGCGCCTGCTGCACAAGCGCAGCGACGCAAAAACGTCATGAAAACGGAGTATATTGCGCCTTGGTGCCACGCCTTGCGCGCGGCACTGGGGCGGGCGGCGCTGGCAATGCCGGCCACACAAACACCGGTTTCCATGCAAGGGGTCGTTTTGTGAAGGTGCTCAAGCTGTCGGCACAGGGTTTGCCGCAATCGTGGATTTCGCTGGAACAGGCGGTGATTCACTACGCCGCCGAGGAAGTGCGCTGGGAGGCAGGCCGGCGCGTGGCCACCTTCCGGGGCGGCCACAATGCCGTGACGGGCGAGCAGTCGCTGATCGCCGTCAACAGCATCATCGGCACCAAGGGCGTGCCGCGCATCAACCCCTTCGAGTTGCGCCCCGGCCTCACCAACGGCAAGCTGTTTGCGCGCGACCGCAACGTCTGCGCCTACTGCGGCGGCCACTTTCACGAGACGGAACTCACGCGCGAGCACATCGTGCCCTTCGCGCAGAACGGGCGCGACGGCTGGATGAACGTCGTCACCGCCTGCCGCGCCTGCAACCACCGCAAGAGCGACCGCACCCCCGAGCAGGCATGCATGCCGCTGCTGTACACGCCCTACGTGCCCAGCCTGTGGGAAGACTTCATCCTGCGCAACCGCCGCATCCTGGCCGACCAGATGGAGTTCCTCATGGCGCATTTGCCGCGCAACTCGCGCCTGCACGACTGAGCGCGGCTGGCCTGCCTTTTTCCGCGTGCGGCGGGGTCTACACTTTGGCGCTTGTTCAACGCCTGCCCGCCTGCCGCCATGAGCCAGATCCTGACCGAGCCCATCACGGGCCCCGCCGCCTGGCGCGGTGCCGACATCGCACAAGACGCCGCGCAGTGGACGCGCCGCCTGTCGCCTGAAGCCATTGCCACGATCGACGCCGCGCTGGCCACGCTCAAGGCGCGCGGCAAGGCGTTTCCGCACTTCGACAAGCAGGACTTTCCCATCGATGCGCTGGCGCCCGAGCTGCGCGAGTGGGCCGAGGTGCTGGAAAACGGCCTCGGCTTTCTGCTGGTGCGCGGTCTGCCGGTGACGCGCTACAGCGACGCCGACATCCAGGCCGTGTACTACGGCATTGGCCTGCACCTGGGCACGCCCGTGCGCCAGAACCCGCGCGGCGACCTGCTCGGCGAGGTGATGGCCGTGGGCGACGTGACCGACCGGAACACCCGCGTGTACCAGACCAACCTCTACCTGCCCTACCACACCGACCCGTCCGACGTGGTGGGCCTGCTGTGCCTGCGCCAGGCGCGCGAGGGCGGCGTCTCCAGCCTGGTGAGCGTGGCCACGCTCCACAACACGCTGCTGGCCACGCGCCCGCACCTGATGGGTTTGTATTACCGCGCCTGGTACTACGCCCACATGGGCGAAGACCTGCCCAGCCTCTCGCCCCTGTTCAGCCACCACCAGGGCAAGCTCGCGTGCCGCTATCTGCGCCAGTACATCGAGCTGGGGCACGACATTCGCCAGCTGCCGCTCTCGCGCGTGGAGATCGAGGCGCTGGACGCGTTCGACGCCGTCATGCAGGACCCGGCCGCGCGGCTCGACATGATGCTGGCGCCCGGCGATCTGCAATGGGCCAACAACTACGCCGTGCTGCACTCGCGCACCGCCTTCATTGACCACGAGGCCCCCGCCCAGCGCCGCCGCATGCTGCGCCTGTGGCTGAAGATGGACAACGCCCGCGCGCTCGCGCCCGACTTTCCCGGCCGCAACGGCTTTCCCGCCAGCGCCGTGCCGGCCTGAGCCAGCGCGCCGGCGCTGCACCCCATCCCGCCCATGCCCCGACTCATCTTCTTCTGCGGCCACGCCGGCACCGGCAAGACCACGCTGGCCAAGCGCGCGCTGCCGCTGCTGCACCAGGCCACAGGCCAGTCGTTCTGCCTGCTTGACAAGGACACGCTCTACGGCAACTACAGCTCTGCCGTGATGGGCGTGCTCACCGGCGACCCGAACGACCGCGACAGCCCGCCCTATCTGGAGCACCTGCGCAACCCCGAATACGCAGGCCTGCTCGACACCGCGCGCGAGAACCTGGCGCTGGGCGTGAACTGCATCGTGGTCGGCCCGCTCTCGCGCGAGATCAAGGCGCACCAGCTGGCCGACCGCACCTGGCTGCGCGTGGCCGATGACGTGCGCGTACACATCGTGTGGGTGCACCTGGCCGAGGACGAGGCGCGCCGGCGCATCACCGCGCGCGGCAACCCCAACGACGCCTGGAAGCTGGCGCACTGGGACGACTACCGCCAGCGCCTGTTCATGCCCGCCGCAGATGACTACCCGGAGCTGCGCCTGTATGACAACACCGCCGCCACCGCACAGGACTTCGACGCGCTGCTGGGCGAGCTGTGTGCGTCAACGGGGCGTTGACGCTGGGGGGATATGGTCAATCCCATCAATAAGCCGACAGATTGTTGGCTGTTGGCCCCTTCCCCCGCTGGGGGAAGGCTGGGATGGGGGCTGACCACCTTGGATGAATCCACCGTGCTTGGCCCCCACCCCAACCCTCCACCAGCGGGGGAGGGAGCAAGAGGCGTCTGATTATTTGTGCGTCCGGCTGTTCCGCACCACGCAGCAGCGCCATCACAGCTCGTAATCAGCGACATGGCCGTTCATGGCCATGGTGATGAGGTCCTTGTCCAGCCGGTCGGACAGCAGCGTGGCGAAGTGGTAGACGAAGTCGCGCAGGTAGGCGCCGCGCTTGAGGGCGATGCGCGCGACGTTCTGGCCCAGCAGCTGGCCCAGCGGGCGGGTGGCGAGATCGGGGTCTTTCTCGCTTTCCACCGCCATCTCGGCCACGATGCCGATGCCCAGCCCCAGACGCACATAGGTCTTGATCACGTCGGAGTCGATGGCTTCGAGCACGACGCGCGGCGCGAGCTGGCGCTGGGCGAAGGCGGTGTCGATGCGGGTGCGGCCGGTGAACGATGGGTGGTAGGTGATGAGCGGGTGCGCGGCGATGTCTTCGAGCGTCAGGCGCTCCTTGCGGGCCAGCGGATGTTGGGCGGGCAGCACCAGCACGTGCTGCCATTCGTAGCAGGGCAGGGTGACGAGCTCGGGGTAGTCCGAGAGCGATTCGGTGGCGATGCCGATCTCGGCGGTTTCCTCCAGCACCATGCGCGCTACCTGGTCGGGCGCGCCCTGGTGCAGGCTGATGTTGACCTTGGGGTAGCGCTCGCGCAGCCTGGCCACGGGCACGGGTAGCACGTAGCGCGCCTGCGTGTGCGTGGTGGCAATCGAGAAAGTGCCCGCGTCCTGCGCGCTGTATTGCTCGCCGATGCGTTTCAGGTTGCCCACTTCGCGCAGGATGATGGCAATGCTTTGCAGCACGTGCTGGCCGGGCTCGGTCACGCGCTTCAGGCGCTTGCCGTGGCGGGTGAAGATGTCGATGCCCAGCTCTTCTTCCAGCTCGATGATGGCCTTGGACACGCCGGGCTGCGAGGTGTGCAGCGCCTTGGCGGCTTCGGTCAGGTTGAGGTTGCGGCGCACGGCTTCCTGAACGAAGCGGAACTGGTGCAGGTTCATTGCCAGAGTTGCTTATAAGAGAGGGCGAAATTATGGCTGAAATCGTCTAAGGAGGTGGGGTGGGTTGAAGAAGAAAGCCTCATGCCAGGGACGCAAATCTGGGCTGCCCGCGCCTTCGCCCGCTGGGGCTTGTGTATGCACACATCTTTGTAGGCTGGGTAGAGCGAAAGCGAAACCCAGCAACCCGGCTCGCGAGAACGCTGGGTTTCGCCTTCGGCTCTACCCAGCCTACGAGGCGGTGGCCTGTTCAAGGTGCCGGAAAAAGCGTTCGTGCAACCCAAAGTGAGATGTGTGCATGCACAAGCCCGCTGAGGGAAGGCTGGGATGGGGGCAGGTCACCTTGGATGAATCCACCGTGGTCAGCCCCCACCCCAACCCTCCCCCAGCGGGGGAGGGAGCAAGAGGCGTTTGATGCTCTTTACTTGGCTATAAATGTATAGCTTCTTGCGCACGGTTTAAAACACTTTCAGATCATTTTGTATATGAAATTGTTTTAAACCGTGCGCAAACAGCTCCTGAAATGTCAATCAGACCCAAGCCCCAGCGCCGCCTGGGCCATGGCTTGCAGCACGGCGGGGTGTTCGGCGATGGCGGGGTGCAGGCTCAGGCGCAGGTGGGGGTGGGCGGTGCGCAGCCCGGTCAGCAGGCGGGGCAGGTCTTCGCTCAGGTGTCGGCCTGCGCCGATGAACATGGGCCAGATGGCGATGTGCTCGGCACCTTCGGCGTGCAGCGTGCGCACGGCGGTGGGCAAATCGGGCGCGGTGAGTTCAAGGTAGGCGCAGGCCACGGGGCGGGCGGGCGCGAGCTGGCGCATGCGCGCGGCCACGGCTTCGATGGGCGCGCGCCAGGCGGGGTCGCGCGAGCCGTGGGCGAACAGGATGGTGGCAGTGCTCATCGCCTCAGCACCAGCCAGCCAAACGCGCCCAGCGAGAGCAGCGAATAGAGGATGCCGGGCAGCGCTGCGGCCACCCAGGGCACCCAGTTGCGCAGGTTGCCGATGAAGCCGAACACGTTGTTGAGAAGGAAGAAGCTGATGCCCGCCAGCACGCCCAGAAACACGTAGCCGGCGATGTTGCCGCTGCGAAAGTGCAGGTAGGCAAAGGGCAGCGCCAGCACCATCATCACCAGGCAGCTCAGGGGGTAGAACACCTTGCGCCAGAACTCGATTTCGTAGCGCTGGGCGTTTTGCGCGTTGTCTTGCAGGTGGGTGATGTACTGGTACAGGTCGATCGTCTGCATGCGGTCGGGGCTGAGCAGGGCGGCGGCCACCATGTCCACGGTCAGGCCCGTGGGCCAGTGCCATTCGCTGGCCTGGTCGACGCGCACGCGCGGCTCGGCGGTGCGCGTGTCCTGCTCGTCGGCCTGCTCGAAGCCGCGGCGTTGCATGTCCAGCAGCTTCCAGCCCTCGGGGGCGAATTCGGCGCGGGCGGCCTTGAGGGTGGCCGTCAGGCGGCCCGTGGCGTTGTCGAACTCGAACAGCCGCACCTGGTTCATGCTGCCGTCAGACGCGAGCGCGCCCACGTTCACGGCGTAGTTGTGCGTGTCTTGGCGCTCTTTCATCCACGCGCCCGTGCTGCCCACGGTGATGTCGCCGAAGTAGCGCGCCTGCAGCGTCTGCGCGGCGCGGTTGGCCGCGGGGGCCAGGTAGTCGCCGCACACGAAGGTGAAGAGCGTAAAGCCCATGCCCAGCGTCAGCAGGGTGCCCAGCGCGCGGCGCGGGCCCAGGCCGCTGGTGCGCAGGATGGTGAATTCGCTGCTTTCGGCCAGCCGCGCCATGACGTAGATGGTGCCGATCAGCACCGCAATCGGCATGAGCTGATAGAGGTGGCTGGGCATCTGCAGCAGCACGTGCAGCAGCGCCACGCCCACGGTGTAGCCCTGGTCGGCGGCGCGGCCCACGTCGCCCAGCTGGTCGACGAAGTCGAAGAAGAAAAACAGCGCCAGAAACGCCAGCGCCACGAAGCCCGTGGCGCGCAGGATTTCGGTGTGGATCAGGCGGCGGATGACTCTCATGCGCCCACCGTCTTCGCGCTGCGCCCCAGCCGCCAGCGGCTGAGCCAGTCGCCATGCCGCGCCAGCAGCCACAGCATGGCGGCGGTGAAGATGCCGCCGTGCAAAAGCAGCAGCAGCGGCCACAGCGTGATGCGCCCGTGGCCCACCCAGCTCTGGCCCACGCCCAGCAGGTTGTAGTAGCTGGCAAAGGCAAACAGCGTGAAGATCAGCCCCGCGCTGCGGCCCACGCGCGGGTTCACCCGCGTGGCCGCCAGCGCGATGACCACGCAGTTCAGCGCCGCCAGCGCCAGCCCGAAGCGCCACGACAGCTCCGACTGGTGGCGCGGCGTGAGGTCTTGCAGCAGCGCCCAGGTGGACTTCAGGCGCGGCGAATCGCTGGTGCTGGGGCCGCCCAGCGCGCGCGGGTTCATGCGCGCACCGTATTCGGCAAACTCGCTCACGCGCGTGGCACCCGTGTCCAGCGCCGTTTCCACGCGGTGGCCTTTGTCCAGCACCAGAAAGCGCTCGCCCCGGATGACCTCCAGCCGCCCGCTTTGCGCCGTGACCACGCTTTCGGTGCCGCGCTCGGTGGCGGTGATGAAGATGTTGCTGCCCGATTCGCTGCTGCCCTCGTCCTGGTCGATGAAGAACACGCGCTGGCCGCCTTGCGACTCGATGAAGCGCCCCGGCGCGACGCGTTCGATGTCGCCTCGGCCCTGAAAACGGTCGCGCAGCTCGCGCACCTGCTGGCTGGCCCAGGGCAGCACCCCGATCGACAGCACCGCCACCGTCAGCAGCACCGGCCAGGCAAAGCGCAGCACCGGCTTCAGAAACGACGCCAGCCCCTGCCCGCACGAGAACCACACCACCATCTCGCTGCTGGCGTACATGCGCGTGAGCGTGGCCGTGATGGCCACGAACAGGCTCAGCGACAAGATCGCCGACAACTGCCCCAGCACCGTGTAGCCCATCACCAGCATCACCTCCTGCGGGTTGATGCGTCCGATGGATGCCTGGCCCAGCGTGCGGATCAGCATCACCGTCATCACGATGGTGATCAGCACCACCAGGGTGGCGCCGAAGCTGCGGCCCAGCTCCTTGCGCAAGGTTGAATCGAATAACATAGCTTGAGATGCCCCTGTCAAGCCCCGTTTGGCGGGCCTGGCGGCACCCCCTTCAAGGAAAAAAGCGATTATGAACTTCGAACTCAAGACCCTGCGCCTGCCCGAGGCCGCCGCCGAAGCCGCGCCCGCGCTCGCCGTGCTGGTGGCCGACGACTTCACCGCAGGCGAAGACGCGCTGAGCGCCCTCATCGGCCGCGCCAGCGCCAGCGGCGACTTCAAGACCGAAGCCGGCACGCTGCTGGCCAGCTACGGCGCGCCCCGCATCGCCGCCGACCGCGTGCTGCTGGTGGGCCTGGGCGATGGCAGCCCCGCGCGCGTGCGCAAGGCCGTGGCCGCCGCCGTGACCGCCCTCAAGCGCGGCCCCGCTGCAGCCCTCACCCTGTGCTTTGCCCAGCCCGCCGATGCCCCCGCCGTGGCCGCCGCCGTGCAGGCCGCCGCCGACACCGCCTACACCTATACCGCCACCAAGTGCAAGAAGAAAGACAAGGACAAGCCCAAGGGCAAGGCCAAGGCGGGCGACGCCCCTGCGCTCACCCGCGTCACCCTGGCCGTGCCCCAGCCGGACGCCCCGCGCGCCGCCTTCGAGCAGGCCGTGGGCACCGCACATGGCGTGCGCGAAGCGCGCGAATGGGCCAACCGCCCCGGCAACCACGCCACTCCCACGCTGCTGGCCCAAGCCGCCGAGCAACTGGCCAGACTGCCGCGCATCCGCTGCGAAGTGCTCGGCCCCAAAGAGGTGGCCAAGCTCGGCATGGGCGCGTTCCAGGCCGTGGCGCAAGGCTCGGCCGAAGAGCTGCGCTTCATCGTGCTGCGCTATGAAGGCGCGGGCAGAAGCGACGCACCCGTGGTGCTGGTGGGCAAGGGCATCACCTTCGACACCGGCGGCATCTCGCTCAAGCCCGCAGGCGAAATGGACGAGATGAAGTTCGACATGAGCGGCGCCGCCAGCGTGCTGGGCACCTTCCGCGCGCTGGGCGACTTGCAGCCCGCGCTCAACGTGGTCGGCCTCATCCCCGCCTGCGAGAACATGCCCGATGGCCGCGCCGTCAAGCCCGGCGACGTGGTCACCAGCATGAGCGGGCAGACCATCGAAATCCTCAACACCGACGCCGAAGGCCGCCTGGTGCTGTGCGACGCGCTCACCTACGCCGAGCGCTTTGCGCCCCGCGCCGTGATCGACATCGCCACGCTCACCGGTGCCTGCGTCATCGCCCTGGGCGGCGTGCGCAGCGGCCTCTTCGCCACCGACGACACGCTGGCCAGCCAGCTGCTGCAAGCGGGCGAACGCGCGCTCGACCCCGCCTGGCGCCTGCCGCTCGACGACGACTACGCCGACGCGCTCAAGACCCACTTCGCCGACGTCGCCAACGTCGGTGGCCGCCCGGCCGGCGCCATCACCGCCGCCAAGTTCCTGCAGCGCTTTGCCGCCGCCTACCCCTGGGCGCACCTCGACATCGCCGGCACCGCCTGGAAAGGCGGCGCAGCCAAAGGCGCCACAGGCCGCCCCGTCGGCCTGCTCGTGCAATACCTGCTCGACCAGCTCAACCCGCCCGCCGAGCCGACCGCGCCCGCTGATCCCGCACCTGCCCGCAAACCCAAGGCGGCCAAAAGCAAAGGCAGGCGCAAAGGCGGTTGAGCGGGCAGCCAGGACGCGAAGGACGCGAAAGAAAACCAGAATATCTGGCTGTTTCTTTCGCGTCCTTCGCGAACCCTTCGCGTCCTTCGCGTCCGGCAGTTCTTGCATTCCCCACCTCAAGGCACAGGCATGACCGACATCGCCTTCCACTTCAACATGCCCGACAAGCTGGCCTACGCCTGCCGCCTGCTGCGCAAGGCCTACGCGGGCGGCGCGCCTGCCGCGCCCATCGGCGTGGTGGGTGCGCCCGAGGCACTGCAAGCGCTGGACGAGGCGCTGTGGCGCTTTTCACCGCTCGACTTCATTGCCCACTGCGGCGCATCGGCCCCCGAGCACGTGCGCCGCGCCAGCCCCATCGTGCTGGCCAGCGACAGCGCCGCGCTCACGCACACCGGCGTGCTCGTGCACCTGGGCGACACCGACGCCGTGCCCGTCGGCTTCGAGCGCTTCGAGCGTCTGGTCGAGCTCGTCGGCACCGGTGCCGACGACCGCGCCCAGGCCCGCCAGCGCTGGCGGCACTACGCTGACCGCGGCTACCCGTTACAGCGGCACGACCTGGCCGCCAAGGAGTGACACAGCATGACCGACGACATCACCGACCCCCCCGCGCGCCCCGCGCCCCGCAACGTGCCCACGCTCACCGAGGTGATTGGCGACCAGCCCGATGCCGCCTGCGCCACGCCCCCTGGCCTGGCCGCCGCCGATGTGCCCGGCGCGCAGGCCCTGCTGGCGCACCTCGGCCCCGAGCTTGACCGCCAGATCAGCGAAGCCATTGGCCGCGTCCTGCACGAGCAGCTGCTCGGCCTGAACGCCCGCGTGCAGAAAGCCGTGGCCGAAGTGGTGCGCGACGCCGTCGCCAGCGCCCTTGCGCGCGGCGTGGTCGGCAGCGGCGACGGTGAAAACCCCTAGGCAGATGCACCCGAAACACTAGCGTGTTCCCTGATGCCTTGGGTGGGTGAATTGCGCTACCGTGTGCGGCTGTTGGGCCGCCCACATCGGGCGGCCAACGCATTTTCACCACTGGAGGACTCTATGCAATCGAAGCTGAAACTGACCGCTGCCGCCGCCTTCGCCCTCGTGGCGGGCATGGTGTCCGCGCAAGACGTGCAAGTGGTCAAGATCGGCCACGTCGCGCCCATCTCCGGGCCGCAGGCGCACTTTGGCAAGGACAACGAAAACGGCGCGCGCATGGCCGTGGAAGACCTCAACACCCAGAACATCACCATCGCGGGCAAGCGCATCCGCTTCGAGCTGCAGGCCGAAGACGACGCGGCCGACCCCAAGCAGGGCACCGCCGCCGCGCAGAAGCTGTGCGACGCCAAGGTCGCCGGCGTGGTCGGCCACCTGAACTCCGGCACCACCATTCCTGCGGCCAAGGTCTACAACGACTGCGGCATTCCCCACGTCACCGGCGCGGCCACCAACCCGGCCCTCACCAAGCCCGGCTACAAGACCACCTTCCGCATCATCGCCAACGACAACGCCCTGGGCGCGGGCCTGGCCAACTACGCCGCCGACCAGCTCAAGCTCAAGCGCGTGGCCGTCATCGACGACCGCACCGCCTACGGCCAGGGCGTGGCCGAAGTGTTCAAGGCCGTGGCCAAGCAGCGCGGCATCGAAGTGGTGAGCGAGCAGTTCACCACCGACAAATCCACTGACTTCATGGCCATCCTCACCGCCATCCGCGGGCGCAAGCCCGACGGCGTGTTCTTCGGCGGCATGGACGCGCAAGCCGGCCCCATGCTGCGCCAGATGGAGCAGCTGGGCATGGGCGGCGTGAAGTACTTCGGCGGCGACGGCATCTGCACCACCGAAATCGCCAAACTCGCCGCAGGTGCCAAGATCCTCGGCAACGTGGTCTGCGCCGAAGGCGGCTCGTCCATCCAGAAAATGCCCGGCGGCACCGCCTGGAAGGCGCGCTACGACGCCAAGTTCCCCAACCAGTACCAGATCTACAGCCCCTACACCTACGACGCCACCATGCTGCTGGCCGACG
>JAUNTQ010000116.1 GCA_030538605.1 Pseudomonadota bacterium
TGGGGGTGATGGCCTTGACCAGGTTCACGCCCAGCTCCGCCGTGGTGTAGGCGCGGCCAGCGGGCATCATGGTGTGCACCGCGCAGCCCAGGGCCGAATCCAGCAGGGTGGCAAACCAGCCGCCGTGCACGGTGCCCATGGGGTTGAACAGCTGCGGTCCCGGCGTGCCCTGAAACACGGCGCGGCCTTTGGCGGCCTCGATCAGCATGAAGTCCAGCGTCTTGGCAATCGGCGCATAAGGCACTTCGCCGCGCAGCATGGCCTGCATCAGCGCCAGCCCGCTCAGGCGCGCGGCCTGCTCCAGCGGCGTCACGCCGGGGCCGGGGCCGTTTTCAAGGCGCTCGAACACGGCCTTTTCGTCGGCCAGCCATTGGTCGAGGGAGTTGGGGGACATGCGGCGCTCCTGGTGGCGGGAAAAGCGAAATTGTGCGGGCGGCTCAAGCCGCGCGGAGTCGCTTGCGCAACTCGGTTTTCAGCACCTTGCCGTAGTTGTTCTTGGGCAGCTCGCTCACCCACACATAGCGCTTGGGCCGCTTGAAACGGGCGATGTGGGCCAGGCAGTGGGCATCGAGCGCACTTTCCGTCAGCGTGGTGCCGGGCTGCGGCACGACGAAGGCGACGACGTTTTCGCCCCACTCGGCATCGGCCTCGCCGACCACGGCAACTTCGGCCACGCCGGGGGCGTGCAGCAGGGCTTCTTCGACCTCGCGCGGGTAGATGTTGCTGCCGCCGCTGATGATGAGGTCTTTGCTGCGGTCTTTCAGCGTCAGGTAGCCGTCGGCATCGAGCGCGCCCATGTCGCCGGTGAACAGCCAGCCGTCCTGGATCGCCGCCGCCGTGGCCTCGGGGTTGGCCCAGTAGCCGGCCATCACGCTGTCGCCCTTCACCACGATTTCGCCCACCTCACCGAGCGGCAGGTCGCGCCCTTGCGCGTCCGCCACGCGCACGCGCACCGGCGTCTGCGCCACGCCGATGCTGGCAATGCGCGCGCGGTGGCGCGGGTGCGTGGTGTCGGCCAGGTCGGCGCGGCTCAAAACGGTGCCGACCATCGGCGTCTCGCCCTGGCCGCAGATCTGCACGAAGCGCGGGCCCATCACGCGCAGGGCGCGTTCGATGTCGGCCACGTACATGGGTGCGCCGCCGTAGACGATGGTCTTGAACGACTGCGCGCAGGCCTCGGGCGACAGACGCTGGCGCTCGGCCTCATCGACCAGTCGACCGACGATGGTGGGCGCGGCGAACAGCGACAGCGGCCCGACCTCGTGCCCCAGCGCAAACAGCTCCGCCGGATCGACGCCGCCCGAAGCCGGCACCACATGGCGCGCCCCGGCCATAAGGTGCGGAATGGCATAGATGCCGGCACCGTGTGAAACAGGTGCTGCGTAAACAATGGCGTCGGTGCGGGAGACGGCATCCACATCGACGTGGTAGCCCATGCCCATGGCCATCAGGTTGCGGTGCGTGAGCATCACGCCCTTGGGTCGGCCGGTGGTGCCGCTGGTGTAGAACAGCCAGGCGATGTCGTCCAGCGTGCGCTCGGCCAGCGGCACGGCCAAGGCATCGGGCGCGGGGGCCAGCAGCGCGGCTCCTTCGGCGCCTTCGAGGTCGATCTGCCGCGCCGCGCAGGCCAGCGGCTCGGGTGCCACGTCGCGTGTCACGAAGGCCCAGCGCGCGCCGCAGTGGGCGGCGATCCATTCCACCTCGCGCGCATGCAGCTTGGCGTTGACGGGCACGGCCACCAGCCCGGCCCACCACAGGCCCCACAGCACTTCCAGATAGCGCGGGTGGTTGCGCGCGAACAGCAGCACGCGATCGCCGGGTTGCAGGCCCGCCGCGCGCAGGCGTTCGGCCAGGCCGGCACTGCGCGCGGCCCATTCGCCATGCGTGGCATGCGGCGCAGCGCCGTTCAGGATGGCCGGGGATGCGGGACGCTGGCGCGCCTGGCGCAGCAGCAGGTGGGCAAGGGTCATGGACGTTTCGCGTCGGTCGGTGGCGACGCGAAAAGTCTACGTCAGGCGCGCGTGCTCCACGGGGGCAGGTTGCTCGAACAGCGGACCGAAACCGGGCGTGGTGGCGTCCAGGCCGGCGCAGGCCATCACGTCCCAGAAACCGGCGGGCGAACTGGCGACCACCGGCAGGCCCAGTTGCGCCTGCAGCGGCACGAGCAGATCGAGCGTGCGCAGGCCGCCGCAGGAGATGAGCAGTCCGTCGGCGCCGGCGGACTGCTGAACGACGCGCTGCGCCAGCTGCGTCAGCGCGTCGCGGCCGACATCGGCCACGGCCAGCACGCCCGTCATGCCCAACCCGTCAAGGGCAGCCGTCTCGAAACCGGTTTCGCCCAGAAAGCGCGCCAGATCGCGGTTGAGCGCCCCGGTATAGGCGGTGGCGACCGCCACGCGCCGCACGCCCAGGGCGCGCAACGCGCGCACGATGGCATGGCTCATGGTGGTGCATGGCAGGCCGGTGGCGTCGGCCATCTGCGCGCACAGGTCTTCGGTGAAGGCCAGGCCACGGTGAAAGCTGAGCGAGGTGCCCATGAGGGAGAGGGCGTGCGCGCCGTCATCGCGCAGCGCCAGCGCATGGCCACGAATGGCCTCGATGACGGGCGCGAAACCGTTGGCGCAGATGTGGTCGATGCCAAGGCCGCGCGCCAGAAAGCGCACGCGCCCGGCGTACAGGCGTGGGCCGTCGTCGGGTACGCGGCCATGTGCGGGCGGCACGATCAGGCCGAGGGTCGGGATATCGGTCATGTGCCTGCCGTCATGGTGCGCTGATTTTCTGCGCCTTGATGAGCTTGGCCCAGTCGGCCGATTCGCGCGCGAGGTCGGCCTTGAGCGCATCGGCGGCCATGGGCGCGGGCACCGCGCCTTGGGCGGTCGCGCCTTGCACCACCTCGGGCTTGGCAAGGGCCATGCGTACCGTTTCTTCCAGCTTGGCGACGATGGCCGGCGGCGTGCCGGCGGGTGCCGCCAGGTACAGGCGCGGCGCCACGTTGAAGCCCGGCAGCGCCTGCGACAGCGGCGCCACGCCTTCGGCGCCGGCCAGCTTGTCGTCACTCATCATCGCCAGGCCCTTGAGCTTGCCGCCGCGAATCTGCGCGATGCCGGCAGCCGCGCTCACCACACCCAGCGGCACCTGGCCGCCGATGATGTCGGGCACGATCTGCGAGGCACCGCGATACGGGATGTGCAGCACGAAGGTGCCGCTGCGACCCTTGAGCATTTCCATGCCAAGGTGATGCACCGTGCCCACACCTGACGTGGCGTAGGCGTGCTTGCCGGGCTTGGCCTTGAGCTGCTCGATCAGCGTTTGCGGCGAACTGGCGGCGAAGTCGGGCCGCGACACGATCATGAGCGGCAGGTTGAACAGCCCGCCGATGGGCGCGAAGTCCTTCAGCGGATCGAACCCTGCGCGCGGCTGCAGGTGCTGCGCGATGAGCAGGCCGCTTTCGCCCAGCAGCAGCGCGTAGCCATCGGCGGGCGAGCGCGCCACGGCATCGGCCGCCAGCAGGCCGGCGGCGCCGGGGCGGTTTTCCACCACCACCTGCTGGCCAAGTTCCGCGCCCAGCGCGGGAGCGACGAGGCGCGCCACGGCGTCCATGCCGCCGCCGGCCGAGTAGCCGACCAACAGGCGCACCGGGCGCGTGGGGTAGTCCTGCGCCAGCGTCAGCGCGGGCGCGGCGGTGGCGATGGCCAGGGCGCCGAGCAGCAAGCGGCGGCGCGTGGGCGCGGGCAGATGAAGGGCTGTCATAACTGTCTCCGTGTGTTCGTGTCGTTTTCTTGTGTGCGGCACTCAGGCCTTGCCGACCCCGCGCGACAGCGGTCGCTGCGCCAGTTCGGCGATGCGCTCGCGGTTCGGCCTGAAGCCCAGGCCCGGCGCCGTGGGCAAGGCGAGCACGCCCTTGGCCGGCTCGGGCAGGCCGTCGAACACGTGCTTGCAGCATTCGACGGCGACCGAGTGGTATTCGACCAGCGTGCCGTTGGCCAGACCCGCATGCAGGTGCATGTTGTGGTGCGGCCAGGCGCCGCCGTTGGCCAGTTGGGTGTTGAAGGCCGCGGCCATGCCGCCGATGCGCAGGCACTGCGTGTAGCCGCCGCTGATGCACACGTTGGGCTGCACCACGTCGAGCGCCTGCGCGGTGAGGAAGTCGCGGAAGCGGCTGGCCAGCCCCTCGTTCTGCCCGCCGGCCAGCGGCATGCCCACCTTGCCGCGCAGCTTGACCAGGTTGCCCACGTCGTTGTGCGACACCGGCTCCTCGAAGAAGGCGATGTCGTGACGCTCCAGCCGACGCGCGAGGCTGAGGGCGCTCATGTAGTCGAGGCTGCAATTGGCGTCGATGAAGAGCTGCACGTCGGGCCCCACCGCTTCGCGCACGGCGGCGACGCGGGCCACGTCTTCGGCGATCACGTCATGCACCGCGCGCGGCTCGTCGCGCCGCTGCAGCGCGTGGTGGCCCACGGTCATCTTCAGCCGCGTGAAGCCGCGGCCCACCCATTCGGTGGCGGCGGCGGCCAGTTCGTCGCGGCCGAAGAAGGCGAAGCCGAAGGTGGCGTACACCGGCACGCGGTCGCGTGCGCCGCCCAGCAGGCGCCAGCACGGCTCGCCCAGCAGCTGGCCCTTGATGTCCCACAGCGCCAGATCGATGGCGGCGATGGCGTGGTTGGCGTAGCCCGACTGGCCGCGCGGGGTAAGCAGCCAGTAGAGCCGGTCCCACAGCTGTTCGTGCCGCATCGGGTCGCGCCCGGCCAGCGCGTGCGCGGCCACGTCGTTGACGATGCTGGCGACGACCTCTTCCTCGGTGATCGCCGTCATGCCGGTGCCGGTGATGCCGGCGCTGGTTTCCACGTCCACCACGCAGATCGACAGGCTGGTTTCGCGCCCGCCCATGGTCACGGGCAGATTGAGCGGCGTGGCATGCACGCGGGTGATGGTGATGTCGGCGTTGTCCATGAAGTGCGGGGCCGGTGCCAAGGCCGTGCGTGGTGAAGATCACTCACCTTAGAAAGCCCTGTCGGCACGCGCAAGGACTTGCGGCGAAGGCTGGTTTCGCCGATGACGAAAGCGGAACGAACGACCTCAGCCTCGTCGCAGCGCGCGCACCAGTGTGCGCACCGGCGCGCGTGCCGGCAGGCCCTGGCGCAGCATGGCGCGATGGGTGCGCATGGCCCAGGGCTCAGCCAGGCGCACGGTCGTGATGGGCAGCACCGCCAGCTGCGGCGCGATGGCCTCGCGCGGCAGCACGCTCACGCCCACGCCACCAGCAACCATGCGGCAGACAGCGTCGAAGCTGCGCATCTGCATGCGGATCGGCAGCCGCCGCCCGCGCTGTTCGGCGGCAGCCGTGAGCCGGCCGGAGATGGCGTTGCCATCGAGCAGGCAGACCAGCGGCTGCGCCATGAGCGCGTCCATGCCCAGACTGCGCTGGCGCGCCAGCACGTGATCGGCGGGCAGCACGACAACCAGGGTGTCGCTGAACAGATCGACCGCATCCAGCCCCTGCACCGCATAGGGCATGTCGAGCAGGCCCAGGTCGGCACTGCCGTCGAGCAGGGCCAGCGCAATCTCGGGGCTGCTGCGCTCTTCCACCTCGACGCGGATGCGTGGGTGCGCGGTCTGGAAAGCAGCCAACCGCCCGGGCAGGTACTGGATGATCGACGAGGCGTTCGCCATCACGCGCACATGGCCTTGCAACTGGTGTGCCGCGTCGTGCAGATCGAGCGCCAGGCGGTCGGCCTCGGCCAGCAGCTCGCGCGCACGCTGCACCAGAAACTGGCCGATGGCGGTAAGACGCACGCCGCGGCTGGAGCGCTCGAACAACTGCGTACCGCTGGCGCGTTCGAGTGCGGCGATGCGTTCGCTCACTGCGCCCAGAGCCAGACCAACACGGTCGCTGCCGGCGCTCATGGAGCCGCTTTCGGCCACCGCCACGACGACGCGCAAGGTGGTCAGGTCAGGCACGTCGATCGCTGGACGCGCGGCTGCACGGCCGCGCGGGGTGCTCATGCCGACCCCTGACTTCGCCCGCATGTGGTCAGCTTCCACGGCGACAACGCGGTCTTGCCCGTTTGAAGGACGGCGGTGAAGCGCACATGCCGCTGCTGCTTGCGTCGATGCAGCGGTCAGACCGGATAAGGCCCGTCGAACGCCTGCACGTGGCTGAAGTGGCAGGCGATGCCGTCTTGCGGTGTCCAGCGGTAGAGGCCGATCATGGGGGGCTCCAGCCGGATGGCCAGGGGCGCGCCGGGGCGCAGGTCCAGCGCCAGCTGGTGCGAGGGAGAGGGCGCGACGACGACGGGCGCACCACCCAGCGCACCGGCGATCGGGCGGTGCATGTGGCCGCAGGCGATCAGCTGCACGCCGCCGTGTGCGGCCACCAGGCGGGCCAGCTCGGCCGTGCCTTGCCGCAGGCCATAGGCGTCCATGGCCTCGATGCCGGTGACGAGCGGCGGGTGGTGCATGAAGAGGAGCACGGGCTGGCCGGCCAGTGCGTGCAGCTGCGTCGCCAGCCAGTCGAGCTGGGGCGCATCCAGCGCGCCATGCGGCTGCCTGGGCACCACGGTCTCGAGCCCGATGAAGTGCAGGCCGCCGTGCGCGGCGCGCACGCACATGCGGCCCGCAGGCGCGTCGGGCGCCACGGGCATGGCTGCGCCCAGCACGCGGCGGGCGGTGGCAGGCAGGTCGTGGTTGCCGGGCACGCACAGCAGAAGCGGGCCGCCATCGGCCTGCGCAGGCAGCAGCTGCCTCAAAAGCGATTGCAGCTCAAGGTAATCGGCTTCGCGTCCGGCTTCGGCCAGGTCGCCGGAAAGCAGCAGCACATCGGGCGCGGGCTGGAGCGCGCGCACGTGCGCCAGCGCGCGGCGCAGCATCTCGGCAGGGCCGGGGTGGCCGGGCAGAAAGCCGACGGGCAGACCCAGATGGGAGTCGGTGATGTGGGCGATGAGCATGGCGCGCGAGGCTCGGCGAACGGATTACACCGGCACCGTGTAGTTCAACGCCATGCGCCCGCCGTCGACGTAGATGATTTCGCCGGTGATGTAGCTGGCTGCGTCGCTGGCGAGAAAGGCCACCGCGTCGGCGATTTCGCTGGGCTCGCCCAGGCGCTTCATGGGCGTGCGCATCATGATCTTGTTCTTGGCTTCGTCGCTGGTGAGCACGGCCTTGGCGGCCAGCTCGGTGGCGATGGTGCCGGGGCCGACGGCGTTGACGCGCACGCCGCGGTCGGCCAGCGCCAGTGCCATCGCGCGCGTGAGCTGGTTGATGCCGCCCTTGCTGACGTTGTAGCTGGCGATGGCCGGGATGGCGAGCACGCTGTTGACGCTGCTCATGTGGACGATGCTGCCGCTGCCCGCCTTGGCCATCTCGCGCGCGACGGCCTGCGCGACGAGGAAAGCGCCTTTGAGGTTGACGCGCAGCACGGCGTCGAAGTCCTGCTCGGTCACGTCGAGGAAATCGTCGGCCTTGAAGATGCCCGCGTTGTTGACCAGCACGTCGATGCGGCCATGTATCTGCATGGTGTGTGCGACCAGCGCATCGACCTGGGCCTTGTCGCCCACGTCGCAGTGCACATAGGTGGCTTGCAGCTCGGCGGCCAGCGCCTGGCCGGGGGCATCGGCCACATCGGCCAGCACGACGTGCGCGCCTTCTTGCGCAAAGCGCCGCGCGCAGGCTTGGCCAATGCCCTGGCTGCCGCCGGTGATGATGGCGACGCGGCCCTGGAGGCCAAAGGAGATGGGGGCGGGAGAGGTGTTCATGGTGGGCAAACGCAAGGAGATGGACAGAGGGCCCAAGCTTAAAGCCGCTTGTGCGGCAGCCATTGCCGGAGGACGCGCAGCATGCACACATCTTTGCGAGGCTCAACCCGCAGGGCGAAACCCCGACACGCTGAACGAAGCACCTGCCTCGTAGGCTGAGTAGAGCGCCGAGCGAAACCCAGCCAACCGGCTCGGGAGAACGCTGGGTTTCGCTAGCGCTCTACCCAGCCTACAAGGATGCGTGCATTCGTCACATCACGCCACAAGATCAGTCGTGCCGACGGAACACCAGTTCCATGGGGTTCCAGTAACGGCCGTTGTCGGAGGGGAGTTTCTCGGTACGGTCGAGGGCGCGCAGCACGGCGTCGTCCCAGGCTTTGACGCCGCTGGATTTGATGATGCGGCGCGAGAGGATGGTGCCGGTGGGGCCGGTTTGCACCTGCACCACGGCCACGGGGTTGCCGGGCACGCTGTCGGTGAAGACGATGTTGGGGCGCACGGCGGCGCGGATGCGGCCTGCGTAGCTGGCCGACGGGCTGGCGTCGCGCTCGTCGCTGCCGCTGCCTTCGCCGGCACCGGCGAGTTGGGCCAGGCGGGCCAGCTCGGCCTTGCGGCGGGCGTCGGATTCGCTGGCTTCGCGGGCGGCGGCGGCTTTGGTGTCGGCGGCTTTTTTCTGC
>JAUNTQ010000117.1 GCA_030538605.1 Pseudomonadota bacterium
TTCGGCGTTGATGCGCTCCAGCGGCTTGAACAGCGCCTGCATGCTTTCGCTGGGGCCGGTCACGGCCTGGGGGCCGAGCGTGTGGGAGCCGCCGCCTTGCGCGCGCGCCATGGCGTCGGCAAAGCCGGACATGTCGGTGAGCGAGACGTTGTAGCCCGCTTGCAGGTTGCCGCCGCTGGCGGCACCCAGAAGCTCGGTGGCGGCGGGCAGGGATGAAATGGCACTCATGGCTGGATCGCCCGCTTACTGCTTGCGTGCCATGGTCTCGAGCGCGGTGCCCACCGATTGCAGCGAGGTGTGCGCGCTGTTGGACATGAAGCCCATCTGCTGCGCCAGCGCGGTCATCATGGTGATGTGGGCGGGCTTGTCGTTGCCGGCGGCCAGCTCGTCGGCGGCAGCCTCGATCTCGGTGGCCTTGGCATCCAGGGTCTTGCCCCAGGCTTCGGCCATGGCCTCGTACCAGCTGGCGGGCTTGCCGCCCGCGCGGCCTTGCGCGTTGTTCATGGGCGTGAGTGCCATCACGGCCAGGGGGTTCACGTTGCTGCTCATGGTGTGTACCTCTTTTCAGTGGCTGTCGTTGCCGGACCTCGGGGGGCTGAAACAAGCCGGTGGGCGCGCGGGTCCTGGATAGAACGCGCCCGCCGGCGGGGAAAGCGAATGCGTCAGAAATTGAGCGTGCTGGGCACGCCTTCGCGCTCCATCTGCACACGGTCGGAGAGGATGGCGAGGATGCGGTGGCCGCTGGGCAGGATGGCCCCTTCAAAGTAGCGCGTGCCGTCAGCCGTGACCACGTAGGCCGGCTCGCCCGGCACGATGGCGGCCACGCGCTTGCCGGGGTCGGCCACCAGGGTTTCGGGCCGGGGCGATGCAGGGGGCGGGTCGTTGACGGCCACGAGCTGGTGCACGCCCGGCACGTCGCGGCGGGCAGTGGCCTGCACGCGTTCGAGCTTGGGCAGGTCGCCCTCGCGGGTGCTGACGTGCACCACGCCGGGGCCGCCGGTGCGCACCTCGGCGGCGACGCCGTTGAGGCGGTACACGTCGGCCACGCCAGCGGTGACCTGCTCGTTCACCCACACGGCCACGCGCGCGGGGGTTTGTCCGGCCAGGGCCTGCTCCAGCCGGGTGCGCTGGGTTTGCGTGTCGATGTGGCCCACGACGAAGAGCTGGCCGTCACGGTGTTCCACGTCCAGCGCGGCAAAGCCGAGGTGGGCCAGGGTCTGGCGCAGGTGCTGCGCCTGCTCGGGCAGGCTGAGCGCGCCGGGGCCCATGGCCCAGGCCAGGGTGAGCGCACCTGCGGACACGCCCACCAGCGCCGCGCCGCCCATCAGCAGGCGCGCCGCCCAGCCGCGGCGCGCGGGTGCGGCAGCGGCTTCCAGTGCGGGCATGGCGGTGGTGTCATCGGCGGCATCGGCATGGGCGGCGGCGTCGGTTTCTTCGCCAACGGCGGGCGCGCCATCGAACAGGCTGGCCCATTCGGCCGCGCCCATGCGGCCCACGGCCATGCGCGTGCCGCCCACGGTGAAGGGGGTGTACAGCGCCAGCCCGGCCTGCTCGCCATCGGGCAGGCCGGCGCCGTCGATCTCGCAGCTGCCACCATCGGCCGACAGGGCCAGCGCGCCGTCGGCTGTGAGCACCAGGCGCGCGCCTGCGCCCTGCCCCGCGCCTGACAGCACCACGTCGTTGGACCAGTCCTGGCCGATGCGCAGGCTGTCGCCAGGGCGCAGGGCGGACGCGGCGCCGCGCTGCTCGCCGCTGAGCACGCGCAGTTCGAAAGACGGGGAAGGGGTCATGGCGGGCATCTCCTGGGGTTGGCCAGCGCGCGGCGCGCGGCGCAAAGGGTGTGTGCGTCAGGCGTCTCCGGCCCGAGGCATGTTGGACGCCGGCTCGCTGGCGGCATCGCCACCGCCAGGGGCGGTGCGGCCACGCAGCCAGTCCGGCTCGGGGTGTTCGGGCACGGGCGGCAGGGCCACCGCGCCGCCGGGGCGCTGGGGGCCGGTGGGGGCGGTGGGGCTCATGGCGCGGCGTGCGGGAATCAGGCGCGGCGAAATCAGGAACAGGCGCTCGACGTTTTCCTGCTCGGTCACGTTGTTGCGAAACAGCGCGCCCACCACGGGAATGTCGCCCAGGAGCGGCACCTTGCTCACGCCCTCACGCGTGACTTCGGTGGCCATGCCGCCGATGAGCAGGCTTTCGCCCGCGACGATCAGCGCCTGGGTGTTGATGGACGAGCGGCGCACCACGGGGATCATGTCCACCTGCGGCAGGTTGCGGTCGATGCTGCCGTCCTCGATCTGCACCAACAGCTTGATGCGAACGTCGTCGCCCTCGCGGAACACGTGGGGCGTGACGCGCAGCGAGGTGCCGGCGGTGATCTTGTACAGATCGACCTGCTCACGCCCGGCCACGCGCACGTAGATGCTCTGGTTGGTGTCGAACAGCGCTTCCACGTTGGACAGGGTCATGACCTGCGGGCTGGAGACGATGCGCGCCACGCCCTGGTTCTGCATGGCGTTGATGCGGGCCACGAAGTTGTTGCGCCCGCCCAGCACGAGCGAGAGAAAGCCGCCAGCGCCTGCGGGCGTGATGTCCTGCACCGGGGTGCTGCCGAACAAGGCGGTGTCGCTGCTGGTGCCGCTGCCGAAAAGGAATGAGTAGCGGTCGCCCGACAGACGCCAGTTGATGCCCAGCTGGCGCAGCTTGTCGGTGCTGAGTTCGATGATGGTGGCCTCGATCTCCAGCGCCTGCGGCTCCACGTCGAGCGATTTGATCAGCTCGTCGTAGTAGTGCAGGCGCTCGGGCGAGTCGCGCACGATGACGGCGTTCAGGCGCATGTCGGCCTCCACGCGCGCGGCGTTGGCGGGCAGCGTGGCATTGAGCCGGTCAAGCATCTGGCCATCGACGCTGGCCACCTCGACCGCGCCGGGGCGGGTGTCCCATGCCTGGCGCACCGCGTCGGCAGAAGCCAGCATGGGGTTGGCGCCAGGCGCGCCCAGCGTGCCTTGCGGCGGGCGCGCAAGGCCCTGGCCGCGCAGGCCCTGCTCGGTGGGGCCACGGTATTGCGTGAGCGGGGGCGCAGAGCCGCGCTGGGCGGTGAGCAGCGAACGCAGGATGCTGGCCACGCCGGGGATGACGGTGACGCTGCCGCCGTATTGCGCCGTCACGTCCTGCGCCCACGCATAGCGCAGGTAATAGACCTTGAAGCCCAGCGGCGCGAGCGCCGTGGCCTGGCTTTGCTGGCCCTGGGCCAGCTCGCCCACCATGTCCACGAAGCGGCGGCTGCCGCTGGCGATCAGCCCGCCACTGGTGCTCACGCGCAAGGTGTTGCGCGGGTCGGTCAGCTGCATGTCGCGCGCGGTGGCGATCACCTGCGGCGCATTGCCCTGGGGCATGGCGAAGGTGCGGGTGGTGACCTCGGACGGGGTGTACACGTGCACCACCGCGCCGTCGTAGTAGGCCATCAGGCCAAAGGAACGCTGGATGTTGGCAAACACGCGGTCGGCCGGGCCGCGGAACACGCCGTTGACCGCGCCGCTGGCACCGGGGCTGACGCTGACCGGCACGTCCAGCATGCCGAAGAAGTCTTGCAGGAAAGCGGCAATGGGCTGCTCGCGCGCGGTCAGGTCCACCTGCCGGCCCTCGAACGGGATGGGCGCGGCCTGCGCCGCCCCCGCCAGCAGGGCCATGCCCAGCGCACAGCCTGCGGCCCAGCGGCGCAGCGTGCCGCCGCCGTGGCCCTTGTTCTCCCTCGTCATCCCTGCTTGCAGAAACATGGTTTTTTTTCCTGTGGTGGTCTGATTCAAAAAAAGCGATGTCATGACGCGGCCTCCAGCATGGGCGCGCCATCGGCCCCCACGCGCGCAAGCACTTCCAGGTGCAGCGTGGGCAGCAGCTCGTGGTAGCTGAGCACGGGCGTGTCGAAGCAGTCGGGCTCGATGAGCTTGCGCACGTGGCGGCGAATGTCCACCGCCGTGACGATGGCCGCCGGCTGGTGCTGGCGCACGGCCTCGGCAAACAGCTGCATGAGCTGCTGCATCTGCGCCGGGTCGAGCGCGAGCTGCTGCGCGCCGCCGTTGACGCGCACCGCGCCGCGCAGGGTTTCTTCCAGCGCGGGGTCGAGCAGCAGCGCGTGCAGCCGGCCCTGCGGCGCGTGCCGGTAGCACAGCTGGCGCTTGAGGCCGATGCGCACCAGCTCGGTCAGCGCGAAGATGTCTTTCTCGCGCTGCGCCGCGTCGGACAGGGTTTCGAGGATGTCGCGCAGGTTGCGGATGGCCACTTCTTCTTCCACCAGGCGGCGCAGGATTTCGGCCACGCGCGCCAGCGGCAGCGCGCGCAGGGTTTCCTTGACCACGTCGGGCAGGTCGATGCTGGCGCGGGTGAGCAGGTGGTTGGCCTCTTGCGTGCCGAGAAACAGCGCGGTGTTGCGGCGCAGGGTCTCGCGCACGCTGGCGGCCAGCGCATCGGCAGGGTGCTCGCCCGCCAGCGGGCCTTCGGCCACCGGCACCTCGTGCGCCAGCAGGCGCCAATGGGTGGCGGCCATGGCGGCAGCATCGCTGTCGTCATCGCCTTCCACATGCACGGCGTGCACGTCGATGCGTGGCAGGCGCAAGCCCAGGTGCAGCTGGAAATGGTCGAGCACGCCTTCCAGCCCGTGCAGCAGGTCGGCGCTGGCCTCGGCCGACAGCCGCCCGGCGGGCACTTCCAGCAGCAGCGGCACGGTGGGGCGCGCGGGGGCGGCGTCGGTGGACATGAGCGTGGGTGCCTGCGCGGCGCGGCGGCGCACGGCAGCCACCTTGGGGGTGGCAAAGCGCTCCCAGCGCTTGCGCATGCTGGGCGTGAGCATGGCACCGCCGACGAACAGGCCCAGGCCCATCAGGATGAAGATGACGGTCGGAAAGCCCGGCACCATGGCAAACAGCATGCACAGGCCGCTGGCCACCAGCAGCACGCGCGGCTTGCCCGTCAGCTGGCGACCGATGGCGTCGCCCAGGTGCTTGTCATGCTCGTCGTCGGTGGTGCGCGTGACCAGCAGGCCCGCCGACATGGCACCCAGCAGCGCCGGGATTTGCGACACCATGCCGTCGCCGATGGTGAGGATGGAGTACTTGACGCCCGCCTC
Organism: Pseudomonadota bacterium; assembly: GCA_030538605.1. Lineage (GTDB taxonomy): Bacteria > Pseudomonadota > Gammaproteobacteria > Burkholderiales > Burkholderiaceae_C > Ottowia. The sequence goes on from JAUNTQ010000117.1 coordinate 5,117, forward strand.
GGCCATCGGCATGCCCTGCTGCAGCACGCCCACGGCCAGGCCGCCCAGCAGGTTGATGATGATGATGATGATGCCGGCGATGGCGTCGCCCTTGACGAACTTCATCGCGCCGTCCAGGCTGCCGTTGAGCTTGCTTTCGTTTTCCAGCACGCGGCGGCGGCGGCGCGCCTCGTCCTTGTCGATCAGGCCCGAGCGCAGGTCGGAGTCGATCGACATCTGCTTGCCCGGCATGGCGTCGAGCGAAAAGCGCGCGGCCACCTCGGCCACGCGCTCGCTGCCCTTGGCGATGACGATGAACTGCACCACGGTGATGATGAGAAACACCACCAGGCCCACCACCAGGTTGCCGCCCGCCACCATGTTGCCGAAGGTGTCGATGATGTGGCCCGCCTCGCCGTGCAAGAGGATCATGCGCGTGGTGGCAATCGACAGCGACAGGCGAAACAGCGTGGTGATGAGCAGCACGCTGGGAAAGACCGAGAACTCCAGCGGATTCGCCACGTAAATCGCCAGCAGCAGCAGCATCAGCCCGGTGGCGATGTTCACCGCCACCAGCAAGTCGATGGCCCACATGGGCAGCGGCACGATCATCAGCGCCACGATGGCGACGATGCCCGCCACCAGCGCAATGTCGGTGTAGCGCGTGAGAAAGCCGCCCTTGTTCCCGGCGCTGGCCGCCGACTGGAAATAGCTCGCCAGGCTCACAGGCCGGACTCCAGCTCGGCCAGCAGGGCCGGGCCTTGTGCCACGCGGCGCAGCAGCTCGTACTCGGCCAGCACCTTGCGCACGTAGCCCTGCGTTTCGCGAAACGGCGGGATGCGGCGGCCGTAGCGCTCCACCGCGCCTTCGCCTGCGTTGTAGGCGGCCAGCACCAGCGTCAGGTCGTTGCCGAAGCGCCGCTGGAGCACTTTCAGATAGCGCGCGCTGACGTGCAGATTGGTTTCGGGGTCGTGCAGGGCGCGCGCGTTGTCCACGCCAAAGCGCGAGGCCGTGGGCACGATGACCTGCATCAGCCCATGCGCACCGGCGTGCGAGACGGCGGTGGTGCGGTGGCGCGACTCCACGCGCGCAATGGCGTGCAGCAGCAGGGGGTCGATGTCGTGGGCGCGCGCAGCCTGGTCGATCAGCGGTGCCAGCGCCACCGGGCGGCTGGCGCCAGTGCCCGCACTGCCCACGCCACGCGGTGCAGGCGCGCTGCGTGGCACGGGCGTGCGCACGGCCGGTGCATCGGTGCCGGGGGTGGCCAGGGGGCCGAGCGCGCCGTCGGTGAGCGGGCGGCTGTACACGTGCAGTTGCCCGGCAGCCACCGCGCCAGCGGCGGGCCGCTCGGACAGGGTGCAGCCGCGCGCCTGGCTTTCCCGCTCGCGTTGGCTGCGCGGCAGCAGCTGCTCCCAGCCGGCAGCGCAGCCAGTGGCCTGGGACGAGGTGTTGCCGGAGGCCGTGGCCTGCGCACCCACCGTGGCCAGGCACAGGCCGAGCAGCGCCAAGCCATGCGCCACCACCCGTGTGACCGGGCGGCGCAGAACAGGGGCAGGCAGTGCCTGCGCCGCAGGCAAATACTGAAGCAATCGCACGGGGAGACTTCTCTCGGCCAATTTCCAAAGCCGCAAGTATTGGCGACAGGGGTGTATGAACCGTGACAAAAGTCGCATACAGTCGTATCTGAATGTGTCAAACCAAGCCCCGCGCGCGCTTTCATGGTGTAAGGGAGCCTGCGCCCTATACCCCTAGAGTGAGGGGGCAAATACGTTCATTTACATCTTTCATGCTCCCGTCGCGCCAGGCAGGCAGACTGCTTGGCTTCGCATACAAAGGGCTGGCTCAAAAGCCAGTACTTTGGTCTTAAACCATCTGCTTCCACGGGAGATTCACCGCATGGCCGGTCAGGACGACAGCGGCGACAAGACCGAAAAGCCGACACCCAAGAAGCTCAAGGACGCGCGCAAGAAGGGGGACATCTCCAAGAGCAAGGACATCACCTCCACCGCCGGGCTGCTGGCGATCTTGCTGCTGGCCGCGCTGGCGCTGCCGCTGGTGGGCGGACAGCTGGCCGCGCTGGTGCAGGTGAGCTTCGACGTGATGCACGAGCCCTTCAGCCAGGCCGGGCCGCGCCTGGGCCGGCAGGCGGCGCTGACGCTGATGTCCGTGGTGGGGCTGGTGCTGGTGCCGGTGGCGCTGGTGGGCGCGCTGGTCGAGTTCATCCAGGCCGGGCCGGTGCTGGCCTTCGAAAAGCTCAAGCCCAAGATGGAGAACATGAACCCGGCCAAGGGCCTGAAGCGCATGTTCTCCATGGACAACCTGGTGGAGCTGCTCAAGTCCATCCTCAAGACCGCCGTGGTGGGCACCATTGCCTGGCTGGCCATGAAGTCGGTGCTGCCTGAGCTGCCGCTGCTGGCCATTGCCGGGCAGCCGCAGGCCGTGGGCTCGGCGCTGTGGCACACGAGCTGGACGCTGCTGGCCTGGGCCGGTGGCTGCTTCGTGCTGGTGTCGGCCATGGACCTGGCCTGGCAGCGCTATTCCTACACCAAGAAGATGCGCATGAGCATGCGCGACATCCGCCAGGAAGTGAAAGACGCCGAGGGAGACCCGCACATGAAGGGCCAGCGCAAGCAACTGCAGCAGGAGTGGGCGCAGCAAGGCGCCAACAACGCGGCAGCCAACGCGCACGTGCTGGTGGTCAACCCCACGCACGTGGCCATTGCCATCGACTACCACCGCGAGCGCTGCCCCGTGCCCACCGTGGTGGCCAAGGCCGAAGACGACGACGCGCTGGCCATGCGCACCGCCGCGCAGGAAGCGGGCGTGCCGGTGCTGCGCAACGTGGATCTGGCGCGCGCGCTGCTGGCCGACGCGGAAACGGGCGACATCGTGCCCGCAGAGCTGTTCGACATCATCGCCACCGTGATCCTGTGGGCGCAGGACGTGCGCCACGAGCTGGCCAAGGCGCGCGGCGAGCGCACGGGCGACGAGACGGCCGACGAAGCCCGCCCCGACGCCCCCCCGCGCAAGCGCCGCGAACCGCCAGGCGAAGACCTCACGCGCTACGACCTCGCCCGCACCCCGCCCGCCGACGAGGGCAGCACGCGCAAACGCCGCCGCTTCGAGCGCTACGTGTCACGCCGCCCCAAGCACCGCACGGGCTGATACATGACTTCGCTGCGCGAAATGACCGGCGCTGACGCGCCATGACAAATGACAAAACAGCCATGCGGGCTGGTGGGGTTCGTCATTTGTCATGCGCTCGCCAGAGCGCAGTCATTCGTCATCGCGCACCGCTGGC
>JAUNTQ010000118.1 GCA_030538605.1 Pseudomonadota bacterium
AAAAGGGGACACTTCTATCTGGGGCTATGGGGACATTACGACTTGGGGCTCACACCCACACGCCGCAAGGGTTGAAATGCCTAAAATGGCCTGCACATACCCGGCATTGCCGGGTTTACTGACTGGAGCGCAAAGCTTTGAAAAATCAATGGTTCTCGAAGGTCGCTGTCTGGATGGTGATCGCCATGGTGTTGTTCACCGTGTTCAAGCAGTTCGACGGCGGCCGCATGGCCGGCTCCAACCACATGTCGTATTCGGAGTTCCTGCAGGAAGTCCGCAACGACCGCATCAAAAGCGCCGTCATCCCCGAAGGCCTGTCGGGCGGCGAGATCACTGCCATCACCGTGGACGACCGCCGCATCCGCACCAATGCCTCGGTGCTCGACCGCGGGTTGGTGGGCGACCTGATCAACCACAACGTCAAGTTCGACGTCAAGCCGCGCGAAGAAGGCTCGCTTCTCATGACCCTGCTCGTCAGCTGGGGTCCCATGCTGCTGCTGATCGGCGTGTGGGTCTACTTCATGCGCCAGATGCAGGGCGGCGGCAAGGGCGGCGCCTTCAGCTTCGGCAAGTCCAAGGCGCGCATGCTGGACGAAAACACCAACCAGGTCACCTTTGCCGACGTGGCCGGCTGCGACGAGGCCAAGGAAGAAGTCAAGGAAGTGGTCGACTTCCTGAAAGACCCGCAAAAATTCCAGAAACTCGGCGGCCGCATTCCGCGCGGCCTGCTGCTGGTTGGCCCGCCCGGCACCGGCAAGACGCTGCTGGCCAAGTCCATCGCGGGTGAGGCCAAGGTGCCTTTTTTCAGCATCAGCGGCTCCGACTTCGTGGAGATGTTCGTCGGCGTCGGCGCGGCGCGCGTGCGCGACATGTTCGAGAACGCCAAGAAAAACGCCCCCTGCATCATCTTCATCGACGAGATTGATGCGGTTGGCCGCCAGCGTGGCGCGGGTCTGGGCGGCGGCAACGACGAGCGCGAGCAGACCCTCAACCAGATGCTGGTCGAGATGGATGGCTTCGAGACCAACCTGGGCGTGATCGTGGTGGCCGCCACCAACCGCCCCGACATCCTCGACGCCGCCCTGCTGCGCCCGGGCCGCTTCGACCGCCAGGTGTATGTGACGCTGCCCGACATCCGTGGGCGCGAGCAGATCCTGAACGTGCACATGCGCAAGATCCCCATCGGCCAGGACGTCAGCGCCAGCATCATCGCGCGCGGCACGCCCGGCATGAGCGGTGCCGACCTGGCCAACCTGTGCAACGAAGCCGCGCTGATGGCCGCGCGCCGCAACGCCCGCGTGGTGGAGATGCAGGACTTTGAAAAGGCCAAGGACAAGATCTTCATGGGCCCCGAGCGCAAGAGCATGGTCATGCCCGAGGAAGAGCGCCGCAACACCGCCTATCACGAAAGCGGCCATGCCTTGATCGGCAAGCTGCTGCCCAAGACCGACCCGGTGCACAAGGTCACCATCATCCCGCGCGGCCGCGCGCTGGGCGTGACCATGAGCCTGCCCGAGAACGACCGCTACAGCTACGACAAGGAATACATGCTGAACCAGATCAGCATGCTGTTCGGTGGCCGCATCGCCGAAGAAGTGTTCATGAACCAGATGACCACCGGTGCCAGCAACGACTTCGAACGCGCCACCAACCTGGCGCGCGACATGGTCATGAAGTACGGCATGAGCGAGGCGCTGGGGCCGATGGTGTATGCCGAAAACGAAGGCGAAGTCTTCCTGGGCCGCAGCGTCACCAAGACCACCAACATCTCCGAAGACACCATGCAGAAGGTGGACGCCGAGGTGCGCCGCATCATCGACGAGCAATACGCGCTGGCGCGCAAGCTGATCGAAGACAACCAGGACAAGATGCACGCCATGGCCAAGGCACTGCTCGACTGGGAAACCATCGACGGCGACCAGCTTGACGACATCATGGCCGGCCGCGCCCCGCGTCCGCCCAAGGACTTCACGCCGCGCAAGCCCTCGTCGGGCAGCACGGGTGGTGGCACGGCGGCAGACGCCAAGCCGGCTGACCCCGCGCCCACGGTGGCCTGATAGCGAATCCAACAGCCGAGAACAGCCGGACGCAGAGGACGCAAAGATTACGCAGAGGACGCAAAAAGAACAGCCAAAAAAATCTTGGTATTTCTTTTGCGTCTTCTGCGAATCCTTTGCGTCCTCTGCGTCCGGTTTTTTTGTCTCCATGAGCCACTGGCAAACCACCCGCTTCGCGATTGACCTGGCCCAGCCCCGCATCATGGGCATCGTCAACGTCACGCCCGATTCGTTTTCGGACGGTGGCCAGCATGCCGACACGGCCAGCGCGCTGCGCCATGCCGAGCAACTGCTGAAAAACGGCGCGCACATCCTCGACATTGGCGGCGAATCCACCCGCCCCGGCAGCCCCGCCGTGCCGCTGGCCGACGAACTGGCCCGCGTGCTGCCCGTGGTGCGCGATGCCGTGCAGCTGGGCGTGCCCATTTCGGTAGACACCTACAAGCCCGAGGTCATGGCCGCCGTGCTGGACGCGGGTGCCGACATCGTCAACGACGTGTGGGCGCTGCGCCAGCCCGGCGCGCAGGCCGTGGTGGCCGCGCACCCGGCCTGCGGCGTGTGCCTGATGCACATGCACCGCGACCCGCAAACCATGCAGGCCGCGCCGATGGAGGGCGATGTGCTGCCGTCGGTACTTCAATTTCTGGAGCAATCTGCGCATGCCCTGCAAGCGCTGGGCGTTGAAAAGCGTCGCATCGTGCTCGACCCCGGCATCGGTTTCGGCAAGACCGTGGCGCAAAACTTCGCCCTGCTCGCGCGCCAGGCCGAGCTGCTGGCGGCGGGCTATCCGCTGCTGGTGGGCTGGTCGCGCAAGTCATCGCTGGGCGCGGCCTTGCTAGGCGATGCCCCTGCGCCGCCGCCGCCCGCCGAGCGCGTCACCGCCAGCGTGGCCGCTGCGCTGCTGGCCGCCGAACGCGGCGCCGCCATCGTGCGCGTGCACGACGTGCGCGAGACGGCGCAGGCGCTGCGGGTGCTGGCGCACGTGCAGACGCAGGTCCGCGTGGCGGCTGAGAAAGTACACGCGGAGGTATCCGCGCCGGGTTGATTTGCGTCAAGTTTTTTCTCCCGCTGCGTGCTAAACCAAGGGTTTCAGCAGCAAAGGAAAAAAACGATGCAAATCACGCGACGTCAATGCTTGGGTGCAGGGGCCGCAGGTGCGGCCGGCGTGGCGGCCACGGGCTGGCAGCTGTCGCCCATCAGCCGCGCCTTGGCGCAAGCGCCGGATGCTGCCGCGCAGCTGGCCGCCATCAAGAACTTCAGCGGCAAGGTGCCGCACGCCACGCACTACGGACCGCTGATCGCCACGGTGGAAAAAGGCCGCATCACGCAGATTGCGGCGCAGTCCACCGACAAGATGCCCACCCCCATGCTGACCGAGGGCGTGCTTGACCGCACCTACGACAAGACCCGCATCGCCGGGCCCATGGTGCGCAAGCACTATCTGGAGGCGGTGCAGCGCGGCGACGCCAACACCCGCCCCGATCTGCGCGGCAAGGACGAGTGGGTGCAGGTGAGCTGGGACACCGCCCTGGGCCTGACGGCCAAGGCCATCCTCGACACGATTGAAAAGCACGGCAACGAAGGCTGCTTCAGCTCCAGCTACGGCGGCTGGTCGCACGCGGGCATCTTCCGGCCCAACGTGCTGCAGGGGCGCTTTTTCAACCTGCTGGGCGGCAGCTCGATGACCACCGGCGACTATTCCGCAGGTGCCGGCCAGATCATCCTGCCCATGGTCATTGGCGACATGGAGGTCTATTCGGCCCAGAGCGCCTGGGAAACGCTGCGTGACAACACCGAGCTGGTGGTCTTCGTCGGCTGCGACCCCGACAAGAACAACCGCATCGAATACACCGTGTGCGACCACGAGATGTATGCCGGCTGGGATGCCATCAAGAAGGCGGGCTGCCAGTTCATCTCGATCAACCCACAGGTCACCACCACCGACGAGAAGATGGGTTCGGACTGGGTGCGCATCATCCCCAACACCGACACGGCGCTGTTCCTGGCCATGGGCTACCACCTCATCAGCCAGAAAAAGCACAACCAGGCCTTCATCGACAAGTACACGGTGGGCTTCGACAAGTTCCGCGCCTACCTGGAAGGCAAGGACGCCGACGGCACGCCGCCCAAGACGCCCGAATGGGCCGCCAGGATCACCGGCATTCCCGCCGCGCGCATCCGCGAGCTGGCCGAGCTGATGGCGTCCAGGCGCACGCAGCTGTGCGCCTCGTGGGCCATCCAGCGCGCGCACCACGGCGAAATGCCCTACTGGGCCATCGTCAACTTCGCCTGCATCCTGGGCAACATCGGCCTGCCCGGGCAGGGCGTGGGCTTTTCGTGGCACTACGGCGGCGGCGGCATGCCGCAGTCGGGCGGCACCGCGCCCACGGGCCTGTCGCAAGGGCGCAACCCGGTCAAGGCCATCTGCCCGGCCTCGCGCATCAACGAGATGCTGCTCAACCCCGGCAAGAAGTTCACCTACAACGGCAGCCACTACACCTTCCCCGCCGTCAAGCTGATCTACAACGCGGGCAACAACCTGTTCTCGCACCAGCAGGATCTGAACGAGCTGGCGCGCGCGCTGGCCAAGGTGGACACCGTCATCTGCCACGAGCCGTGGTGGAACGGCTCGGCCCGCTGGGCCGACATCGTGCTGGCGGCCACCACCACGGTGGAGCGCAACGACATCTCCTCGGCCGGCACCTACAGCATCGACAAGGTGTACGCGATGAAGCAGATCGTCGCCCCGCAGCACGACGCGCTGGACGACTTCGAGATCTTCCGCCGCCTGTCGGCCCTGTGCGGCATCGAATACGCCTTCACCGAAGGCAAGACGCCCATGGACTACGTCAAGGACGCCTACAACGCCAGCAGCGCCGCCAAGGACACGCCTTTCGAGAAGTTCTGGGCCGACGGCATGGCTCGCATCCCCGTGCCCGCCGCCGCGCGCAAGTGGACGCGCCACGCCGACTTCCGCGCCGACCCGGTCAAGCACCCGCTGCACACCACCAGCGGCAAGGTGGAGATGTATTCGTCCACCATCGACAAGATGAAGATCGCCGACATGCCGCCCATGCCCAAGTGGCTGGTGCCCGCCGAATACCTGGGCAACGCGCGCAAGGGCCAGGTGCACGTGGTCAGCCCCCACCCCTACTGGCGCCTGCACTCGCAGCTGAACAACTCCGAGCGCCTGCGCGCGCGCTACACCGTGCAAACGCGCGAGCCGCTCACCCTCAGCCCCGAAGACGCCAAGGCCCACGGCATTCAGGACGGCGACCTGGTCGAGCTGTACAACGAGCGCGGGGCCGTGGTGGTGGGCGCGCGCGTGTCCGACAAGATCATGCCCGGCGTGGTCAGCCTGTATGAAGGCGCCTGGCCGCAGCTCGACAGCAAGGGCCGCTGCAACAACGGCATGGTCAACTTCCTCACCTCCAGCCGGCGCGCCAGCGGGCTCACGCAGGCCACCACGGCCAACACCTGCATCGCCTCGATCCGCAAGTGCACCAACGCCGATGCGGGCGGCACCAAGGCCTTCGAGCCGCCGAAGATCGTCAAGAGCGACATCAAGTTCGACGACAAGTTCTACGGTGCCGACCGCGCCGCCGCGCTGCGCGAAAAGTCGATGGCCTCGCTCTCGCCGGCCGAAAAAATCTACTACCAGCGCTGCACCGTCTGCCACGGCCCGCGCGACCCCGGCCACTTCACCGAAAAGCAGTGGTTGGGCATCACCCCCAGCATGTTCCAGCGCGCGGGCCTGAACGCTGAAGAGCAGAAAACCGTGCTCGACTTCCTGCTGAAAAACGCCAAGCCCTGACACCGCCTGGCTTCGTCAGCCCCGCCCGTGCCCCGCACGCGCGGGGCTTTTTGTTACCAAAAAAGGGGCGAGGGGGCCACTAAGATCGTAGCCTCTCACGCAGGAGGAATCAGCACATGAGCCGAAAACTGTTTGGCACCGACGGCATTCGCGGCACCGTGGGGCAGCACCCCATCACCCCCGACGTGGTGCTGCGCCTGGGCCACGCCGTGGGCCGCGTGCTCAAAAGCCAGCAGCCCAACCCGGTGGTGCTCATCGGCAAGGACACGCGCATCAGCGGCTACATGCTCGAAAGCGCGCTCGAATCCGGCTTCAACTCCGCCGGCGTTGACGTGGTGCTGCTCGGCCCCGTGCCCACGCCCGCCGTGGCCTACCTCACGCGCGCGCAGCGCGCCAGCTGCGGCGTGGTCATCAGCGCCAGCCACAACGCCTACCCCGACAACGGCATCAAGTTCTTCAGCGCCGTGGGTGCCAAACTGCCCGACACGTGGGAGCTGGCCGTCGAAGCCATGATGGCCGAGCCCCCGCAATGGGCCGACTCTGCCCACCTGGGGCGCGCGCGGCGGCTGGACGACGCGGCCGGCCGCTACATCGAATTCTGCAAAAGCACCTTCAGCAGCCACCTGAGCCTGCGCGGCATGAAGATCGTGGTCGACGCCGCCCACGGCGCCGCCTACCAGATCGCGCCCACCGTGTTCCATGAGCTGGGTGCCGAAGTCATCGCCATCGGCTGCGCGCCCGACGGCCTGAACATCAACGACGGCGTGGGTGCCACCCACCCCCAGGCGCTGGTGCGCACCGTGCTGGAGAAAAAGGCCGACTACGGCATCGCCCTCGACGGCGACGCCGACCGCCTGCAACTGGTCGACGCCACGGGCCGCCTCTTCAACGGCGACGAACTGCTGTACCTGCTGGCCGCCGACAAACTCGCCTACCGCCAGACCCGCGGCCAGCCGCGCGGCCCCGAGCTGGCCGGCGTCGTCGGCACGCAAATGACCAACATGGCCATCGAGCTGGCGCTGAAAAAACTGGGCTACGACTTCGTGCGCGCCAAAGTGGGCGACCGCTACGTGCTCGAAGCGCTGCACCAGCGCGGCTGGATGCTGGGCGGCGAAAGCTCCGGCCACCTGCTCGCCCTCGACCGCCACAGCACCGGCGACGGCCTGGTCTCGGCCCTGCAAGTGCTGCGCGCCTGCGCCGCCAGCGGCCGCACCGTGGCCGAGCAATTGGCCGATGTCACGCTGTTTCCGCAAACCCTGCTCAACGTGCGCCTGCAGCCGGGGCAGGACTGGCAGAACAACCCGCGTCTGCAAGCCGAAATCAGCGCGGTGGAATCCGAACTCGCCGGCACTGGCCGCGTGCTCATCCGCGCCAGCGGCACCGAACCCGTGGTGCGCGTCATGGTCGAGGCGCAGGATGGCGCGCAGGCGCAAAGCTGCGCTGAGCGGCTGGCGCGAACGCTTCAGAGCGGTTGACGCGCCGTGCGAGCCGCATGGCGCTACCTCAAGCACGGCTTGTGGCTGGCGCTGGGCATCGTGGTGGGGGTCACGGTGTTGATCACGCTTGAGGTGAATCTGTCGCTGGCGCAAATCGACCCGGGCCGGATCGAGACCCACCCCGACATGTCGCCGCAGATTCGCTTTCTGTTCATTCCGGTTTTTTCTCTCGTCGCCTTTGGCGTCGCCGTTGTGGCCGAGTTCGTGCAAGGCCAGGTGTTTCGCGGACGCCCGCGCCTGGTGGCGGGCTGGCATTTCCTGCTTCTGGGCCTGGCTTACAGCCTGCTGTGGTCGTGGCTGCCTTTCTTGCATGCACTGGACTTCGTCTGGGAACCGCCCTGGCACCCGTGGCCGGCGGTGTTTTTCATGGGCATTCCATTGGCCATCGGCCTGTCATGGTGCATTCGCCTGCGCTGGGGCTCGGCGCTTGCAGATGCTTGACGTCGTGAGGCGCGACAGATCCTCAGGCTTGTAGGGCGGGCATTCATGCCCGCGTGGGCGTTTGCAAGCGGTTGAACGCGGGCACAAGTGCCCGCCCTACGGGGCTAGCGTATGCACACATCTTTGTAGGCTCGTCACCGTATTCAAACCCGTCATTCCCGCGCAGGCGGGAATCCAGCGTTGGCGCAGGTGCTGAGGCTGGATTCCCGCCTGCGCGGGAATGACGCCATCATGGGCGCTTGCAGATGGACACAACCTGTCTAGTTGACCCAGCGCGGAGCCCAAATCAAAGACCCTCCACCGTCGCAAAAGATGTGTGCATACACAAGCCAGCGGGGGAGGGAGCAAGAGGCGTCTGATTATTTGTGCGTTTGGCTATAACCATCAGCTCAAAGTTTGAGCGCCGTCAATGAGGGTGAGTCCGGTCGCGCTGTCACGGCGCCGCTGCCGCCTGCACCAGCTTGGCCAGCCCGGCCAGGTTCTCGTTCAGCGCCGCCGGGTAGCCGTGGCGCTGCTGCAGCCAGGCGGGGTCG
>JAUNTQ010000119.1 GCA_030538605.1 Pseudomonadota bacterium
GCATCGCTTGGTTTGGGTTTCGGCATCGACTTGGACAATGCCCTGGCACTGACTTTCATGGCAGACGCGGGCGAACAAGCTGCGGCCGCGCAGGCCTTCGCCAGACTCGACCCCGACACGCAGCGTGCCGTGGCAGCCCAGGTCGGCGCGGCGTCCATTGGCTACCACAACAGCCGCAGCGCCATTGCGGATCTGCCCGATCCCCTGGCCACCCTCACCAACGCCGTGCGCGCCGAGCACCCCGCCACCACCACCGAGGGGCGGTTGCTGCTGACAAGGATGGCGCAAGGCCTTGCCTCGTCCAGCCACGCTGCCCCCGAGCTGCAGCCCACCGCCACGGCGCTGTATGCCGAGGTAGCCCAAGGCCGCTCGCAACAACTGGCCGAAGACCCCGCCGCGCACACCGAAAGCCTGGCCCGGGTCGCCAGCGCCGAAGCAGAGGCCGCGCGCGTGCTGCAAACCCTGCCGCCGGACGCGAGCGCGCAGCAAATCTGGGAGGCGTATCAGGCCAACCCCGACGCCCTCACTGCACCCACGTTCACGCAGTACCTGGAGATGCGCGGCGACCACGCGCGCCAACTGTCCGGCGCTGCGTTGCGCAACGACATTGGTCTGGCGATGGGCCTGGCCGTCAGCCGCGCGCCGGACAACGATGCCGAAGAGCGCGACATGGGGCGTGGCGAATTCGACTTCTTCGATGGCGATGCCGGCAACGTCGTCCGCACCATTGAGGCGCAAATCCTGAACACAGGCGGTGAGGGGGCGCGCATAGCGGCCTTGCCGGTTACCGTGGCATCGCAGGAGCACGGGCTGATCCAGACGACTGTCTGGCGTGTTGAAACCGCCGATGGCCGCGAACATTTCGTCGACTACAACCCCGGCACGGGCGAGGCGCGCAGCTACACCAGTTTTGACGACTGGCTTCGCAACAACAAGCTCCCGCCCGGCGAGATGACCTATGCGCGCAACGGCCACCTGACGGCCGGCGCAGACGGTCGGCCACAACTGGACAGGGCCAACACGCCCAGCACGGTGGACACCGCATGGGAGGCCTGGGTCAAACCCACGCTGGACGGTGCGGCCATGGTCGGCGGCGTGGTGCTGCTGGGTGCAGCAGTCGTGGGCACGGGCGGCACGGCATTGCTCGTGGGCGGCGCACTGCTGGGGGCATATGGTGTGGGCACCGGTGGCGCCGAAGTGCTTGACCGTGCCACCCACGGCCAATCGTTGGGGCTGGGCAACGCGCAGGCGCGCAATGCGTGGCTCAATCTTGGCGCAGGCGCCTTGAGCTTGGGTGCGATGGGCAGCAGCCTTCGTCTGGCCAACGCCGCCGGGCGAATGGGTGGTGGCACCGACGATGTGGCGCAACTGGCGCGCATGGGCCAGACAAGCCGTGGCTTGAACATCGCCGCCCAGTATGCGGACACCGCCGCGATGGCCGACACCGGCCTGACGCTGGCAGCCAACTGGGACCAGCTGACGCCCACTGAGCGCACGCAAGCGCTGGCGATGATGGCGTTTTGGTCAGCTGGCGCAGGCATCAGTGCCAGGCAGGCCGGTGGCATCCACAATTTGTACGGAACAGCGGACTTCTCCAGCGCCATACGCAAGACATCCCAGTGGATCAACAGCCAGTTGCCGACAGGCTTCACGGGCGTGCGCGTCCTGTCCCAGCAGCAGTCAGCGCCTATTGCACTCGAACCCGGGCAAGCCATTGCGAACCTCTCGACCCCGGAAGGCACGACACTCAAGATAGTTGTTCAAAGTGACTTACCCAATCCGGCCTCGGCACTTTTAACGCCGCGGCTATCCAACTCGCAAGCCCTTGAGCATTGGCGCGCGCAGGTTGGCATACCTGCCGGCAGGGATACCATTGCAATAGGGAATACCGACGTACCCGGTTTGCAGGATATTTCTTTCCATGGAGCCTCGGCGATACCCCGGAGATTGTCCGACCCGCCAATGGGTCCACGCCCCGAAGGTCCCATTCAATCTCCAAGCGATGTTGCACAGTTCAGCAACCATGCGGAACAGGACATTTTCAATCATTTTGTCAATGCCGCCCAAACCCAAGGAATCACAAGCGAACACATGCGAGGCAAAACCCTCGACATCACGATTTCAAATGAAAGTGGTGTTTGCAACATGTGTAAATCAGGCTTAGGAAACCCCGATAAACCATCCGGAATCGTGAAGCAATTGAGTGAAATGTATCCCGATTTGCTGATTCGCATCTGGTCTCCTGGGTCAGATCAACCCCTCCAAGTGCTGAACGGTGTCAAGGTTCAATAAATCTTGAACGCGAGATCCATCATTTCATCCGAAACTTCAATGCAAGAACCATCCACCCAAAACAAAATATCCACACTCGCAGGCGTGTGCGAGCAGGCCATGGCTTTTTTGAGCAGCAGCAGTGCCAGGCAGCGAACCCAGGCAGCCATCAGCGAAATGAGACGCTGGTGCAACGATGGCAGGGCGTCCGGGCATCATCTGGGCGACTTGCTGATGGACGAGAAAGAAGATGGACTGGCGATCGATCAGATAGAAGCCACCCATCCCCGAGAAAAAGCCGCCCTGGCAGTCATCTGTTACGCAGTGGGCTATGCCTCATGGAAAATCTCGCGCGATGCGGGGGAGGTGCCACACAACATGGTCTCCGAGTTCAGCGAAGACACCTATGACACTGCCCTCACACAAGCTGCCAAGCTTGGCATATGTGCTGGCTAAGTGTCGCAACCCGGTCTCAACGGAATAGACGGGGTTTATCAAATAGCCGATCCAGCGGCACAAGACGGCGTTCGGTGCGTCATCGTGGAAGCAAAATACGACAGCGCACAGCTGAACAGAGGGCTGGCAGACGGCACCAACCAAATGCATGGTGAGAGACAAGCACAAGGATCAGGCGTATTTCAACGAATACGCCGAGTTCGTCGAGCAGGCAGCCCAGAAGCGTCTCGCTGACGTGACGACTTTCGCCAACATAGGAGGCCGGGCGGGGCGCGCGCATGCGTTGGTCAATTACGCCTTCATGAACTGCATCTATCGCTACAGCCGGGGCGACGCCATCGAGGACATTCGTGAAAGCGTCTGGCTCTGGGTGCAGGCCAAGGAAGTTCAAAAGCGTGTCCATGCCGAGTTGCCAGCGCAGTTTGCCAACACCCGCGTGCCATACGAAAAGCTGACGCTGGATACGGTCTACGACGCGCTGACGACGATGGCGTTCAGCCGTGCCCTGCGTTTCACGCCGGCGGAAATCCGGCGGCTTCTGGATGCCATCGGCCACGCCGGCAAGGACGCGCTGATGGACGAGGCCGCACGCGCCCTGGGAGACACCCGTCGAGCCATCGCGGACAAATGCAGCTTCCCGAAAGTCTACGAACCGCTGCTTCAAGTCTGGCGAACAGCCGCAGCGCAGCAGCGCGCGGAGCAGTTGCAAACGTATGCCGACGAATGGATCAAGAGAATCGAGCCGATTCACTGGTCCGGCAGCCTGCAAGGCGGGGAAGGCGCTTATTTCGGTTACTGGTGCTTTGAG
The DNA here is from genome assembly GCA_030538605.1 of Pseudomonadota bacterium. Taxonomy (GTDB): domain Bacteria; phylum Pseudomonadota; class Gammaproteobacteria; order Burkholderiales; family Burkholderiaceae_C; genus Ottowia. Next base: position 3,536 of record JAUNTQ010000119.1, read on the forward strand.
GTGGCTTTGACCGCCATGCTGCTGGATGTGTCCGACGCGGGGTTCAGGGCCAACCCGTTCTACCCTGCTGATTTGGTGGACGCTGCACGACCAGTGCGCTGATCTGCGCATCGACTGAACTCGCCCGCACGCTCCGGAGCGAAGCCCAAGCGCACACGCACACGCACACGCGCGGTGACCGTTCGGGCACGGTCGGCGGCTCCGCTTTTCCCGGCCGCCTCAATGCGCTAATGCACCCAGCCGTGGTCTCCCGGTGGTCTCGGGGATCAGATCAACCCCTCCAAGTGCTGAACGGCGTCAAGGTTCAATAAGTTTTGCTTGATTAGGGCGTGTCATCAATGAATCCCGAGTGTGTCACTGGGTTACTGCCACTCAAGCCAACCAGACCATGGATGCCGCCAGATAGATGCCCCCCAGAAAGTTGCCAGCGGTCTTGTCGTAGCGCGTGGCAATCGCTCGGTACTGCTTCAAGCGTGCAAAGAAGTTCTCGATCAGATGCCGAGCCTTGTAGAGGTCTCGGTCGTATTCCCGTGGCTGCTTGTTCGTCGCCCGGCAAGGGATGACCACTGCCTTGCCTTTGTCCAGCCGCGGCTCAACCACCCGCGCATGGGCATCGCAGGCTTTGTCGGCAATGACGGTCTGTGCGGGTGTGTCCTTGAGCAGGACATCTGCGCCCTGCAGGTCATGCGCCTGGCCCGGCGTGAGCACGAATGCTGTCGGGTTACCCAGCGCATCGACCGTGGCATGGATTTTGGCGCTCAGACCGCCTCGGCTACGCCCAAGCGCCTGCTTTTGCGGATCCCCCCTTTTGCACCAGCACTGTGCTGGTGTGCACGCACGATGGTGGCGTCGATCATGGCGTATTCGTTGTCCGCATCCTGCGCCAAGGCCTCGAACACCCGCTGCCATACGCCGCTGCGGCTCCAGCGCGAGTGACGGGTACCGAGCAGATGGAGGTTGAGCGGCTACGCGCAAAGTTGGCGCGTATGACGATGGCGCGGAACATCCTGGAAAAAGCGACGGCGCAGTGCGCCAAGGCTGCGAAGTGTAGTACGCCATCATCCAGCGTCACCGGCGCGTGTGACCAATCTCGGTTCAGTACCGGACTCTGCGGGTCAGCGTGACCGGGCTACCACGAGCACCTTGCTTGTTCGCCAGGCCAGCAACGAGCAGCGCAGCGGCGCCACCTCCGTGACGACGCGTTGCTGGCGCACATTTAGGCGACCTACGCTGAGACAGGGGCCAGCTCCGAGAGGGCGAGGACCGGGGGCAAAAGCGCATGCAACGGCACGGCACGGCATCCATGCCAAGGGCGAGCGGCCACGGCAGAAACCATGCCGCACATCATCCAAGACAGCAGCAGTGCGCATGGTCAGCAATTCACCGCCTGGATCTTTGGACGATCCATCAATCCGCCCGGTAGTTCGGCGCCTCTTTCGTGATTTGCACGTCATGCACGTGCGACTCACGAATGCCGGCCGAGGTGATTTGCACGAATTCGGCGCGCTCGCGCATGTCTTCAATCGTCGCGCAGCCGCAATAGCCCATGCTGGCGCGCAGGCCGCCCGACATCTGGAACAGGATGGCAACCACGCTGCCTTTGTAGGGCACGCGGCCTTCGATACCTTCGGGCACGAGTTTGTCGGCGTTGGGGTTGCCGGTGCTGCTCTCTTGAAAATAGCGGTCGGCGCTGCCTTGCTGCATGGCACCGATGCTGCCCATGCCGCGGTAGCTTTTGTAGCTGCGGCCCTGAAAGAGCACGATTTCGCCGGGGGCCTCTTCGGTGCCGGCAAAGACGCCGCCCATCATCACCGTGCTGGCACCTGCGGCGATGGCCTTGGATATGTCGCCCGAGTAGCGGATGCCGCCGTCGGCGATCAGCGGCACGCCGCTGCCTGCCAGGGCGGTCGCCACGTTGTCCACGGCGGTGACCTGCGGCACGCCCACGCCCGCGACGATGCGCGTGGTGCAGATGCTGCCGGGGCCGATGCCGACTTTCACGCCATCTGCACCCGCATCAGCCAGCGCGCGGGCAGCGGCGCCGGTGGCGATGTTGCCGCCAATGACATCCACCTGCGGGTAGTTCTGCTTGACCCAGCGCACGCGGTCGATGACGCCCTGGCTGTGGCCGTGGGCGGTGTCCACGACGATGGCATCGACACCGGCCTTGACCAGCGCCTCCACGCGCTCTTCGGTGCCCGCGCCCACGCCCACCGCCGCGCCCACGCGCAGGCGGCCGGAGGCGTCGCGCGCGGCGTTGGGGAAGGTGGTCTGCTTGGTGATGTCTTTCACCGTGATCAGGCCCTTGAGGCGGTCGGCGTCGTCGATGATCAGCAGGCGCTCCAGCCGGTGCTTGTTGAGCAGGGCCTTGGCTTCTTCGTGGCTGGCGCCTTCGTTGACGGTGATGAGGCGCTCGCGCGGGGTCATGATTTCGCGCACGGGCACGTCGTAGCGGGTTTCAAAGCGCAGGTCGCGCCCGGTGACGATGCCCACCACCCTGCCCTGGTCGATGACGGGAAAGCCGCTGATGTCCAGCTCGTCGCTCAGCTGCATCACTTGCAGCACGGTGTGCTCGGGCGTGATGACCACCGGGTCGCGCAGCACGCCGGACTCATACCGCTTGACCTTGGCCACCTGCGCGGCCTGCTCTTGCGCGGTGAGGTTTTTGTGCACGATGCCGATGCCGCCTTCTTGCGCAATGGCGATGGCCAGCCGCGCCTCGGTGACGGTGTCCATCGCGGCTGAAACCAAAGGCAGGTTCAGGCGGATGTGGCGGGTGAACTGGGAGGAGAGATTGACGTCCTTGGGCAGGACCTGGGAGAACGCGGGGACGAGCAGAACGTCGTCGAACGTGAGCGCATTGCCGAGGAGGCGCATGGGTGAAAGCTCCAAAAAACGGATTGTAAACAGCGTGCCGACCGTCGGCTGCGGCGCGCCACCGGGCGAGATGCGCCCGAAGCCTCAGCCGCCTTCGCTACACTGCTGACCCCATGAAACCTGCACGCGCCCTGCTTTTCGCCCTGGCCCTGGCCGCCAGCATGACGGCTGCCGCCCAATACCAGTGGATCGACAAGGACGGTCGCCGCGTGTTCAGCGACCGCCCGCCGCCCGCCGACGTGCCCGCCAAGAACGTGCTCAAGCACCCACGCGGCAACAACGCCAGCCTGGTGCATCAGGCCCCCGCGCAGGCCGCGCCAGCCGAAGCGGCTGCCAGCGCACCCGCAGCTGCCGCCAGCTCCGCGGCGCCCGGCGTGGACAAGGCACTGGAAGAGAAAAAGCGCCAGGCCGAAGCCGCCGAGGCCGCCAAGCAAAAAGCCGCCGAGGAAAAGCAAGCCGCTGCCCGCGCCGAGAACTGCAAGCGCGCCACCAGTGCCATGGCGGGGCTCGACTCGGGCATGCGCATCTCGCGCACCAATGAGAAAGGCGAACGCGAGGTGCTTGACGACGCCCAGCGGGCGGCAGAGCGCCAGCGTTTGCAGCAGATCATGGCGCAGGATTGCAAGTAAAAAGCCTTCCCTTTCGAGTCAGCACGATGAAAAGAAAGCGCCCTTCGCAGGGCGCTTTCTTGTTTTCCAGATCAGTACCCCGGCTTGGCACCGGGCCGGCGCTTGGCAAAAAGCCCCGCCGTGCGCGCGCCCTGCTGGCCAAAGCGCTCACGCCGAGCGAGCTTGGGGTCCACGCGCAGGGGGCGCCAGATTTCCACGCGGTCATCGGTGCGCAGGGGCTGTGTCAGCGGTGTCTTGCGGCCCCACACGCCCACGTTGCCCGGTGCCAGATCAAGTTCAGGGTGGGTCTGCGGCAAGCCGCTGGCGGCGATGGCATCGGCCACGGTGGCGCCCGGCGACAGTTGCAAGGTGCGTTCGATCACCTGGCGCGCTGCGGGCGCGTACACCACGGTGACGGTGAGCAGGCCGCCTTCGCCAGTGCTGGCGATGTCGGCATGGGCAGCGGGTTTCGCGGTTTCGGTCACGCAGGCGGCCTGGGGCAGGCATCAGACGCCAGACGCGCCATACACCGTTTCGGCACGTTTGACGAAGGCGTCCACCATGCTGGAGGCGATCTTGTCGAACACCGGCCCCACCAGCTTGCCCAGCAGCAGGTTGGAAAAGCCGTAGTCCATCGTCAAATCCACCCGGCAGGCGCGTTGCCCCTCGTCGCCCACGGGGGTGAACGTCCACACGCCTTCCAGGCGCGAAAACGGGCCGTTGACCAGGTGCAGGCGCACCTCGCGGCCAGGCACATGTTCGTTGCGCGTGGTGAAGACCTGTTTGACGCCCTTGAAGGCGATGCCCACCTCGGCCAGCATGCCGTTGTCGGTCTGCTCGATCACCTTGCCGTGGTTGCACCAGGGCAGAAACTCGGGGTAGCGTGGCACGTCGGTCACCAGGTCGAACATTTCCTGGGCGCTGTACCAGATGAGGACGGATTTATGGACAGATTTCATAGAATGCGCGTTTGCCCGCGATTTTAGTCACCGTGCCCCGCGCACGCGCTTGCAAACCGCGCGCAGCGCACCCACATTGTCCAGATGGCCAGCAAGAAACCCAAGTCGCCCAACCCGGTCATCGCCGAGAACAAGAAAGCCGCGTTCAATTATTTCTTCGAAGACCGCTACGAAGCCGGCATGGTGCTGGAAGGCTGGGAGGTCAAGGCCCTGCGCGCGGGCAAGGTGCAGCTGACCGACGGCTACGTGGTCATCAAGAATGGCGAGCTGTTCGTCATCGGCTGCCAGATCAACCCGCTGGGCACGGCCAGCACCCA
>JAUNTQ010000014.1:0-41039 GCA_030538605.1 Pseudomonadota bacterium
ACGGGGGAAGGAGCGGGCAGCCAAAACGCCTGTCGGCTTATTTATGGGATTGGCTATAACTGGAATGAATAATGGGCGCGCCGCCATGAAAAAGACTGTTTTGCCCCCCCCTTGCATGCCGCCCATGGCGGAGCTGGCGCTGCGCGCGTTTGACGATGCGCTGGCGGTGCTGGCGCCGGGCGAGCCGGGGGCCAAGGTGCGCTGGTGCAGCGAGTCGTTTGCGCAGCTGTTGCAGGGCACGCCCGCGGATTGGCAAGGGCAGCCGCTGGCGGTGCTGATGGCGCGCCTGCCGGGCCTGGACGAAGGGCTGGATGCGCTGGCTGATGCAGCGCCGGCATGGAGCGGCCCGGTGAACCTGCACGGTGCCGATGCCAAGCCGCGCTGGGCGCTGGCCAGCCTGCGCGCCACGGCGGGGGCCGATGGCCAGGGCGGCGCGGGCGAGCCTGCATGGGCGCTGCGCCTGCAGGCCGAGGCCGAGCAGGAGCGCGCCACGCGCCGCCACCTGGAAGACCGCGAGCGCCTGCTGTTCACCTCGCGCAGCGTGGCCGTGGGCGAGATGGCGACCACGCTGGCGCATGAGCTGAACCAGCCGCTGGGCGCGGTGACCAACGTGCTGCGCGGGCTGAAGACGCGGCTGGCCGGCGCCGTGGCCAACCCCAGCCCGAGCGCGCTGCAGGCGCTGGAGCAGGGCGTGCAGCTGGCGCTGGACCAGGTGCAATACGCCTCGCGCATCATCGGACGCATGCGCGACTACACCCAGTCGCGCCAGCCCCGGCGCGAGCGGGTTGACCTGCATGCGCTGCTGCACAACAGCCTGACCCTGCTCGACTGGGACCTGCGCCGCCACGGCGTGCAGCTCAACCTGGGCGAGAGCCTGCGCGCGCTGCCCGCGCCAGCGGGCCAGCGGGCCACGCACGTGGTGGGCGACGGCGTGATGCTGCAACAGGTGCTGGTCAACCTGCTGCGCAACGCCATCGACGCCATGGCCGGCACGCCCGCGGGCCAGCGCGTGCTGGACATCGGCGCGCGCACCGACGAAGGCGGGCAGATCGAAATCGCCATCGCCGACACCGGCAGTGGCATCGGCCAGGACGCGGCGCAGCAGCTCTTCACCCCCTTCTTCTCCACCAAGCCCACCGGCATGGGCATTGGCCTGAACATCTGCCGCAGCCTGATCGAGCTGCACCAGGGGCGCCTGTGGTTCAGCCCCAACCCCGAGCGCGGCTGCACCTTCTATCTCGCCCTGCCGCTGGCAGACGCGCAGGCCGACGGCCTGCCGCGCTTTCTCGTCAGCGAGGAAACCCCCGCATGAACACCCCCGCCCCGCCCGCCGCCGTGCGCACCCTCTACCTGCTGGACGACAACGACGACTTCCGCGCCACCGCCAAATGGTGGCTGAGCGGCGCGGGCTATGAGGTCATCGACTTCGGCGACCCGGGCGCCGCCATCGACGTGCTCATCGGCCTGGACGCCAGCACCATCACCCGCGCCTGCCTGCTGCTGGACGTGCGCATGCCCGGCATGACCGGCCTGCAAGTGCACGACACCCTCATCGCCCACGGCATCACCGGCGCCACCGCGCGCCCGGCGCTGCCCATCGTCTACATGACCGGCCACGGCGACGTGCCCCTGGCCGTGCAGGCCATGGAAAAAGGCGCCATCACCTTCCTCGAAAAGCCGTTCGAGGAAAGCGCGCTCGAATCCGCGCTCGAGCGCGCCTTCCAGCCCCGCGCCGGCCTGCCCGAAGAGCCGCCCGACCTCGACGCCGACGCCCCCCCCCTGTGCCCCGAATACGCCAAGCGCCTGGCCACCCTCAGCCCGCGCGAGGCGCAGGTCATGCAAGGCGTGGTGCAAGGCAAGATCAGCAAAGTCATCGCCCGCGAACTCGACGTCAGCACCAAGACCATCGAGCTGCACCGCAGCCGCGTGATGCTGAAAATGCAGGCCGACTCCGTCGTCCACCTCACCCGCATGGCCCTGGCGCGGCGAGCGCTGTAAGAACAAAAAGATAGCTGCTTGCGTATGGTTTAAAACGTTTTCAGTATTGTTTTATGATGAAAACGTTTTAAACTGTACGCAAACAGCTATTATTTTTTTTGTATCTTCGCATGTGCTCAGACGAATGAGTGCCCGCTCCAGACAGCCACCACGCGGGCACCGACATAGGTAGTCTTACTAGCAATAGGTGGAGTTACTAGCTGGTAACGATATGAATGTTCAAGCCCGCCACAACGCGGTTCAATCACACCCATCAAGCGATTCGGACACACAGCACGGTTGCTTGGTCGCCAGGGCAGCAAGAGCCGCCCCGGCGCAAGGTCTGAATTCATCAATCCCGGCCCTCGGGGCCAAACGTGAACCAAGGAGTGAATCATGGGTGCAGCAGTAGGTGTAGTGGCCAGCGCAGTGCTGGGTGGTGGCGGTGGCGGTCTGCTGGGCGGCATGCTCGGCGGCGGCGGTCTGCTGGGTGGCATTGGTCAGCTGGTGAGCGGCTTTCTGGGTGGTGCCGGCGGCGCTGGCGGTATCGGCCAAGTGTTGCAGGGCTTTTCCCCCGCCAACATCATCAACGCCACGGCCAACCTGTTCAACTCGGTGAATGGCAACAGCGTGAAAGACGCCGCTTGCACACTGCACAAAGAGCACGGCATGCCCAAGTTTGTGCAGGACATCGTCAACCAGGCCGTTGACAAGATCCTGAAGCAGAACCACAAGGAAACCGATCCTGCTGCTCAGAAGGCGCTTGACGACGCGACCAAGGGCGATGCCGACAAGACCATTCAGGAAATGGCCCAGAAGATCGTCGACATCGTGACCAAGCGCCTGAACGAAGGCGTGAAGGGCGCTGGCGGCGAAGGTGGCGAAGGCGAAGCTGCTGCTGGCAGCGGCCGCAAGAAAACAGCGGGCAGCTGGCTGATGTTGATTGCCCAGGCCATGGGTGAGGTGTTGGGCGAAAAGGCCGCCAAGATGGTTGAGCTGTCGCAGGAAGTCAGTGCGGCGGCCAAGGAGCAGAAGGCGGCCGCCCAGGAAATGAAGGACGCCAAGACGGAAGATCAGAAGAAGGACGCCGGAGCTTCTGACAAGAAAGCCGCAGCCCGCATGACCGAAGCCCAAACCGAGCTGCAAGGTGTGAGCCAGGAATACAAGCTGCTGACCGAGACCATCTCCACGGTGATCAAGGGCATTGGCGAATCCCTGTCGACCATGGGTCGCAAGCAATAAGCGTAAGCAAGTTGCAACAAGAAAGACGGGCCGTTCATCGGCCCGTTTTTTTGCTGGTCGCTGCCATAGCATGACGCCAGCTTTTGATTCCCTGCCATCTGAGTAATTGCCATGCCCCGATCTTTCGCACACCGAGCCTGTTGCGCCCTGGCGGTGCTCGCACTGAGCCCCCTGTCTGCTGGCCCTGCGTTGGCTTACGGGATAAGCAGTGACGCGGGCATGAGCTTGTCGATAGGCGCAGGCAACTATCTGCTTGGTCAGCAAACGCTGAAAAGCGCCACGCGCAGTGCGGCGCAAGCCACGTCAGCCAAGCGCGCCGCGCCAGCGCGGGTCGCAACGAATGCCAATACCCGGTTCGCTCCATCGGGCAGCAGCGCAGGACTGAATACGCTGGTGGCGGTGTACCCGGGCGCCGAACGCGGGCAGGCGCGGCAGGGTTACGGGCAATTGCGCGACGCGTATCCGCAAGTGGCCCGGCAACTGGGTCTGCCGCTGAACGACGTGGCCAGCGCGCTGGCGTCGTTTCTGGTGGGCAGCTACATGGCCTACCACAACACCCCATTTGCCGATGCGCATGTCAAGCCGCTGGCCGATCAGATGCGCGGCGCGCTGGCCAGCGAGGGGGGCTGTGGCCGCATGAGCGATGCCGAGAAGGAGTCCATCTACGACCAGATGGTGATGCTGGGCATGATGATGGCAACCACGCAAGTGCAGTTGCAGCAGCAGCCCGATGCGCGCGTCGAGGCGCAGTTGCGCGAGGTGGGGCGGCAGTTTCTGGAAGGCATGTTGCAAGTCAAGGCCGATCGTGTGCGCCTGACGGCTGCAGGCTTGCGCATCGAGTAGGGCGGTGGCGATGTGCGCTTGTCGGTCTATGCCGGGTAAACGAAGCACTGCCGTGTCTGCGCGTTTACCGTGAGCAGAAGAGACACACCCGCCGTGCAAGGTTGGCCTTTCCTGGCCGCGTGCTGTTTCGCCCTGATCCCGACGGGCGTCGGCGCCTGGGGCATCAGTGAGCCCACGCTGTACGACCTGGGGCAGCTGCAGATGACGCATCGCAGCCTGAGCCGTTTGAATGAATCGGTGTTTGGCGACGCGGCGGCTACGCCCGCAGGCGGCACGCGGGTGGCTCGCTCGCCGCTCGATCTGGGCCAGGCAGGGCTGTCGGTGGCGGGCAATGGCACCTTGTCCAGCAACAAGGGAATTGAAAAGATCGTGGCAAGGCTGTTTCCTCGCGAGGAGTTTGTGCCCAGGCGCATTGCCTTGCAGCAGTTGGTGGAGGCGTTTCAGCGCAATGCACAACAGGTGTATGGCGTGCCGCCCAATCATCTGGCCACGGCGATGGCCGTGGCTGTGGCCGGCGGCTGGTCGGCCTGGCACGGCGAGCCGTTTCGGGACGAATGGGTCAAGCCGCTGGTGGCGCAGTTCGATGCGGCGCTGCGCGACGACCCGGCGATTGCCGCGATGTCGATCGGCAGCAAGGTGTACACGCACCAGTTGCTTGTCGGCATGGGGCTGCTGCTGCTGGCGGAACAGGCGGCGCAGGGGGCGCAGTACGACGCCGGGCGCAGGTCGCGATTGCGCAAGCTTGGTGGCGACTACTTTCAGTCGCTTTTGCAGGTGTCGCCGCAGCAAGTGCAGCTGTCGGCGCAGGGGCTGCGCATGCCATGAAAGAAGGGGTGATGAAGATGCGTAGATGGTCGGGAACGTGGCTGCTGCTGCTGGCGTGCGTGCTGTTGCCGCTGCCGGCGCGGGCCTTGGGCCCCGATGCGGTGAACACGGGCTTCATCATTGACTTCAATGAACAGTGGCTGCGCGAGGATGCGGTCAACCGGACGCTCAGCCAGGCGCGCAAGGACATGCAGCCGCGCGAGCGGCATCAGGCGGGCGGTGGCAGCGATGTCAAGACCGACATTCTGTGGACCGGCTCGCTCAGGCTGCACGAGGGCAGGCTTTTCTTGAACGATGAGGGTGTTCACAAGCTGGCGAACATGTTTCCGTCGCAGCAGTACGTGCAAGCCTACGACGCATTCACGCAAATCATTGCGTCGTTCAACGAGAACGTGGAGCGGCTGTACAAGGTGCCGCCGGAGAACGTGGCCACGGGCGTGGCCGCGTTGCTGGCGGGGGGCTACGCGGCTTATCACAACAAGCCATTTCCCGATGCCTGGGTACGCCCCGTGGTGCGGCAGGTGGATGCGCTGTTGCGCCAGAAGCCGGAGCTGTTCGAAGGCAAGACTGTTTACAAACGCGAGTCCTATCAGGTGTCGGTAGGCATTGGCATGCTGCTGCTCATGACGCAGACCGAACTGGCCAAGCAAAAGGGTGCGGATGCAAGCGCATTGAAGGCGGCGGGCGCGCAGGTGCTGGCGTCCACACTGGGCGCGCCGCCTGAGCGCATCGTGTTTTCGGCGTCCGGGTTTCGGGTGCGTTGAAGGCGCTGGACGTTGGTGGTGACATCAAGGAGTGATGAAGATGCGTAGATGGTTGGGAACATGGCTGCTGATGGCGTGCGTGCTGCTGCCGCTGCCTGCACGGGCGCTGGGCGATGCGGCCTGGGGCTACAGCTACGACTTCACGAACACCTCGATTCAGAGCGATCTGGTGTGGCGTGCCACGCGGCAGGCGACGGCGTACGACCCTTATGCGACGGGAAAGTCCGGCGGGGGCAAGCGCCAGGCCGAGGAGAGCAAGCGCTCGGTGCTGGACTTGGGCACGTACCCCGAGCGCGAGAACGTCACGGGCCACCGCCGCCTGTGGGAACCGGAGCCACTGGAGCGACTGGCGCGCCAGCTGTATCCGCAAGCGCAGTACGCAGCGCGGCGCGGCATGTTCATTGACCTGGTGCTGGCGTTCAACGACAACGTGCAGCAGAAGTACGGCGTGCCCAAGAACAACCTGGCCACGGCCACCGCGTTGGCGCTGGTGAGTTCTCACGCGGTGTATTCAGGCAAGCCGGTGCCGGATGCCTTCATCAAGCCGTTGGTCGAGCAGCTGCAGCGCACCATGGAGGGTGATCCAAAGCTCAAGGACATGAAGATCGGGGAGAAGAACGACGTGTATCTGTCACTGGTGGGCGTGGGCATGTGGTTTTACGGCATGCAGGCCGATGTGCAGCAGAACCCCGACGCCGCGCGCGAGGCGCGGCTGCGCGAGACGGCGGGCAGTTACTTTCAGCGCCTGGCGGGCGCGGCACCCGAGCGGGTGTCGTTTGGCCGCAAGGGGTTGGTGGTGCGGTAGATCAGCGCTTGTTTAACGTGGTGCCTGAAAGGAGTTTTCGATGAGGCAATGGACATGGGCGCGCTGCGCCGCCGTGCTGTGGGTGGGCGCTGGCGGAATGGCTGCCGTGCAGGCGCAAACGTTTCCGATGTACAGCTCGGTGGCCTGGAGCATGAGCAACTCGGCGGGCAACGCCATCTTGAGCCAGAACACCTTGCGCGAGGCGGCCAAGGCCGAGGGGCGGCCGATGGCAGAGGGCGCGCCGCTGTTTGACCGATCGCGCGGTGCGGGCAAGGCGCCTGCGGGGCGCGCACCGCGCGCGGTTTCCACCGCCATTGCCAAACCGGGGGGCACGCGCGGCATCGAATCGCTGGTGGCGGGTTACCCCGCTGCGCAGAAGGCCGAGATGCGCAAGGTGTTCACGCAGTTGATTGCGGCTTTCGAGCCGGTGGCGGGCCAGCTGGGCGCGCCCGCTTATGACATGGGCAGCGCGGCAGCAGCGCTGATTTCAGGCAGCTATGCCGCGTACCACAACCAGACTTTGTCGGAGGCGCACTTCCGGCCGCTGGCGCGGCAGATGCAAAGAGCGTTTGAAAGCGATGCGGGTTTCAGCCGCATGTCGACGGCGGAAAAGCAGAACCTGTACCAGATCATGGTGGGCGCGGGCATGCTGTTCACGGTGGTGCAGCTGGAAAACGCCAAGCAGCCCAACCCGGAGGTGACGGCCCAGCTGAGGGCGGCGGGGGGCGATTTTCTCGGGCAGTTCACGCACTCCAACCCGGCGCTGGTGCGGCTGGGAGACGACGGCTTGCGCATGCCTTGACCACAGGAGGGATGGTGATGCGATAGGTCAATGGTTTTGAGAATCCATGCTTGAAAGGAGTTTTTCGATGACAGGAAATCAGACAAGGCCGCTGCGCGCACGCGCCGGCTGGCAGGGGTGGCGCCACATGGTGGCGGCTGCCGTGGCGGGCGCGGGGCTGCTGGCGTGGCCCGCGCTGTCGTGGGGGTTTGCGGGCATTTTTGATGCGAGCACGCAGAAGGCGCTGCAAGGCATCGGCGGCTCGCTGATGGACGCCAAGCCTCCTGCGCCGGCGCTGCCGAGTGTGAGTGGCATGGCTCCGCGCGGGCGCGGCGGTGAGGCAGCGGGTGAGAAGCCCGTGGCCAAGGCCGATGCGGGCGCGGGCGCGCGGGGGGATGCGCAGGCGGACGCGGGCGCTTTCAAGTATTCGCAGCGGGTGAGCGCGCAGGTGCGCGACGATGTCATTCAGGAGCTGGTGAATCTGGGCAAGCGCAATGGCGGCCTGGACGCGGCCGGTGAAAAGCAGCTGCGCGAGGCGCTGGGCAAGGTGGACATTGCCAAGAGCATCGGGGGTGCCTTGCAGGCCAAGGGCTACCCGCAGCACAGCCTGGCCACGGCCACGGCGTTCTGGCTGGTGGTGAACTACGAGATCGTGCACGGCGTGCAGGCCACCGACACGCAGAACGCCGCCGTGCTGCGCCAGATGCAGCAGCGCATGGCCGCCACGAGCGATGTGGCGCGCATGAGCGATGCGCAAAAGCAGCGCGCGGCCGAGGGCATGATGTGGTTCGCCACCTTGCAGCATCAGCACAATGAGCAGGCGCGCCAGGGTGCGCCGGGCTATGCGCTTCAGACCGTGCAGGCCGATGCGCGCGAGGCGCTCAAGACCTTCGGCATCGACGCCGATCAGCTGAAGCTGACCGACCAGGGCCTGGTGCCGCGCTGACGCCGCATCGCCGGGTGTGCTGCGGCGCTGTTGCGCGCTTCAGGGTGCGTCATCAGCCGCTGTCAGCACCTGCCGCTGGCGCACACGCCGGGGCAGCGTGTGCCACTCGGCCCAGTGGCTGCGGGTGAGCGAAAAGCGCGCGGCCTGCTGGCCGTTGTAGGGCCCCAGGCCCATGGGGCGAAAGCCCAGCACGCGCAGGCAGTGTGCGGCCGAGCGGTTTTCCGGCGCGCAGTAACCCCGCACTTCGCCGTGCCCCAGCGTGGCGAAGGCGCGCGTCAGCAGCCATTCGCCCCCGTCCAGCGCCAGTGCGCCGCCCCAGGCATCGGGCGTGAGGCGCGCGCCGATTTCCAGCGTGTCGGGCGCATCGGCCAGGTGCACCAGGCTGAACCAGCCGCAAAAACGCCAGTCGGGCGCGCGCACGGCGGCCAGCAGCGCGTCGCCAATCTCGCCGGCGGCGTGTGCGGCCAGCGCCTCGGCCACGCTGTCGGCATCGGGCGGCTGGGCGCGCTCGGCGCACCAGATGCCGGTGCCTTCGTGGCGGCGGTAGAAGGCGTGCATGCCGGCCACGAAGCGGTGTGCCGCCTCGGGCGTGTGCAGGGGGTGGTCGTCCACCAGCTGGGCGCGAATGCGCGGATCCTGGTGCATGCGGGCGATGTCGTCCACGTCATGCCAGGCCCACTCGCGCAGGCGCAGCCGGGGCCCGGCGGGCCAGGGGGGCGCAATGTCTTGGGTGTTGTTCACGGCTCCACTGTAGGCGCGCGCGCGGCGCAGGGCCAGCTGGGATGCTTACCTATGCGGCTGCGGGCGAGGGCCAAGGCGTTGAGCTGCCGTATCATGCGCCGACGTTTTTTGCGTGCCTGCCCGCCATGCCACAGGAACCCTCCACCGACCCCGACGACCGTCCCTTTGCGCCGCCCGAGCTGGATCGCGGCGCAGGCGCGCTGCGCTGGGTGGTGCTGGGCGTGGCCACGGTGTTGCTCATCGTGGGGGCCTGGCGCGCCTATGGGTGGCTGGTGACCGACGTGGAGCGCCGCCGCGCTGTGGCCGTTGGCGCTGAGGCCGAAGGGGCCTCGCCCGTGTCGCCCGCAGCCCCTGCCGTGCCTGCGCCTTCACCCGCTGCGCCGGGCCGCACCATCGGCCCGGCGCAGCCCAGCGCCCCGCGCGTGGCCGAGCCAGCCGCGCCCGCCGTCTCCGGTGTGGCCGGTGTGAGCAAATGCGTGGTGAACGGGCAGGTGACCTACACCAACGCCCCGTGTCCTGAAGACGCTGAGGAGCCACCAGAGGAGGCGCGGGCGGCGGGCGGGACGGGTGCCACCGGTCTGCCTGCGCCCGCCTTGCACCCGGCAGCGCTCGGCGTGGGCAACGACCCCAGCGCGCGCCAGTCGGCCTGCGGCTATCTGTTGGCCGAGGTCATGCGGCTGGATTTCGAGTTTCAGCAGCCGCTGCCTCCGCCCGTGCTCGACCACATCTCCTCGCAGCTGGCGGACTTGCGCGCACGGCACGAGCAGGGGCGCTGCCCCCCGTTGCCCAAGCCGCGTGCGGGGGCAAGCCCCACGAAGGTGGTGGACGAGAAGGCGGGCTGAGCTGCCGGCGTGCCGCCCTTGCGGGGCGATAAAAAAACCCGGTGCCGAGGGGCGACCGGGTTTTTTTACGGCTGGCATGTGCGCCCAAGCGGCATGTGCCACCTGGGCGATCTGCGCCGCAGCGGTGTCAGCGCGGGGTGGCCGGTGGCGTGCCCGTGCCGGGTGCGGTCTGTTCAGCTGGCGTGCCGGTGGTGGCCGGCGGCACGGGTGGCATGCGGGGGGTGGCGCTGGGGTTGGCGCCTGGGGCAGGCATGCCCGATGCGTTGGCTGCGCCGCTGCCGGCACCGGGCTTGGCGGGCGCGGACAGGGTGCCAGCCGCATCCCGGACAGGCGGTGTGTTGCTGCCGCCAAACACCGCTGCTGGCGCAGAGGCCTTGTCGTCGGGCTTGGTGGTTTCGGCCGTGGCGGTGACGTTCCACGACAAGGCCGTGGTCATCAGCAGCGCGGCAGGGATGGTGCGCAGAATGCGTTGGGACTTCATGGGTGTGTTGCCTTTCCATGTGTTGAACACGGTGCCAGTTTGCACGCACTGGCCGGTTACATGATGGCCGGAAATGTTGGTGTTGTAACGATGTGAATGCGCACTAACATTACGGTTTTTCACGCGCCGTGCCCGGCATGCGGGCGCGGGGGGTGCGCTGCAGGGCATACCCGGTTAAAATCATGGGCTGTCTTGACAACCGGCAGCGTGGCCTTTTCAGGGGCTGGCGTTGTGTGCCGTGTCCATCCTTGCCCACCGGCGGTGGCGCGCGGGGCCTGTGTTTTTCATGCCCTTTGCGTGTGCACCGCCATCGTCACCATCGGGCCGGGGCCTTGGGCCTTCATTGATTCGGCGGCTGGTTGCCACCCGGGGGAACGGGTGTTTTCTCGGGGTTTGTGGTGGCCTGGCGCCATTCGCACCAACGCAAAGGAGAAAGAACATGGCCAAGGAAGAATTGATTGAAATGCAGGGCGTCGTCAACGAGGTGCTGCCCGACACGCGCTTTCGCGTGACGCTGGACAACGGCCATGAGCTGATCGCTTATTCGGCCGGCAAGATGAAGAAGAACCACATCCGCATTCTGGCGGGCGACCGCGTGTCGCTGGAGCTGTCGCCCTATGACCTGACCAAGGGCCGCATCAACTTCCGCCACCTGAAGGATCGCCCTCAGCGCACCGCTTGAGCATTGGCTGGGCAGCTGTTTGGCCCGGCTTTGGACAAAGCCCGCACCGCATTGGTGCGGGCTTTTTTTTAGGCCGCGTCAGCGCCGGGCGCGGCGCGCTTTCACGGCGTTGGCCAGCGCTTGCAGCACGGGCTGGGTTTGCTCGAAGCTGATGCAGGCGTCGGTGACGGAGACGCCGGGGGTGAGCGGCTGGCCGGGCACGATGTCCTGGCGGCCTTCTTGCAAGTGGCTTTCGATCATCACGCCCATGATGCGCGCGTCGCCCGCCGCCACCTGGGCGGCCACGTCGTCGGCCACGGCGATCTGACGCGCGTGCTGCTTGGCGGAGTTGGCGTGCGAGCAGTCGATCATCACCGCTTCGCGCAGGCTGGCCTGGGCCAGTAGCGCGCAGGCGGCATCGACGTCGGGCTTGGCGTAGTTGGGCGCTTTGCCGCCGCGCAGGATGACGTGGCAGTCGCCGTTGCCGCGGGTTTCGAACACGGCGGCCTGGCCCATCTTGGTCAGGCCCAGAAAGGCGTGGGGCGATTGCGCGGCGACGATGGCGTCGGAGGCCACTTTCACGCCGCCGTCGGTGCCGTTCTTGAAGCCCACGGGGCAGGAGAGGCCGCTGGCGAGCTGGCGGTGGCTTTGGCTTTCGGTGGTGCGCGCGCCGATGGCGCCCCAGCTGACGAGGTCGCTGATGAACTGCGGGCTGAGCAGGTCGAGGAATTCGCAGCCCACGGGCAGGCCGACGTCCAGCACGTCGAGCAGCAGGCGGCGCGCCATTTGCAGCCCTTCGTTGATGGCGTAGCTGCCGTCCATGTGGGGGTCGTTGATGTAGCCCTTCCAGCCCACGGTGGTGCGGGGCTTTTCGAAGTACACGCGCATCACGGTGAGCAGCTCGCCGGCGTGGCGCTGGCTTTCGGCTTTCAGGCGGCGGGCGTAGTCGAGCGCCTGGTCGTGGTCGTGAATGGAGCAGGGGCCGACGACGACGACGAGCCGGTCGTCCGTGCCTTGCAGCACGCGCGAGATGGCGGCGCGGCTGTCTTCGACGAGCGCCTGCGCGGTGGCCGGCGCGGGCAGCCACTCTTGCAGCAGGGCGGGGGTGAGCAGCGGGCGCACGGCGCGGATGCGCGTGTCG
Source organism: Pseudomonadota bacterium (assembly GCA_030538605.1). Taxonomy (GTDB): domain Bacteria; phylum Pseudomonadota; class Gammaproteobacteria; order Burkholderiales; family Burkholderiaceae_C; genus Ottowia. Next base: position 12,050 of record JAUNTQ010000014.1, read on the forward strand.
TCGATGCGGGTGGTGTCGAGGGTGGCGGAGGGGGTGGTGGAGGCCATGCCGGGATTATGGCCGTGCCGCATGGGCGGGCGCGCCGTTTTGGCGCGCCCAAGCTATCAAGCGTGTAGCGGCTCAGGGAATGCACCAGCGCGTGGGTGGTGGGGGCAGCAGCAGGGCGACGGGCAGGGTGGCTGCGGCCGCTGGCGGGGGGCCGCGGGTGACGATGGTGGCGCTGCCGGGCGCTGCGTCGGGCAGAAAGCTGCCGGGCTGCACGGCGTGGCTGGTGAGGGTGGCCATGGTTTCGTCGGGCGTGGCCGCACGCATCAGGCGCACGGCAGCGCGCGTGCGGCGTTCGGCGGGCTGGGGCGTGCCGAGCATGAAGTTCACGGTCCAGGCGCTGTCGGGTGCGTCCACGTAGGGGGTTTCGGTCCAGAAGGCGCGCGCGGGGGTGCGGGGGAACTGCGTCTGGTTGATGGCGGGGCGGGCGCAGCCGGAGGCCACCAGCAGGCGCAGCTCGTGCAGGCGCGGCAGGCGCCAGCTGGTCTGGCCGGCGTTCTGGGTGCCGGGGGCGCTGGCGTTGACGGCGTTCATGCGCGCCTGCGCGCCGCGCGCGTCCAGCTCCAGCGCCTGGCCGGTGCAGCTTTTGCCGTTCCACAGCTGGCCTTCGGCGCAGCGCTTCCACACGGTGTGGGTGGGCACGTGGCGCACGTAGCCGTTGCCGGCGTCGACGAAGGGGCCTTGCGGCAGGTGGGCGTAGCCGCCGGGGCCGCAGTCGGCGTGGGCAGCGAGGGCCAGCAGCGCCAGACCGGCGGCCAGCAGCAGGCGGTGTGGCTTGTGGGCACGGGTGTGCGGGTGTGTCTGCGTTGTCATCTCATCCTCCTTCCCTGGGGGCGCGGCAACAAGGCGCCCGGATGATGGTGTGCGGATGGGCTCAATGTAAGACGACGTGACAGCGCTGCACAATCCCCTTTTTTAGGTATTTGGAGATGACAAGAGGTAAACGATAGGTTTTAAAAAGTGAGCTGCTTGCGTATGTTTTATGGTGATTTAAGATATAAAAATATCTTAAATTAATTAATAACCTTCGCAAGCAGCTCACTTTTTCAATGAATGGCGGGATCGCATGGGGCTGCGCAGCCCCATGCGCCGCATGGAGAAGGCCTCGATGCTGGCTCAAGGGGCCATCTGGATGGTCAAGGTGAAGCGGGCGCCGCCGCCTGCACGGTTGGCGCAGGTGGCGCTGCCGTGGTGGCGCTGGGCGATGGAGCGCACCAGCGCCAGGCCCAGGCCGACGCCGCCGTCGCGTTCGCTGGCGCCGGGCAGGCGGTAGAAGGGCTCGAAGATGCGCTCTTGCTGGCCGGGGGGCACGCCGGGGCCGTGGTCGTCGATGTGCAGCACGGCGTGGTCGCCTTCGACGCGCAGCTCGGCGTGCACGCCGGCGCCGCCGCCGTGGCGCACGGCGTTTTCCAGCAGGTTGCGCACGGCGCGGCGCAGCAGCTTGGCCACGCCGGGCACGGTGATGTCGGTGGGCGTGCCTGCGGCCAGCTCGACGTCGGCACCGACGCGGGCGCTTTCTTCGGCCACCAGGCCGAGCAGGTCGACCGGCTCGACGGTGCCCATGTCGGCTTCGCGCGCGTCCAGGCGGCTGGCCAGCAGGATTTCTTCCACCAGTTGGTCGAGTTCGGTGATGCTGCGTTCGATTTCGCGCCGCGTGGCGGTGGGCGCGGGCGAGTCGATGAGGGCCAGCGCCATGCGGATGCGCGCCAGGGGCGAGCGCAGCTCGTGCGAGGCGTTGGCGAGCAGCGATTTTTGCGATTGCAGCAGGGCGGCTTGCGAGTCCATGAGCTGCTGCACGCGCTCGGCAGCGGCGTTGAAGCGGCGCGAGAGGTCGGCCACTTCGTCCTTGCCGCTTTCGGGCACGCGGGCAGAGAGGTCGCCATCGCCCCAGCGCTGCACGCCGCGTTGCAGCGCTTCCAGCCGCTGGGTGAGGCGCCGCGCCACGGGCAGCACGCCGATCATCACCATCACCCCGACCAGCGCCAGCATCCACGCAAAGCCGTAGGGCGGGCGCAGCCAGTTGACGGGGGCGTCGGCGCGGCGCCCGGGCGGGCCGCCGCGCCGCTCGCCGGGCGGGCGCGGGGGCATTTGCAGGGTGAGCACCTGCCCGTCGCGCAACGTGACGATGAACTCGAACCCGCCGCCATGCCCGCCGCCCGGCCCCGGCATGCGGCGCGGCTGTGCCGTGCCGATGAGCTGGCCGCCGGCGTCGCGCACCAGCACTTCGCGCGGCGTTGGGGGCTGTTGCTCGCGTTCGCGCTCACGCTGCGCGTCGGCCAGCAGCCACGCCCATCCGGCCAGCAGGCCCACCACCACCACGGCACCCGCCAGCGCCAGCCAGATGCGCACGTAAAGCCGGCGGGCAATGGGGTTGAGCAGCTTCATGGCAGGTGTCTTTGGGGATAAAAAAGGAGCTTCTTGCGCATGTCATTAAACAATTTCAATATCAATTGAATCTGAAAGTGAATGGATATGTGCGCAAACAGCTCCTGTTATTGTGAAACTCAGTGCTGCGTCGCAAACCCTTCAAAAGGTCGCGGAGCGGATCAGGCTGCCCGAGCCGGTGCTCCTCCGGCGACCAGCGGCGGCGTCCCCAGGGGGCCGTCAACCCATCAGTCTTGTTGCTTGGCAAATACGTAGCCCACGCCGCGCACGGTGAGGATGCGGCGGGGGTTTTTCACGTCGGCTTCGATGGCGGCGCGGATGCGGCCCATGTGCACGTCGATGGAGCGGTCGAACGCCTCCAGTTCGCGCCCGCGCACGGCTTCCATGATCTGCTCGCGCGTGAGCACGCGGCCCGCGCGCTCGGCCAGGGTGACGAGCAGGTCGAACTGGTAGCTGGTCAGCTCGGCCGGCTGGCCGCCTACGGAGACGGTGCGCGCGTCGCGGTCGATCTCCAGCGTGCCGAAGCGCATGAGCTGGCTGGCCGGCGCGGCGCCCGGCGCGCGGCGGCGCAGCACGGCGCGGATGCGCGCCAGCAGCTCGCGCGGCTCGAAGGGCTTGGGCAGGTAGTCGTCGGCGCCCAGCTCCAGGCCGACGATGCGGTCCATCGGGTCGCCCTTGGCGGTGAGCATGAGCACCGGCACGCGCGCGGCGTCGCCGGGCAGCGCACGGAGGCGACGGCACACTTCCAGGCCGTCGATGTCGGGCAGCATCAGGTCAAGCACGACCAGATCGGGCGGCCGGCCCTGCAGCGCCGCCAGGCCCGACGCGCCATCGGGCTGGTGCGCCACCTCGAAACCCGACTGCACGAGGTATTCGCCCACCATCGCCGCCAGGCGGGCATCGTCTTCAATCATCAGCAGGCGTGAAGTCATCGGGCCGGCTCGCTCACAGGGTCAAACATGCCAGCATACTGCCGCCGCCACGCGCCGCCGCGCTGAAGCGGCGGTAAAGATGCGTAAAGGCCGCGCAGGCGTTCAGTCTTTCAGGGGCTTGCGGTGCTGGCGACGCCCGCTGCCGGCGAAACGATGTCTGCGCCTTCGGCGCATGCCTTGCGGTCAGGCGCTGGCAGGGCGTGTCACGGAAGGCGCAGCCAAGGGCATGGAGCGGCCAGGGGAGAAGCCGCGAAGCGGCTCAGAAACTGCTTCATTTCTGCCGCCGCAGCCGCAGCGCCCCGGCGCCCGCCAGCAGCAGGGCCATCAGGCCCAGGCCGGGCAGGCCGGCCACGGGCACGGCGGCCACCTGGCCCACGCCGCCGCCGCTGCCGCCGGTGGAGCGCAGAAACCAGGTGCCGCCGTCCTCGTGCAGCGCGTAGGTGAAGCCGCCCGCAGCGGTGTCGCCCGCCAGCGTGGGGGTGGCGCCTGCGGGCAGCGTGGCGACGGGAATGCCGTTGCCGGTGGTCAGCGCGCCGACGCCGCCCTGGTTGTGCAGCACGAGGGTCACGGCGGCATCGGCGCCTTGCACCACGATCCGGTCGGCGGCGGGCGTGGCGCCGTCGTCCAGCACCACGTTCAGCTGCACCTCGCCGCCGCCGGTCAGATCGCCCGTGATGGTGAGGGTGTTGCCGGGCGCGTTGCCGGGGGCGCGCACGTCCAGCGTGCCGGTGTTGGCGACATTGCCTGTCACGGTGCCGCCCAGCGGGGCGTTGACGGTGCCGCTGTTGCCCAGCGTGCCGGTGATGGTCAGCGCCTGGGTGGCGGTCAGGGTGCCGGCGTTGGTCAGCGTGCCCACGGCCAGGGGCGAGGCGTCGGTCAGGGTCAGGGTGGTGGTGGCGTCGAGCGCGATCTGCTCCCAGTTTTGCAACGCGCTGCCGGGCTTGGCGGCGGTGACGCCGTTGAGCGTGAGCACGTCGATCCAGCCGTCGCCGTCGCTGGTGTCGTCGCCGCCGTCGAGCACGCCGACGCTCGCCAGGTCGGTGCCGTTGAAGGTGAGCCGGTCGCTGCCGTCGCCCAGGCGCACGTCGCCCGCAATGTCCACGCCGGCGGCCACGGTGGTGGTGGAATCGCCCTCGTTGTTGAAGATGGCGTTGCCGCTGGCCGAGCGCGCCACGGTGCTGCTGAGGGCGATGGTGCTCATTTGGCCTGCCAGCGTTGCGGTGTGCACGGCATTGCCCGAGGCCACCTGCACGCTGCCGCCGGACACGGTGACGGCGGCGGCGCCACCGCCCGTGTTCAGCGCCTGCACGCCGTGGCCGCCCTGCGTGGCGTTGACCTGGCCGGCGTTGAGTTCTGCCGAGGCGGTGCCGGCGGGGCTGCCTGCCGCCGGGGTGGAGTCGTTTTGCGCCGAAACGCCGGCGCCACTGGTGCCGTTGACGTTGACGGTGCCGCCTGTCATGCGGGCCGTGGCCGGGCCAAGCCGCTCATGCCGCGCGTCCACGCCCAGTGCGCCCACTCCGCTGACGGTGATGGTGCCGTTGCGCAGTTCGGCCAAGGCCAGCTCGCTGCTCGCCACGGCGGCGCTGCCCCGCACGAAAGCGGCCACGCCGGAGCCGTCAGCGCCGCTGGTGGTGATGGTGGCGGCGGCGCCATCGACGATGGCGGTGGCCGTGCCCTGCCCGTCGTTGCGCGCCAGCAGGCCGCGCGCGCTGCCGTTGGTGGTGCGAATCGTGCCGCCGGTCATTTCGGCCAGCAGGGCTGTTTGGTTGTCGGCCTGGGCCGCGAGGGCATGCACGGCGTGGCCGCCAAAGCCGTTGGTGGTGATGCTGCCGCCGGTGATGCGCGCGACGGTGTTCAGCGCCCCCGGGCTGTAGGACTGGGCATGAATGCCGTAGGCATTGAGCCCGCCCGTGGTGACGCTGCCGCCTTGCATGTTCACCTGCGCGAGGCTGGTGGATGTGGGGTTGTTGCCCGGGCCGATCTGCGCCCTGAGGCCGAAGGCCGTTTCGCCTGCCGTGGTGACGGTGCCCGCCGTCATGGTGGCCGTGGCGGTGCCGGTGCCCAGGGTGGCGGCGCTGACGCCGTGTGCCGAGTTGCCCTGCGTGGTGATGGTGCCGCGGGCGGCGTTCATCTCGGCCGCCACGTTGCCGCTGGCGCCGGTGCCGCCGTAATTGGCCAGCATGCCGTTGGCGCTGTTGTTGCCTGGCGCGTTCACCACCGTCGAAATGGTGCCGAAATCGGTGCCCCGCAGCAGCAGGTTGTGGCTGGAGTTGTTGTTCAGGTTGATGACGAAGGCGTGCAGGGCCGCGTTGGACGTGATGTTGCGCCCCGGGTAGTTCAGGATCAGCATCAGGCCCTGGGTGATGGCGCCGCCGTTGTTGTAGACGATCCGGTTGGTGGTGTTGTAGGTGCTGGCGTTGCAGGTGATGACGGGGTCGTTCACCCCGGCTGGCACGACCCCGCACTCATTGACCGCCCAGGCCGGCTGCGCCAGCCCCAGGCAGGCCAGCGCCGCCAGCGTGAGCGGTGCCGGGCGAAGAGGGCGAAAGGTATGCTGGTGGTGGCTCATCGGTGTTCTCCCTGCGTTGCAGCCCGCCAGCGGGCTTCATCCAGACATGTCCGTGGCAGGCGGCGCGGGTGCGCAAGCTGCCACGGGCGGCGAAAACTTATACCAAGGTACGCAAGATAAAACCGCCCCTGATCAGGGGGGTCAGCCCGCATTTTTACGCATTGGCGCTTCATTTGGGTTGGTTAAGGCATGCACTTTTGCCGCCACCGCCACCAGCACCACCACCGGCAGCCCCAGCAGCGCCGTGCTGGTGAAGAAGCTGGCGTAGCCGAAGGCGTTGACGTATTCGCCCGAGAAGCCGGCCACGAACTTCGGCAGCATCAGCATCAGCGAGGAAAACAGCGCGTACTGCGTGGCCGAATAGCTGATGTTGGTCAGGCTGCTCAGGTAGCCGACGAAGGCGGCCGACGCGATGCCGCCGGCCAGGTTGTCGGCCGAGACCACGGCGATGAGCGCGGGCACGCTGTGGCCGTAGCCGGCCAGCCAGGCGAACAGCAAGTTGGTGAGCGCCGACAGCACCGCGCCCAGCACCAGGATGCGCATCACGCCAAAGCGCATCGCCATGGCGCCGCCGATGAAGGCACCCAGCAGGGTCATGATGACGCCGTAGACCTTGGTCACCGCCGCCACCTCGTCCTTGGTGTAGCCCATGTCCACGTAGAACGGGTTGGCCATGATGCCCATCACCACGTCGCTGATGCGGTAGACCGCAATCAGCGCCAGGATCAGCGCCGCCTGCCACTGGTAGCGCCTGAAGAAGTCGGCAAACGGCTCCACCAGCGCCGAGCGCAGCCATTCGGCCGCGTTGCGCGCGCGTGGCAGGGCGCGCGGCGCCGGCTCGGGCGACAGCAGCACCGTCAGCACGCCCAGCGCCATGCTGGCGGCCATCACCAGATACGCCGCCTGCCAGGCGTGGTGGTCATACCCCGCCGTGCCGCCTTGCGCGCGCGCGGCCAGCCACAGCACGCCCGCGCCCGCCCAGATCATCGCCAGCCGATAGCCCGTCTGGTAGCTGGCCGCCAGCGCGGGCTGCTGCTCGGTGGGGGCGGATTCGATGCGGTAGGCGTCCAGCGCAATGTCTTGCGTGGCCGAGGCAAAGGCCACTGCCAGCGCGCACCACACCACCGCCGTGAGCGACTGGCGCGGGTCGGCCAGCGCCATGCCGACCAGCCCCGCTGCCACGCCCAGCTGCGCCAGCAAAAGCCAGCTGCGCCGACGCCCGAGCCAGCGCGTCAGCCCCGGCAGCGGCACCCGGTCCACCAGCGGCGCCCACGCCCACTTGAAGCCGTAGGCCAGGCCCACCCAGCTCAGGTAACCGATGGTGCTGCGGTCGATGCCCGCCTCGCGCAGGCGAAACGAGAGCGTGCCCAGCACCAGCAGCAGCGGCAGCCCGGCAGCAAAGCCCAGCGCCAGCATGCGCAAGCTGGTGGGGGCGAGGTAGACCTGGAGCGTTTGCAGCCAGCCGGCGCGCGCGGCGGGCTGAGGGGGGGCGGGAGCGTTCATCGCGGGGTATTTTCCCCGCGTCTGGCCTCCTCCTCGCTCAACGCCGAACGCTCAGCGCTCAGCTTCTGTCGGCTGGGCCTGGCGGCGGTGGTGGGCCAGCAGCGCGGCGTGGTCGACAGCGGATGCGGGCGGGCGCTGCGCCATGACGTGGGCCACGCAGGCGTGCAGGCGCTGGCGGGTGGCGCTGAGCTGGCCGGCGTAGGCCGCTTCCTGCACCAGCGGGTGGGCAAAGACCAGCCCGGGTGGGTAGCCTGCCACGGGGTGCTGACGCGTGAGCAGGCCGGCGGCCCGCAGGCTGCGCAGGCCGGCGGCCAGCGCACCGGGGGGCAGGCGCAGCACGCGGGCGAGCACGGCCACGTCCACCTGTTTGCCGATCACGGCGGCGGTGCGCAGCACGCGCTGCGCTTCGGGCGGCAGCGCGTCGATGCGGGCGCTGATGAGCGCGTCGATGCCGTCGGGCAGCTCGCCCTGCCAGCGGGCGGTGTCGGTGCCGCTGACCCGCAGGTGGCACAGGTGGCGGGCCAGTTCCTCGGCGAAGAAGGGGTTGCCCTGGCTGCGTTCGGCCACGCGCTGCACCCATTCAGGGGCGGCGCTGTCGCCGGCAGGGCCTGTCGGGTCTGCCAGGCCCGCCAGGCGCTCGGCCACCAGTGCCTGCAGGGCGGGCGCGGGTAGAGCGCCCAGCGTCAGGGTGCGGGCATGCGCCAGCGTGCCCCAGGGCGGGGTGAAGCCGAGGCGGTGCGCGGCCAGCAGCAGGGTGCGGGTGCCGGGCAGGGCGTGCGCCACGGCGCTGAGCACGGGCCAGCTGGCGGCATCGAGCCAGTGCAGGTCTTCCACCACGATGAGGGTGGGCACGTCGCCCGCCGCGCGCAGGAGGGCGGCCACGGTGTCGGGCAGGCGGGTGCCGGTGGCGACGGGCGGTGGAGCGGCGTCGCCGCCGTCGTCGCCGTCATCGTCCTGGGCGCGCAGGCCGAGCAGGGCCAGCAGCCAGGCGGCGTCGACCGGGTCGGTGCGGCCGGCGCCAGCGAGGGCGGCGCGCACCTGCTGGCGCAGTTGCGCGGCGGTGGGCGGGTCCAGGCCGGTGGCGGGCGCCGTCTCTGGTGCCATGCCCGGCCCCAGGCACAGCGCGCGCAGCAGCTCGCGCGCGGGGCGTTGGGGCTGGGTGTGGCTCAAGGGGTGGGTCTGCACCCACAGCAGGCGCAGGCCCTGGGCCTGGCACTGGCGGGCGAACTCGGTGCACAGGCGGGTTTTGCCCATGCCGGGTTCGCCGCTGACGGTGAGGATCTGGCCCTGCCCGGCATGCGCGTGCGCCAGCGCCTGGGTGAGTTCGGCGAGCTCGCGCGCGCGACCCACGAAGGTGTCGGCCGGGGTGGGCAGGCGGGGCGTGCGCGCGTCCAGCAGCAGCCGAAACAGCGGCACGGGCGGCACGATGCCCTTCAGGTGCCAGGTGCCCGCCGGGCGCGCGGCCAGCAGGCCGGGGCGCAGCAGGCGGCGGGTTTCGGCGGTGAGCAGCACCTGCCCCGGCTCGGCCTGCGCGGCCACGCGGCTGGCCAGGTGGATGGCCACGCCGTGTGCGCCGCCGCCGCGGCGGTCGCCCGCCTCGGTGGGGTCGGAGGCGACCTTGCCCGTGTGCAGCCCGATGCGCAGCGCCAGCCGCGGGCCGCTCTGCTCGCCGGGCGCGCGCGCGGCCAGCGGACCGAAGGCCTGTTGCATGCGCAAGGCGGCCAGGCAGGCTTGCTCGGCGTGCTGCTCCAGCGCGCGGGGCACGCCGAACAAGGCCATCACCCCGTCGCCCAGCGTGCGCAGCACGGTGCCGCCGTGCTGCTCGACCAGACGCACCATGCGCGCGATGGCCGGCTGCAGCTGCTGCATGGCCTGCTCGGGGCTGAGCTGGGCCACGCGCTGGGTGGAGTCGGCAATGTCGGCAAACAGGATGGTGGCCGGCTTGATGGCGCCCCAGGCCGCGCCGGGCGGGGGCGCGGCCAGCGGGGCGCGGGTGTCGGGCGCGCGGCGGGGCAGCGCCTGGCCGCACTGCGCGCAAAAGCGCGCGCCCGCCGCGCAGGCGGTCTGGCAGCGTGGGCAGGGCGCGTGGGCGGGGGTGTCGGCGCTGGCCGGGGGGGCAGGCGCGCGGGCGGGTGCGGCCACCGTGAGGGCCATGCCGCAGCTGCCGCACACGGGCTGGCGCGGTTGGACGGGCGAGTGGCAGCGTGGGCATTGCACGGCTGGCATGTTACGGCGCGTTACCGTCGGGGCGAGGTGTGGGGCCGGTGTGCAAAGGCGGCGCAAGTGTGCGCTTGTGCCGCCTTCGGTGGGCGGCGTGGCGTGGTCTACCAGCGCGGCGGCAGGGGCTTGAGCAGCACCAGGTGGCGTTCGCGCGTGGTGAGGTAGCCGCCGGTTTGCAGGTCTTTCAGCAGGCGGCTGACCATCTCGCGCGAGCAGGCCAGGTGCTGGGCGATCTGCTGGTGGGTGAGCCGCTCGGTGAGGGTGCGTGCGCCTGCTGCGTCGGGCGGGCCGGCAAGCTGTTCGAGCAGGCGGGCCAGGCGGCCGTAGACGTCGATCAGCGCCATGCTGCGGGCGTTGTCGGTGGCAAGGCGTGCGCGGCGGATGAGGCGGGCCATCAGCTCCAGCGCGAAGGCGGGCGCTTCGGCGATGTAGGCGAGCAGCGCCTCGCGCGTGACGAGGGCGCACACGGTGGGCTCGGTGGCTTCCACGCTGGCCGAGCGGGGGCCGCCGTCGAGCGACATTTCGCCCAGATATTCACCCGGGCCGTACAGGCCGAGCGTGAGTTCCTTGCCGCTGGCGTCGGAGACGAAGGCGCGCAGGCGGCCCGAGCGCACGATGTAAAGCGTGTCGCCGCGCTCGCCTTCCTGAATGATGAGTGTGCCGCGCCGGTAATGCCGCTCGGCACCGCGCGCGGCCAGCGCCGCCGCGTGGGGCGAGGGGGCGTCGAGCGTGGGCAAGGCGGCGGCGGGCATGCCGCGCATCATAGGGCTGGCCTCGTGCAGGCAAGCCTCTTTCCAGGGCCACCCGCAGGGCGGAACCCCGAAGGGATTCCGCCAGCGTCAGCGGGGGCAGCCGACGCTTGCGCCTGCCATCGGCCCAGGCGGGTGTGGCTGCACGGTCGCGGGAGCAGCCAACGCCGCGTTTGTGCTGGCGTGTTGGTGTCGTGGGTGCGTCGCTGGCGGAATCCCTTCGGGGTTCCGCCCTACGGGTTCAGCCTCGCAAAAATGCGTGCGTACTTCAAGCGCTGGCCAGGGCAAAGGGCCAGTGCCCCGGGTGGGCGCGGCCGCGCGCGGGTGCGCGGGGCATGCGGCCGTCGGCGCGCAGGGCGGGCACCATGGGCGGCAGCGAGAGCACGCGCTGCACCAGCTGGCGGATGCCGCCTGCGCCGGTTTTGTCGCGCAGCGAGCGCACCTGCGTGCGCACCGTGGATTCGGCCACGCCGTGGCGCGTGGCGATGTCCTGCACGGCGCAGCCTTCGCACAGCGCGCGCAGCACGGCCTGCTCGGTGGGCGTCAGGCTGTGTTCGCGGGCGAACATGTCCAGCGTCAGGTTGCCGCTGGCGTGCTGGCGCGCCATGACCAGCAGCACCAGGCCGTCGTCGCTGCCTTCCAGCGCGTGCGACAGCGGTACCACGGCCACGGGCAGGCTGTGGCTGTCGTGGCTGAAGGTGAGCAGGCGGCGCTTGCCCTGCGCGCCGTCGCCCAGCGCGGCGTGCAGCTGGCGGGTGAGCGCGTTGTGGGCACCGGACAGGCGGCCGTCGCCGTCGGCCCACAGCAGGCGGGCGCTGCCCAGCTCGTGGCGGGCCAGGTGGTTGGCGTGGTGAATGCGCCCGTCAACCCCGGCCACGATCAGCCCGTAGTCGATCTCGTCCAGCAGCCGCAGCAGAAAGCCGGGCGAGAGCAGGCCCTCGGCGTGGGCACCGCCCTCCATGCCAAAGGGCAGGACGGGGTTTTTCGTGAACGGGGTGGCAGCGGCGGTGTGCATGGCGTCCTCCTGGGAGCGGCGAAACGTGTGTGACTGCGTGTAAGTCTATGCATTACACCTGTATCAAACAGTGACGAAGTGCCGTGCAGCTTGTGATGTATTCACCTTTTCTGGTACGCCTTGAACAAAAATAAAGTGAGCTGCTTGCGTATGTTTTAAAACGATTTCATATGAATTTGATATTGAAATCGTTTTAAAACATACGCAAGCAGCTTCTTTTTTTATCTATTCCGCCTGTTCACGCACGAAAGGATTGTGGCGGCGCTCGTGGCCGAAGCTGCTTTCCGGCCCGTGGCCGGGGATGAAGACGGTGTCGTCGCCCAGGGGCCACAGGCGCTCGCGGATGCTGGCCAGCAGCTGGGCGTGGTTGCCGCCGGGAAAGTCGGTGCGGCCAATGCTGCCTGCAAACAGCACGTCGCCGACGAAGGCGCGGCGGGCTTCGGGCGAGTGGAACACCACGTGGCCGGGCGTGTGGCCGGGGGTGTGGCGCACGGTGAGCGTGCATTGGCCGATCTGCACGGTGTCGCCGTCGTGCAGCCAGCGCGTGGGGGCGAAGGCTTCGGCGGGGGCAAAGCCGAACATGCGCGCCTGCTCGGCGAGGGCGTCGATCCAGAACTTGTCGCCCTCGTGCGGGCCGACGATGGGCAGCTGCCGCGTGCGCGCCAGCTCGCCTGCGCCGCCGGCGTGGTCGATGTGGGCGTGGGTGAGCCATATCTGCTCCAGCGTGACGCCCTGCGCGTGCGCCGCAGCCTCGATGCGCGGCAGCTCGCCGCCGGGGTCGATCACCGCCGCTTTCATCGTGGCCGGGCACCAGACGAGGGTGCAGTTTTGCTGGAAGGGGGTGACGGGCAGGGTTTGGTAGGCGAGCATGGGGGGCATTGTCACCAGAAGAGCTTGGGCGTTGAGGGCCGTAGGTTGGAACCGCGCAGCGATTCCGACGAGCTGCGCGCGATGTGGGCGCTGCGGTTGGCGGAATCCCTTCGGGGTTCCGCCCTGCGGGGCGCTCCTCACCCCGTGTTGCGCAGCGCAGTGGCGATGCCGTTGATGGCGATGTGGATGCCGCGCTGCACGCGCTCGCTTTTCTGGCCCGCGCGCTGGCGGCGGATGAGTTCGACTTGCAGGTGGTGCAGCGGGTCGATGTAGGGAAAGCGGTGGCGGATGGAGCGGGCCATGGCGGGGTTGCCAGCCAGGCGCTCGGTGTGGCCGGTGATGAGGGCAAGCGCATCGGCGGTGCGCTGCCATTCGCTTTCGATGGCGCTGAACACGGTGCGCCGCAGCCGTGCATCGGGTACCAGCCGGGCGTAAACGCGTGCCAGGCCCAGGTCGCTTTTGGCCAGCACCATGTCGATGTTGGACAGCAGGGTGTTGAAGAAGGGCCATTCGCAGTACATTTTTTGTAGCAGTTCGCGCTTGTCTGTCAAGCTCTGCCCGTCGTCTGCCTGCAAGAAAGCGTGTACCGCGCCGCCCAGCCCGTACCAGCCCGGTAGCGTGACGCGGCACTGCGCCCAGCTGAAAGTCCACGGAATGGCGCGCAGGTCTTCGATGCGCGTGCTGGCCTTGCGCGAGGCGGGGCGCGAGCCGATGTTGAGCTGCGCGATTTCGCCCAGCGGCGTGGCGGCGGCAAAGTAGTCGGCAAAGCCGGGGGTGTCCATCACCAGCGCGCGGTAGACCTGCTGGCTGGTCTCGGCCAGCTGCGCGGCGGCGTGCAGAAAGGCGTCGGGCACGCTTTGCCGGGCGGGCTTGAGGGACGATTCGAGCAGCGCGGCCACCAGCGTCTCCAGGTTGCGGCGGCCAATGCCGGGGTTGGCGTATTTGGCACCGATGACCTCGCCCTGCTCGGTCAGGCGCATCTGCCCGCGCACGGTGCCGGGCGGCTGGGCCAGGATGGCCTGGTAGCTGGGGCCGCCGCCGCGCCCCACGGTGCCGCCGCGTCCGTGGAACAGACGCAGGCGCAATGGGGCCAGGTTCTTGCGGCGGTCGGCGCGCTCGCGCTGGTCGAACAGGCGCGCCAGCGCCAGCTCCACCTGGTAGAGCGCCCAGTTGCTCATCAGGATGCCGCCGTCCTTGTTGCTGTCGGAGTAGCCCAGCATGACCTCTTGCGTGCCGCCACCGGCGCGCACGCGCTCGGCCACGCCGGGCAGGGCGAGGTAGTCGGCCATGATGGTGTCGGCGCGTTGCAAATCGCCAATGGTCTCGAACAAGGGCACCACGAGCAGGCCCGCGCTGTCTTGGAGCAGCCCCGCTTCTTTTTGCAGCAGCAGCACTTCCAGCAGGTCGCTCACCTCTTCGGTGTGGCTGATGATGGCGTGGCGCACGGCTTGTGCGCCCAGCGCCTGGCGCAAGCTGCGCGCGGTGTCGAAGACGGCCAGCTCGCGCTCGGCCAGCGCGCTGTAGGCATGGCGGGGCAGGCGCAGCGGGCGCGGGTCGGCCAGCTCGGCCAGCAGCAGGCGGCGCCGCTCGGCCTCGGGCAGCGCGGCGTAGTCGGGGCAGACGGCGGCGGCCGCCAGCAGCTCGGCCACCACGGCTTCGTGCTGGTCAGAGCTTTGGCGCAAATCGACGCTGGCCAGGTGAAAGCCGAACACGTCCACCGCGCGGCGCAGCGCGGCCAGCCGCCCGTCCGCCAGCGCGGCGCTGCCGTTGGCGCGCAGCGACTGGTCGATCACATCCAGGTCGGCGCGCAAGCTGGCCGCATCGGCATAGGGCGTGGCCGCCGCTGCCGTTGCGGCTTCGTCGCCCATCAGTTGCCTGCGGGTGGCCGCCAGCTGCGCACGCACGCCAGCCAGCGCGCGGCGGTATGGCTCGTCGTTGCGGTGCGGGTCTTGCTCGGGCGAGGCGTCGGCCAGCGCCGCCAGCGCGGGCGACACCTGCACCAGCAGGGCCGACAGCGGCAGCTCTGCGCCCAGCGCATGCAGCTGTTCGGCGTAATGCGCCAGCGCCACATCGGCCTGCCGCGTGAGCGCCTGGCGCAGCGTGTGGGCATCGACGTTGGGGTTGCCGTCGCGGTCGCCGCCCATCCAGTGGCCCATGCGCAAGAACGATGCCGCGCTCGCGCCGCCCAGGTGCTGCTCCAGCCGCTGATACAGGCGCGGTATCTCGGGCAGAAAGGTGCTGTGGTAATAGCCCAGCGCGTTCTCGATTTCGTCGCGCACGCTCAGGCGCTCGTCGCGCAGCAGGCGGGTTTGCCACAGGCGCAGCACCTGCGTGTGCAGGGCGCTTTCGTTGGCGGCCAGATCGGCGCTGTGGCTGGCGGCCAGGGCGCGCTGTTCGTCGGCATTCAGCGCATCGGGCGGCGTGGTGTGCTGGCGCAGGCGGTCGCGCTCGGCCAGCAGCTCGGCCAGCGCGCGCTCGGTTTGCAGCACGCTTTGGCGCTGCACTTCGGTGGGGTGGGCGGTGAGCACGGGCGACAGCTCGGCGTGCGTCAGCCAGTCGGCCACCGCCTTGCGCGACACGCCGCGCTGGCGCAGGCGGGCGAAAGCGCCCTCCAGGCTGCCGGGCTGCACGTGGCCCAGGCGCTCATGCCACATGCGGCGGCGAATGTGCTGGCGGTCTTCGGCCAGGTTGGCCAGGTGGCTGAAATAGGTGAAGGCGCGCACCACGCTCACCATCTGCTCGGCGCTCAGGCCATGCAGCACGCGGTGCAGGCGCGCCTCGGCGGCGGCATCGCCCTTGTGGCGGTAGGCCACCGACAGGCGGCGGATGCGCTCGATCAGCTCATACGCCGCCTGCCCCTGCTGCGTGGCAATGGTTTCGCCCAGCAGGCGGCCCAAGAGGCGGATGTCGTCTTGCAGCCAACTCGTGTCGGTGGAGGCGGTTGGGATATCGGTGGTGGCAGTCATGGGGTGCTCGCCTCGGCGTGTCGGGCACGGTGGCCGGTGCAGGCATTGTGATGCGCATGGTGAGCGCGCAGGCATCACGGATGCCAACGCGATAACACCGCAGGTGTGGCTGGCGAACGGCTGCCCGCCAGCGCGTACGACAACTGGTTGGCGGCGCGAATAACGGCTTGGGCGTGCTTTTCGAGCTTTTTCTTCGTCAGCCGGCTGCTGGGGCCGGAAATGCACATGGAGCCCAGCAAACGCCAGTTCAGACCAAACACCGGTGCCGCCACACTGGAGACATCCGGTTCGCGTTCACCCAGTGACAGGTGGTAGCCGCAGCGGCGAATGGCTTCGTAGGGCTCGCCTTGCGCGCCGCTGAAGGCCAGAATGACGCGTCCCGGCGCGCCTAGCTCCAGCGGCAGCCGCCCGCCGATGCGCACGTGGTGGCGTATCGATTGGGGCCCCTCCACCCGGGCCACGCACGCACGGATCTCGCCTTCGCGGACGTAAAACGAGGCGCTTTCGCCCGTGGCGTCCACCAGCTCGCGCAACGTGGGATCGACCACGTTGTTCACGTCGAAGCCTGCCTGGTAACGCGCGCCCAGCCAGCCCGCTGCCGGCCCCAGGCGCCACTGCCCGGCTTCGGTCTGCACCATGTAGTGCGACAGCGCCAAGGTGCGCGCCAGCCGCAGCACCGTCGTCTTGTGCATGCCCGAGCGGCGGCTCAGCTCGGCCAATGGCAGCGCCGATTCGCCTACCCCGAATGCTTCCATCAAAGAAAGCGCCCGCGTGACGGCGACCACTCCACCGGCGCCCGGCTCTTCATCGTTTTCCATGATGCACCTTGATTCATTTGTTGAAACGATATTGTATTGAACGAAACACGCATCTAGCATGCCTGCCATGGCGCCGCGCGAGGACGGTGCTTTACCGCCAGGAGACAACACCCATGAGATTCGAGCCGACTTGCTTGCGTGCGCCGATGGCGGGCGCGCCCTCGCATTGCAAACCGCCGTCGTGCTGACGCATTGACACCGTGCACCTGCATCCATCTACGAAACCCTGAACATGAACCCTTTTCCCGACATCATTCGCGACATCCCGCGCGTGCCCGCCGACGTGGTTGAAAAAGCCTCGTCCTACCAGGCAGCCATCCTGGCCGACGTGGCCGGGCGGCGCGGCACCCTGGGCGCGCGCGTGGCGCCCGTGCACCACGGCATGCGCGTGGCCGGCCCGGCCTTCACCGTGGAGGTGCGCCCCGGCGACAACCTGATGGTGCATGCCGCCATCGCGCTGGCCCGGCCCGGCGACGTGCTCGTCATCGACGGCAAGGGTGAGCAGAGCGCTGCGCTCATGGGCACGCTCATGCTCAGCGCCTGCAAGAAGCGCGGCCTGGCGGGCGTGGTGGTGGACGGTGCCATCCGCGACCGGCTGGACTTGCTGGCGCTGGACTTTCCCGTGTTCAGCGCGGGCTTCAACCCCGCCGGACCGACCAAGTGCGTGCCCGGCCGCATCAACCATCCCATCTGCGCCGCAGGGGCCGTGGTCAACCCCGGCGACCTGGTGGTGGGCGACGCCGATGGCGTGGTGGTGATCGAGCGCGAGAAAGCCCCCGCCATGCTGGCGCTGGCCGACAAGAAGGTGGCCGACGAGGCCGCTCGGCTGGCGGCCATCTCGCGCGGCGACACCGCCGCCAAATGGCTGACCGCTGCCCTGCGCGCTGCGGGTGTGCTGAAGGAAGGAGAAAACCTGTGAGCGCCCGCCCCGCCCTTATCGTGACCGGCGCCGACCTGGCGCCGCAGGCACTCGAACTGCTGCAAGGTTTCGAGGTGATTTACGCGGGCAAGACGCCGGCCGAACCGGCGCTGATTGCCCTGTGCCGCCAGCACGACCCGGCAGCCATCATCGTGCGCTACGGCAAGGTGGGCGCGGCGGTGATGGATGCCGCGCCTTCGCTGCGCGTGATCGCCAAGCACGGCAGCGGCACCGACACCATCGACAAAGAGGCCGCCCAGGCGCGCGGCATTGCGGTGCGCGCCGCCGTGGGCGCCAACGCGGCGGCGGTGGCCGAGCAGGCACTGGCGCTGCTGCTGGCCTGCGCCAAATCGGTGGTGCCGCTCAACGCGCGCATGCACGCCGGCCACTGGGACAAGGCCACGCACAAGAGCGTCGAGCTGCGCGGGCGCACCATCGGCCTGGTGGGTCTGGGCGCCATCGGCCTGCGCGTCGCACGCATGTGCGACGCGATGGAGATGCAGGTGCTGGGCCACGATCCTTTTGCGCTGAACCTGCCGTCCTGCATCCGTGCGGTGGATCTGGACACGCTCTGGCGCGAATCCGATGCCATTTCGCTGCACTGCCCGCTCACGCCCGACAACCACGAAATGGTCAACGCCCGCACGCTGGCGGCCTGCAAGCGCGGCGTGCTGCTGGTCAACACCGCGCGCGGCGGCCTGATCGACGAAGCCGCCCTGCTGGCCGCCTTGCGCTCGGGGCAAGTCGCCGCCGCCGGACTGGACAGCTTTGCCGTGGAGCCCATGGCCGCCGATCACCCCTTTCACGGCCAGCCCAATCTCATCCTCAGTCCGCACATCGGCGGCGTCACCGGTGACGCCTACGTCCACATGGGCGTGGGCGCGGCGCGCAATGTGCTGGATGCGCTGACCGCCACCGTTTGACAACCCGCCTGCAAGGAGACACGCCATGACTTCATCCCTCACCCGCCGCGCCGCCCTGACACTGGCCGTTGCCGGCGCCTGTGCTTGCGCGCCCGCATGGGCCAGCGGCTACCCATCTAAGCCCGTGCGCATCATCGTGCCCTATGCGCCCGGTGGTGCCGTGGACGTGGCCACGCGCAAAATGGCGCAAAAGCTCACCGAGCAGACGGGTCGCAGCTTCTACGTCGAAAACCGCGCCGGCGGCACGGGCACCATCGGCACCTTGCAAGCTGCGCGGGCGCCAGGCGACGGCTACACGCTGCTGGCCAACGACACCACCTACTCGCTGCTGCCGCACATCTTCAAGAAGCTGCCTTTCAACCATGACGGCGATCTGGTGCCCGTGGCCGCCTACGTGTTCGCGCCGATGGGCCTGGCCGTGAACGCCTCGTCGCGCTTCAAGACACTGGCCGATCTGGTGGCCGAGGGCAAGGCCAAGCCCAACACCGTCACCTACGGCTCGGGCGGCCCCGGCACCACGCCGCACTTTGCCGCCGAGGCGCTGGGCATCGCATCCGGCGCGCGGCTGATGCACGTGCCGTTCAAGGGCGCGGCCGAGGCGTCGCAGGCCGTGCTCTCCGGCACGGTGGACATGCAGATCGCCTCGACCACGGGGCTGATGAGCAGCGTGCGTGGCGGCAAGATGCGCATGCTGGCCGTCAGCGGCGACAAGCGCATTGCCGCGCTGCCGGACGTGCCCACCTTCCGCGAGGCGGGTGTGCCCTGGGACGGCGTGCTCAACTTCACCGGCCTGTGGGCACCACGCGGCACGCCACCCGCCGTACTGGAGCGCCTGCAAAAGGAAATCGCCACCGCCATGACCAGTGCCGACATGAAGGCGTTTGCCGAAGGCATGGGGGCCGAGTCAAGGCAGATCGGCAGCGAAGCCTTTGCCAGACTGCTCAAGGACAGCACCGGCGCCTGGGGCAAAGTGGCGGCCCACACCGCATTCGAGCGCCAGTAAGAAGGAGTGCGCCATGTTCCTGCTGAACCCGCCCGAGGTGCGCGCGCTGAAGCTGTTCACATCCATGCCCGCTGAGCTGCGGCGCACGGGTGTGCGCAGCCACTGGGCCGATGTCAATCAGGGCGGACGCCTGGCCGACTCCTTCCTGGAAGGCCCGGTGTTCGACCCGCAAGGCAACCTGTACGTGACCGACATTCCGTTCGGGCGCGTGTTTCGCATCACTCCCGGTGGCGATTGGACGCAGGTGGCCGAGTGGGACGGCGAGCCGAACGGCATGAAGTTCCTCTCGCCCGACGAACTGCTGGTGACGGACTACAAGAACGGCCTGATGGCGCTGGACGTGCGCGACGGGCAGGTGCGCCCCTGCCTCGAGCGCCGCAACAGCGAACGCTTCAAGGGCGTGAACGACCTCACGTTCGACGCCGGGCGCAACCTGTACTTCACCGACCAGGGGCAGACGGGCCTGCACGATCCCACCGGACGCGTCTATCGCCTGTCACCCGCGGGGCGGCTGGATCTGCTGCTGCACAACGTGCCCAGCCCCAACGGCATCGTGCTGTCGAACGACGGGCGCTTTCTGTTCGTCGCCGCCACACGCGGCAACTGTGTCTGGCGCATGCCGCTGCTGCCGGACGGCAGCGTGTCCAAGGCGGGCCAGTTCTTCACTTCCCACGGTCCCAGCGGGCCGGACGGACTGGCGATGGATGCGCAGGGGCGTCTGCTGGTGGCCAACCCCGGGCTGGGGCGCATCTGGGTGCTGAACCACCTGGCCGAGCCGGAGCTGATCCTGCAAGGCCCGCGCGGCGCATCCATCACCAACCTTGCCATTGCCAGCGATGGGCACACGGTCTATGCCACCGACTCCACGCATGGCCACGTCCTCAGCGCATCCATCGGCGCATCAGCCGGCTGAACCGCCTACACCTGCAGCGCGTAATCCACCGTGATCGGCGCGTGGTCGCTGAACTTCTGGTCCTTGTAGATCGACGTGGCGCGCGCTTGCTGCGCGATGGCGGGAGTCGCCAGGTGGTAGTCGAGCCGCCAGCCCACGTTCTTGGCATAGGCCTGGCCGCGGTTGCTCCACCAGGTGTAGGCCTCGCCGGTGGTGTCGGGGTGCAGGCGGCGGTACACGTCGACCAGGGCCAGCTCGTCGATCACGCGGGTCATCCAGGCGCGCTCTTCGGGCAGAAAGCCCGAGTTCTTCAGGTTGCCTTTCCAGTTCTTGAGGTCGATTTCCTTGTGGGCGATGTTCACGTCGCCGCACAGCACGAAGTCGCGTTCGGCTTTCTTGGCGTGCAGGTAGGGGTAGAACTCGGCCAGGAAGCGGTATTTGGCTTCTTGTCGCTCGGGGCCGGACGAGCCTGAGGGAAAGTAGCAGCTGATGACCGAGAACTTGCGCGCGGGCGTGTCGAAGCGCGCTTCCAGATAGCGGCCTTCGGCGTCGAACTCTGGCGAGCCGTAGCCTGCGATGACCTCGCTGGGCTCGTGGCGGGTGTAGATGCCCACGCCCGAATAGCCCTTCTTGGCGCTGGCCAGGTGAAAGTGGCCGCGCAGGCCGGCCAGGGTGTCGAGCTTGCCTTCGATGTCGGGCAGCTGGGCCTTCATCTCCTGCACGCAAATACAATCCGGCGCGTGTTGTTCCAGCCAGGCTTGCACGCCCTTGGTGGCGGCTGAGCGGATGCCGTTGAGGTTCAGGCTGGTGAGTTTGAACACGGGAGAAACTTCCTTATGACGACGGCAGGCCGGGCAGTGAACAGGGGCGAGGCAGAGGGCGCGGGGCAGGATGCGCTGGCGCAGGCCTTCGTGCAGTTCGCCATCGAAAGCGGCGTGCTGCGCTTTGGCGAGTTCACGACCAAGGCGGGGCGGCTGAGCCCGTATTTTTTCAACGCCGGGCTGTTCGATGACGGCGCCAAGCTCGCGCGGCTGGCGCAATTCTATGCACAGGCCATCGTGGCATCGGGCATCGCGTTCGACGTGATTTTCGGCCCCGCCTACAAGGGCATTCCGCTGGGCGCGGTGGTGGCGCTGGAGCTGGCACGGCTGGGCGTGAACAAGCCCTTTGCCTACAACCGCAAGGAGGCCAAGGACCACGGCGAAGGCGGCGTGCTGGTGGGCGCGCCGCTCAAGGGCCGCGTGCTCATCGTCGATGACGTGA
Source organism: Pseudomonadota bacterium (assembly GCA_030538605.1). GTDB lineage: Bacteria > Pseudomonadota > Gammaproteobacteria > Burkholderiales > Burkholderiaceae_C > Ottowia. The sequence continues at coordinate 33,122 of JAUNTQ010000014.1, forward strand.
TCTCCGCCGGCACGGCGGTGCGCGAGTCCATCGCCCTCATCCGCGCCGCAGGCGCCACCCCGCATGCCGTGGCCATTGCGCTCGACCGGCAGGAAAAAGCCACCGAGAACGGGCACGATGTTTCGTGGTCGGCCGTGCAATATGTCCGCCAAACGCTGGGCTTGCAGGTGTGTGCCATCGCCAGTCTGGCGCAGTTATTGCAGCACCTGGGTCAAAGTGACCATTTTTTGCCATACTTTGAAGCCGTGTCGGTCTACCGCGCCCGCTACGGCGCAGAGCCTGACCTGCTGACTCCCCCGAGATGATTTTTTCACCACCCGGCACCTTGGTGCACCACGCCCTGACCCGCCTGCTGCCCGTGCTGCTGACCGCCGCGCTGGCCAGCGGCGCGGCGGGCGCTGCGTGGGCGCAGGGCGCCGGGCAGAAACCATCGGTCAGCGGCATCTACACCTGCGTGGACGCGCAGGGCCGGCGCCTGACGTCGGACCGTCCCATCATGGCCTGCCTCGACCGCGAGCAGCGCCAGTTGAACAGCAGCGGCACCACGCTGCGCGTGATCCCGCCCACCATGACCGTCACCGAGCGCGAGGCACGCGAGGCGCGCGCGCGCGAAGCCGAGGTGGAGCGCCAGCGCGCGCTCAACACCCAGCGCCGCGACCAGGCGCTCATCACCCGCTACCCCGACCAGGCCGCGCACGAAGCCGGTCGGCGCAGTGCGCTGGCGCAGTCGCAAACAGTGGTGGACGCGGCCGAGCGCCGCATTGCCGAGCTGGGCGAAGAGCGCCAGAAGCTCGACGACGAGATGGAGTTCTACCGCAAGGACCCCTCGCGCGCGCCCGCCACGGTGCGCCGCGGCATCGAGCACAACGCCCAGGCCGTGCAAGAGCAGCGCCGCGTGATCGCCGGCCAGCAGGGCGAGCGCGACCGCATCAACGCCCAGTTCGACGAAGAAGCCGCGCGCCTTGCGCCGCTGTGGAAGGCCCGCGTCGAAGCGGCTGCTGCTGCGGGCCGGCCTTGAAGGGCTGGTTGTTGATTCAATAAAAGTAGCTTCTTGCGTACGATTTAAAACGTTTTCAGATGGTTTTGTATCTGAAAACGCCTAAAAACGTACGCAAGCAGCTATCTTTCTGTAACTTAACCCAAGAACAATCAGACGTTTCTTACTCCCTCCCCCGCTGGGGGAGGGTTGGGGTGGGGGCCAACCACGGTGGATTCATCCAAGGTGGTCAGCCCCCATCCCAGCCTTCCCCCAGCGGGGGAAGGAGTGGGCAGCCGAAACGCCTGTCGGCTTGTTTATGGGATTGACCAGAAGTCAACTCTCCAGCCGCGCACGCAGCAGCGTGTTCACCTGCGCCGGGTTGGCCTTGCCCTTGCTGGCCTTCATCACCTGGCCGACCAGGGCGTTGAAGGCCTTGTCCTTGCCGGCCTTGAACTGCGCCACGTTGTCGGGGTTGGCGGCAATCACCTCGTCGATGATTTTTTCCAGCGCGCCGGCGTCGTTCATCTGGCGCAAACCCATTTGATCGACCAAGGAGGCAATTCCATCTGGCGCGACAAACTGCAACCCATCGTCCCAAACACGTGCAAACAGTGGTTTTGCACCGCTAGAGGAAATCGTGCCTTCTGCGATCATTTTGAGAATGATGCCCAGATCAACTGCACGAACGCGAGAAGCAACATCCTGCATCGTCAGACCATCGCTATTCATGCGACGAGATATTTCACCCATCACCCAGTTGCTGGCCAGCTTGGGCTGGCCGCTGGCGGTGGCCACCTGCTCGAAATACGCGGCCATCGCGGGCGATTGCGTCAGCGTCGTCGCGTCGTATTCGGGCAGGCCGTAGTCGGCCACGAAGCGCTCGGCCATCTTGCGCGGCAGCTCGGGCATGTGCGCGCGCGCGTCCTCGATCCATTGCGCGGCAATGCACAGCGGCGGCAGGTCGGGGTCGGGAAAGTAGCGGTAGTCGGCCGAGTCTTCCTTGCTGCGCATGGCGCGCGTCTCGCCGGTGTCGGGGTCGAACAGCACGGTGGCCTGTTGAATGGCGTGGCCGTCTTCGATCTGCTCGATCTGCCAGCGGATCTCGAAATCGATCGCCTGCTGCATGAACTTGAAGCTGTTCAGGTTCTTGATCTCGCGCCGCGTGCCCAGCTTGTCGCCGGGCTTGCGCACGCTGACGTTGGCGTCGCAGCGGAAGCTGCCTTCCTGCATGTTGCCGTCGCAGATGCCGATCCAGGTGACGATCTCGTGCAGCTCCTTCGCATACGCCACCGCCTCGGCGGACGAGCGCATGTCGGGCTCGGTCACGATCTCCAAGAGCGGCGTGCCCGCGCGGTTCAGGTCGATGCCGCTCTGGCCGTGAAAGTCTTCGTGCAGCGACTTGCCCGCGTCTTCTTCGAGGTGCGCGCGCACCAGGCGCACGACCTTCTTCTCGTCACCCAGGAAGAACGCCACCTCGCCGCCCTGCACCACCGGGATCTCGAACTGGCTGATCTGGTAACCCTTGGGCAGGTCGGGGTAGAAGTAGTTCTTGCGGGCAAAAATGCTGCGCGGCGCAATGTGGGAGCCCAGCGCCAGCCCCAGCTTGATGGCGCACTGCACCGCCTCGCGGTTCATCACCGGCAGCGTGCCGGGCAGGGCCATGTCCACCGCGCTGGCCTGCGTGTTGGGAGCCGCGCCAAAGGCGGTGCTGGCGCGGCTGAAGATCTTGCTTTTCGTTTGCAGCTGGGCGTGCGTCTCGAAGCCGATGACGACTTCGTAGCCTTGAATCAGTTTGGCGGACATGGTCAGAAGCCCTCCGGCGTGCGGAGGTGGAAATCGGTGGCCTGTTGCAAGCGGTGCGCCACGTTCAGCAGCTGGCCTTCTTTCAGGTAGTTGCCGATGAGTTGCAGGCCCACCGGCATGTTGCCCTCGCCAAAGCCCGCGGGCACGCTCATGCCAGGTAGGCCGGCCAGGCTGGCGGGCAGGGTGTAGATGTCGGCCAGGTAGTCGGCCAGCGGGTCGGCGCTGTGCTCGCCCAGGCACCAGGCGACGGTGGGGGCGACGGGGCCGGCGATCACGTCGCATTCGGTGAAGGCGCGCTGGAAGTCGTCGGCGATCATGCGGCGCAGCTTTTGCGCTTGCAGGTAATAGGCGTCGTAGTAGCCGTGGCTGAGGACGTAGGTGCCGGTCATGATGCGGCGCTTGACTTCGTCGCCAAAGCCCTCGGCGCGCGTCTTCTTGTACATGTCCTCCAGGTCGGTGTAATGCGCGGCGCGGTGGCCGAACTTGACGCCGTCGAAGCGGCTCAGGTTGCTGCTGGCTTCGGCGGGGGCAATGATGTAGTAGACGGGGATGGCCAGCTCGGTGCGCGGCAGGCTGATGGGCACCAGGCGCGCGCCCTGCTTTTGCAGCTCGGCCAGCGCGGCGTCGAGGGCGGTGCGCACGTCGGGCGACAGGCCTTCGCCGAAGAACTCTTTCGGCACGCCGATGCGCAGGCCGGCGATGCCCTCGTTCAGCGTGCGGGTGAAGTCTTCGGCGGGCACGTCGAGCGAGGTCGAGTCGCGCTCGACGTCGGGGCCGCACATGCTTGAGAGCAGCAGCGCGCAGTCCTCGGCGGTGCGCGCCATGGGGCCGGCCTGGTCGAGGCTGGAGGCAAACGCGATCATCCCGTAGCGGCTGGCGCGCCCATAGGTGGGCTTGATGCCCGTCAGGCCGCAGAAGCTGGCGGGCTGGCGGATGGAGCCGCCGGTGTCGGTGCCGGTGGCGGCAGGCACCAGGCGCGCGGCCACGGCAGCGGCGCTGCCGCCCGAGGAGCCGCCGGGCACGCGCGCGGTGTCCCAAGGGTTCTGCACCGGGCCGAAGGCGGAGTTCTCGTTGGCCGAGCCCATGGCGAATTCGTCGCAATTGAGTTTGCCCAGGCACACCATGCCCGCCTCGCCCAGCCGGCGCGTGACGGTGCTTTCAAATGGCGAGCGGTAGCCCGCCAGCATCTTCGAGCCGGCGGTGGTGGGAAAGCCGGTGGTGACGAAGATGTCCTTGTGCGCAATGGGCACGCCTGTCAGCAGGGGAGCGCCGCCCTGGGCCAGGCGCGCGTCGGCGGCGGCGGCTTCGACCAGGGTCACGTCTTCGTTGGTGGCCAGAAAAGCGCCCAGCCTGGCATGGGCGGCGCAGCGGGCCAGAAAGTGCCGGGCCAGCTCGGTGGCCGAAAGCTGGCGGGCTTGCAGCTGGGCGGCCAGCTGGGCCACGGTGAGGTCATGCAACGCGCTCATTTATTCGATCACCCTGGGCACGAGGAACAGGCCGTCTTCAACGGCGGGGGCGTTTTGCTGGTTGGCGGTGCGCGCATCGGGCTCGCTCGCCACGTCGCCCTGCAGGCGCAGGGCCACGTCCTGCACGGCGGCCATGGGGTGAGCCAGCGGCTCCACGCCCTGGGTGTCCACGGCGCACATGGCTTGCACCATGCCGAAAAAGTCGTTCAGCCGGGTGTGCATGCGCGCTTGCTGCTCGCCCGTCAGTTCCAGCCGCGCCAGGTGGGCAATGCGGCCAATGTCGTCAGATGTCAAAGCCATGAAAAACGCACGAGAAATCGGTTGCAAATGAAAACTTTTTACTTCGCGCCAGCTGACGGCGATAAAGGGGCATGCGGTATTATCCTGCCTTTGCGCCGCACCCAGGAGGTGGTGGCGCACTTGAATGCAACGGCCCGGCAACGGGCCGTATTTGCAAGACAAAACACCTCATCTGCATCGATTCAAAGGGCCACGGCATCGGGTGCTGGCCGGTGGCCCGGACAAGGACCTTTCATGTTTGGAGCTTTCCGTCGGTATTTTTCCACCGACCTGGCCATTGACCTGGGCACCGCCAACACCCTGATCTACGTGCGCGACAAGGGCATCGTGCTGGACGAGCCCTCGGTGGTCGCCATCCGCCACGAAGGCGGCCCGCAGGGCAAGAAGACGATCCAGGCCGTGGGCGGCGAGGCCAAGGCCATGCTGGGCAAGGTGCCGGGCAACATCGAGGCCATCCGCCCCATGAAGGACGGCGTGATCGCCGACTTCACCGTCACCGAGCAGATGCTCAAGCAGTTCATCAAGATGGTGCACCCGCGCGGCCTGTTCAAGCCCAGCCCGCGCATCATCATCTGCGTGCCCTGCGGCTCGACCCAGGTGGAGCGCCGCGCGATTCGCGAATCGGCCCACGGCGCGGGCGCGTCCGACGTCTACCTGATCGAGGAACCCATGGCCGCGGCCATCGGTGCCGGCCTGCCGGTGAGCGAGGCCAGCGGCTCGATGGTGGTGGACATTGGCGGCGGCACGACCGAAGTGGGCGTCATCAGCCTGGGCGGCATGGTCTACAAGGGCAGCGCGCGCGTGGGCGGCGACAAGTTCGACGACGCCATCATCAACTACATCCGCCGCAACTACGGCATGCTGATCGGCGACCCGACGGCGGAGATGATCAAGAAAGAGATCGGCAGCGCCTTTCCCGGCAGCGAGGTCAAGGAGATGGAGGTCAAGGGCCGCAACCTCTCCGAAGGCGTGCCGCGCAGCTTCACCATCAGCAGCAACGAAATCCTGGAAGCGCTGACCGAGCCGCTCAACAGCATCGTCTCGGAGGTGAAGAAGGCGCTGGAAGAAACCCCGCCCGAGCTGGGCGCCGACATTGCCGAGCGCGGCATGATGCTGACCGGCGGCGGCGCATTGCTGCGCGACCTGGAGCGCCTGCTGGCCGAAGAAACCGGCCTGCCCGTGCTGGTGGCCGAAGAGCCGCTGACCTGCGTGGTGCGCGGCTGCGGCCTGGCGCTGGAGCGCATGGAACGCCTGGGCAACATCTTCACGAATGAGTGACGCTCCCCCTGAGTCGCCTGCGGCGCCTTCCCCCTGAGGGGGACAACGCTGGTGCTCGGGGAGACCCCGAGCACGGCGTTTTGGAATGGCCTGCTCCGCGGCCTTCTGAAGGGCTTGCTCCCTCTTCCGCTGGCGGGCTTGTGTATGCACACATCTTGGTAGGCTGGGTAGAGCGAAAGCGAAACCCAGCAACCGGCTCGCGAGAACGCTGGGTTTCGCCTTCGGCTCTACCCAGCCTACGAGACTTGCTTCGCAGCCTGAAGAATGGGTGGCGTTGGGTAAGTTTTGCTACAAAAAAAGCGCAGCGCGGCGAAGAATTCAGCGGATAATGCTCATTTTTTGGTAGTGAATTGATTCCGCTGTCAGGGCAATCGCATTTGAATGTCATTGAAAATCAATGACTTGGAAAGTCTCGAACCCTTGCCAACAGGCCCCTGCGACCAATCCTGCCTTCAAACCTGCCTTTTTCGCGTCCTTCGCGAATCCTTGGCGTCCTTGGCATGAGGCAGTTCGGCTGTTCTTAATGCGATTGCCCTGATCCCGCTGCGCTGAACCGCCATGCCGCTTGAAACCCTTGACCGCTCGCCGCCGCCCTTTTTCAAGCAAGGGCCGTCGGCGTTGTCGCGGCTGGTGTTTTTCAGTGCGCTGGCGCTGTTCCTGATGGTGGCCGATGCGCGCTTTCACATCGTGCAGCCGCTGCGCGCGGCGATTGCCACGGTGCTTTATCCGGCGCAGTGGGTGGCCTTGCAGCCGGTGCAGATGGTGCAGACGGGCCTGGCTTACCTCACCGACTTGAAAACGGCGCACGCCACCGAAGAGGCCGCGCGGCTGAAGCTGGCCGCGCAGTCGCAGCGCGCCGGCCAGGTGGAGCAGCTCATGCTGGAAAACGCCCGCCTGCGCGAGCTGCTGGCGCTGCGCGAGCGGGTGCAGGTGCCTGCCACGGCGGCGCAGGTGCTGTATGACGCGACCGACCCCTACAGCCGCCGCGTGGTGATCGACAAGGGGCGCTTGCAGGGCGTGCAGCCCGGCTCGCCGGTGATGGACGGGCAGGGCGTGCTGGGGCAGATCACGCGGGTGTACCCCTTCGTGTCCGAGATCACGCTGGTGATCGACCGCGACCAGGTCATCCCCGTCATGAACACGCGCACCGGCACGCGCAGCGTGGCCTATGGCGACCCCTCGCCGCGCGGCGGCATGATGGAGCTGCGCTACATGTCGGCCACCGAGGACGTGCGCGAGGGCGACTTGCTGGCTACCAGCGGTGTCGATGGCGTGTATCCGCCCGGGCTGCCGGTGGCGCGCGTGGTGTCGGTGGATCGGCGCAGCGACACCTCGTTCACCCGCATCCTGTGCGAGCCGCTGGCGCGGCTGGGCGGTGTGGTGCATGTGATGGTGCTTACCCCCGTGACGCCGCAGACCCCGGACGACGAGGCGCGCACCGTGCTGCCGCTCGCACCGGCTTCTACACCCACTTCTGCATCTGCTTCTGTGCCCGCTTCTGTGCCAGCGTCTGCCCATGCACCTGCCCCCGCGTCGGCCGCGGCAGCCGCGTCAGCGCCTGCGCGCACGGCGATGGCAGGGCGCGCCGCACCGCCTGAGAGGAGCCGCCCATGATCATGCCGCGTGGCCAGCCACTGCTGCTGCCTGCCAGCCCCGTCTTCATCTGGGGCAGCCTGGCCGTGGCGCTGATGCTCAACCTGCTGCCGGTGGGCCGCCTGCTGTGGATGCCCGACTTTCTGGCCGTGGTGCTGGTGTTCTGGAGCATTCACCAGCCGCGCCGCGTGGGGCTTGGCGCGGCCTTCGTCTTCGGCCTGATGCTGGATGTACACCAGGCATCGCTCTTGGGCCAGCACGCGCTGGCCTACACGGTGTTGATTTACTGGGCCATCATGGTGCACCGGCGCATTCTGTGGTTTGCGGTGCCGGGGCAGGCCGTGCAGTTGGTGCCGCTGTTTGCCGCCGCGCACGCCATCACCATCGTGCTGCGCCTGATTGGCGGTGCCATGTTCCCCGGCTGGCCGGTGCTGCTGGCCCCGCTGCTGGAGGCGGCGCTGTGGCCCATCGTCAGCGTGCTGCTGCTGGCGCCGCAGCG
>JAUNTQ010000014.1:41139-51125 GCA_030538605.1 Pseudomonadota bacterium
TGCTGGAGGCGGCGCTGTGGCCCATCGTCAGCGTGCTGCTGCTGGCGCCGCAGCGGCGCGCGCCGAATCCGGATGCCAACAGGCCGTTGTGAATTCCCCCCTGAGCCGCCTTCGGCGCCTTCCCCCCGGAGGGGGGACGCCGCTGGTCGCCGGGGGGACCCCGGCTCGGGCGGCCTGGATGGGCGGCCGACTTCGCGGCCTTTTCGCAGCTCGGGCGCAGGCACTGGATTCCCGCCTTCGCGGGAATGACGGGTTTTTTCGCGTGGCTTGCTGCGCAGCCCTGCGATGCAACTGTTGGGGGTGAGCGGTGTCCAAAGACTTGCTGATGTTGTTTTGATTATTTGATAGCTGCTTACGCACGATTTAAAACGATTTTAGTTATAAAAGCATCTGAAATTAAGCAATAACATGCGCAAACAGCTCCTATTTTATTCTATTCTTCCATGACCGAAATCCGCAACGCCGATGCCGAACTCACGCGCTTTCGCGTGCGTTTGCTCGTGGTGGCGCTGGTGGTGCTGATGGGCTTTGGGCTGCTGGTGTGGCGGCTGCATTTCCTGCAGGTGCAGCGGCACGACGAGCTGGCGCGGCGCGCGGAGACCAACCGCACGGCGGTGGTGCCGATCGTGCCGCACCGGGGCGAGATCCTCGACCGCAACGGCGTGGTGCTGGCCACCAACTACAAGGCCTACACGCTGGAGATCACGCCCTCGCGGCTCGACCGCCCGCTGGAAGAGGCCATTGACGCGATCAACGAAGTGGTCGAGGTCAGCCAGCGCGACCGGCGCCGCTTTCGCCGCCTGCGCGCCGACTCGCGCAGCTTCGACTCGCTGCCCATCCGCATGCGCCTGTCGGACGAGGAAGTGGCCCGCTTCGCCGCGCAGCGCTACCGCTTTCCGGGCGTGGAAATCAAGGCGCGGCTGTTTCGCACCTACCCGCAGGGCGCCACCGGCGCGCACGTGGTCGGCTACATCGGCCGCATCAACCAGCGCGAGAAAGAGCGCATCGAAGACTCCGACGACGCGGCCAACTACCGCGGCACCGACTACATCGGCAAGCTCGGCGTGGAAGCCAGCTACGAGAAAGACCTGCACGGCACCACCGGCGTGGAGCAGATGGAAACCTCCGCCGGCGGCTTCGCCGTGCGGCGCCTGGCCAGCCACCCGGCCTCGCCCGGCGACTCGGTGCGCCTGTCCATCGACATCCGCCTGCAAAAGCTGGTGGAAGACATGTACGGCGAGCGCCGTGGCGCGCTGGTCGCCATCGACCCGCGCAACGGCGAAATCCTCGCCTTCGTCAGCAAGCCCACGTTCGACCCCAACCTCTTCGTCGAAGGCATCGACCACGACACCTGGGACGAGCTGAACAACTCCATCGACCGCCCCCTGCTCAACCGCGCGCTGCGCGGCCTCTATCCGCCCGGCTCCACCTACAAGCCCTTCATGGCGCTGGCCGCGCTCGAAACCGGCAAGCGCACCGCCGGCAGCATCACGCAGGACGGCGGCTCGTGGACCTTTGCCGGCCACACCTTCCGCTCGGGCCACGCGCTGGGCGCGGTCGATCTGCACCGCTCCATCGTGCGCTCCAGCAACGTCTACTACTACCAGCTCGCCAACGACATGGGCGTCAACGCCATCCACGACTTCATGAAGCCGCTCGGCTTCGGGCAGGTCACCGGCATCGACATCCCCGGCGAGACGCGCGGCATCCTGCCCTCCACCGAATGGAAGCGCAACGCCTACCGCCGCCCCGAGCAGCAGCGCTGGTACGCGGGCGAGACCATCTCGCTCGGCATCGGCCAGGGCTACAACAGCTTCACCATGCTCCAGCTCGCCAGCGCCACCGCCACGCTGGCCAATGCCGGCGTGCGCCACGTGCCGCACCTGGTCAAGGCGCGGCAGGACGCGCTCAGCCTGGAGGTGCACGAGCTGCCCCTGGCCGCCAGCAACAACCTCGGCTACCAGCCCGCGCACGTCGCCGCCGTGCTGCGCGGCATGGTCGGCGTGGTGCAGGAGGGCACCTCGCGCGGCGTGTTCGCCGGCGCTCCCTACACCTCGGGCGGCAAGACCGGCACCGCCCAGGCCGTCACCATCGGCCAGCGCAGCCGCTACAACGCCGCCACGCTGGCCGAGCACCAGCGCGACCACTCGCTCTACATCGCCTTCGCCCCCGCCGACAACCCGCGCATCGCCGTCGCCGCCATCGTCGAAAACGCCGGCTTCGGCGCCGCCCACGCCGCCCCGCTGGTGCGCCGCACCATGGACTTCTGGCTCGCCGGGCTGTACCCGAGCGAAGCCGACATGCGCGCCGTGCAGGTCGGCCGCGCCAGCGCCCCCATCGGCACCCCCCGGCGCGTGGAAGACCTGGCGCCGCTGCCCGGCGCGCAGGCGCTGGCGCCCTGAAAAAGCCCGCCCTCGAACCCCTCGCGCCGCGCTGCTAGCATGGCGCCGATGCCTCTGCACCGCCTGCTTTCCACTGCCCTGCTGCTGCTGGCGCTTGCTGTCGGGCTGCCCGCGCAGGCGCAGACCGTGGTCACGCCGGCGCAGCTGGACAGTGCCCGTTCCGCCCTGGCCGAAACGGCCCTGACCGACGCGCAGCGCACGCAAGCCACCGAGGCGCTGGACGCCGCCGCTGCCGCGCTGCGCCTGGCCGAAGCCCAGCGGCAGCAGGCCCAGGCGCTGCCGCCCGCCACCCCGCCCGAAACCACGGCCAGCGCCGCGCCGCGCGCCGGCGCGCTGGCCGCCGGTGCCGCCTGGGCCGAATGGCGCGCCAGCGTGCCCGAAGGTGCCAGCACCGCCACGCTCGAAGCCCTGCTGGCGCACGAGCGGCAGGAAAGCACCGAGCTGCGCCGCCGCATCGACCAGCGCGCGGCCGAACTGGCCGAGGTCATTGCCCAGCCCCGCCGCGTGGCCGACACCCTGGTCGCGCTGCGCCGCCGCGCCGCCGAGCTGGCCGTGCCCGCCAGCGCCAGCGCCGATCAGCCCGCCGCGCTGCAAGACGCCCTGGCCCTGCGCCGCCGCGCCGAGGCCGCCGCCCTGCAGGCCGAAATCGCCCTGCGCGAGCGCGAGCAGGAAACCGCCGGCAGCCGCCAGGCCGCCATCGAGACCGACCTGCAGGTGCTGCGCCGCCAGTTGGCGCAAAGCGAGCCGCGCCAGGCCTGGCTGGGCCAGCGCATCGTCCAGGGCAGCCTGGGCCAGCTGGAGCAGCAGGCCGCGCAACTGGAGGCGCAGTTGGGCGCGCAAATGAATGCGCAAATGAATGCACAGATGGATGACCATCTGGCCGGGCAGCCCGCAACGCCCCGCCGGCAAGACCCCGCCACCGCCGCCACACTGGCGCGCACCAATGCCCAACTGGCCCGCCAGCTCGTGACCGACACCGTGCAGCTGGCCAGCGAGCGCGAACAGCTGGCCGACGACGAGCGCACCAGCGAGCGCATCGCCACCGTGCTGCGCGATGCGCGCACCCGCCTGACCGTGGGCGGCAACAGCGCGGCCATCGGCCAATGGCTGTGGCGTCAGCGCGTGGCCACGCCCGCCGCGTTGCCGCTGGAGCTGCAACGCCGCGACGTGCAGGCGCGCCTGTCGGAGCTGCGCATGCGCCAGTACACCCTGGCCGATCAGCGCCAGCACGTCTGGCAGGCCGAAACCGAGGCTGGTGCCGAAGCCGACGCCAACACCAGCCTGCGCGCGCAGCAGCAGCGCCTGCTGGAGCAGGCCAGCGCCCTGCTGGCCCAGCGCGTGGCCGTGCTGGAGCAGTCCGACCGCCAACTCACCACCATGATCGAAAGCGGCGGCGAGCTGCGGCGGTTGATGAACCAGGAGCTGCTGTGGGTGCCCAGCCACGCGCCCATGAACGCCGCCTGGCTGGCCGCGCTGCCGAGCGAGCTGGGCCCGCGCGCCATCGCCCCGCGCATCGCCGACATCGGACGACTGCTGTGGCGCGACCTGCAAGCGCGCCCGCTGGCCTGGGCGCTGCTGGGGCTGCTGGCCGGCCTGTGGGGCTTGCGCCGCCATGCCATGCGGCAGTCGCGCCAGCTGGCCGCGCACACGCGCGACGTGTTGCAAGACCGTTTCGGCTACACCGCGCAGGCCTTCGTCTGGGCCGTGGCCAGCGCCATTCCCTGGCCCGTCACCCTGTGGAGCGTGGGCACGCTGGTGCAGGAGCTGGGCGCCGGTCGCCTGGCCGACGCGCAGGCGCTCGGCCAGGCGCTGCTGGTGCTGGCCTGGCTCACGCTGCCGCTGTCACTGTTGCGCGCGCTGATCGCTCCCGACGGGCTGGCCGAGGCCCACCTGCACTGGCCCGCCAGCCGCCTGCGCCACCTGCGCCGCGCGTGGTGGATCGCCTGCTGGGTGCTGCTGCCCGCCACCTTGTTCGGCATGTGGGCGCTGGCGCGCGACAGCGATGCCGCCGCCGGCATTCAGGCGCGGGTGGCCATCATCGTCATCGGCGTGGGCATGGGCGCGCTGCTGGCCTGGCTGCTGCGGCGCGAAGCGCCGTTTCCCTCCACCCCGGGAGCCCTGCGGCACGCGCTGGCCATTGCCCTGCCGGCGGCCTTCATGGGCGTGGCGCTGATGGCGGTGGCCGGCTACGTGTACTCCAGCACCATCGTGCTCAACGCCCTGCTCAACAGCCTGGTGGTGATCGTGATGGTGCAGATGCTGCACGGCCTGGCCATCCGCTGGGTGCTGCTGGGCGAGCGCCAGTTGGCGCTGCGCCAGTGGCAGACCGAGCACGCCGGGCCTGACGCGGTGGATGCCAAAACCGGCCTGGCCGCGCCGCTGCCCGACACCGCCGCGCTGGCGCTGGTGCAGGTGGCCGCGCAAACGCGCCGCCTGCTGGGCATCGCGCGCATCGCGCTGCTGCTGGTGGGGCTGGCGCTGGCCTGGTCGGACGTGATGCCGGCGCTGTCGCGGCTGGACGCACTCGCGCTCTGGCAGTTCGCCGAAAAAGACGCGGCCGGCCAGCCCGTGCAGGGCAGCGTCACGGTCGCCGCGCTGCTGACGGCGCTCGCGCTGCTGCTGCTGGGCCTGAGCCTGGCGCGCAACATTCCCGGCCTGGTGGAGCTGCTGCTGTCCGGGCGGGCCGGCTTCACCGCCTCGGTGCGCTACACCTTCGCCACGCTGCTGCGCTACGGCGTCGTCATCGTCTGCACGCTCACCGCGCTGTCGCTGCTGGGCCTGCGCTGGTCGCAGATGCAGTGGATGGCCGCCGCCCTCACCGTGGGCCTGGGCTTTGGCCTGCAGGAGATCTTTGCCAACTTCGTCTCGGGCCTGATCCTGCTCGTCGAGCGCCCCTTCCGCGTGGGCGACACCATCACCGTCAACCAGATCACGGGCACCGTCACGCGCATCCGCACGCGCGCCACCGTGGTGCAGGACTTCGACAACAAGGAAGTCATCATCCCGAACAAGACCTTCATCACCGACCAGGTCGTCAACTGGACGCTGAGCGACGAAGTCACCCGGCTCATCCTGCCCGTGAGCGTGGCCTACGGCAGCCCCGTGCCGCGCGTGCACGCCCTGTTGCAGCAGGCCGCCACCGAAGTGCCCGGCGTGCTGGCCGAGCCGCCGCTGCGCACCTGGTTCATGGCCTTCGGCGCACGCACGCTCGACTTCGAGCTGCGCGTGTTCGTCGCCTCCATGGGCGAGCGCCTGGCGGTGCAGAACGCGCTGCTGCAACGCATCGACGAGCTGTTTGCCGCCGAAGGCATCCAGATCGCCCGCCCCTTCACCGACGTGCGCCTGCACCGCGTGCCCGCACGGCCCGATGACCAGCGTGGCCCCGTTGGGCCGCAACAGGGCAGTCGCGCCTGAGTCAAGAGCGAAAACTTCAAAGCTGTCCCTGTCTTGGCTCCCTCTCCCCCGATGGGTGGAGAGGGAGCCAAGACAGCATTTTTTCAATGCGACTGCCCTGTGCGCCGCAATCAGTGAAAGTTTAAATGGTAGCTGCTTGCGCAGTTTCCAATTCATTTTCAGATCATTTCTATCTGAAATCGTCTGATAGCATACGCAAAAAGCTATTGTTTTTGGCTTTTCTTTCGCGTCTGGCAGTTCGGCAGTCTCCCCGCCTCAAGGCAGCTCCGCCGCCGGCATGCGGCGCAAGATGGTGCGGGTGCGCCCGGCCAGGTAGGCCGAGCGCGGGGTTTTCTCGAAGCGGCGCGGCGCGGGCAGCATCACGGCCAGGCGGGCGGCTTCATTGCTGCTCAGTTGCGCGGCGCTTTTGCCGAAGTAGTGCCGCGCGGCGGCTTCGGCACCGAACACGCCTTCGCCCCATTCCACGCTGTTGAGGTAGATCTCCAGAATGCGGCGCTTGGTCAGCAGGTGCTCCAGCGCGTAGGTGAGCACCAGCTCCTGCCCCTTGCGCAGCAGGGTGCGCTCGCCCGAGAGCAGCAGGTTCTTGGCGAGCTGCTGGGTGATGGTGGAGCCGCCGCGAATGCGCGCGGGGGCCTTGGACGCGCCGCGCTGGGCGGCGGCTTCTTCGGCCTGGGCGTTGCGCTGCCAGGCGCGCTCGATGGCGTCCCAGTCGACGCCGTCGTGGTTGACGAAGCCGTCGTCTTCCGCGGCGATGACGGCGCGCTTGAGGCTGTCTGCGATCTGTGCGTCATCGCGCCACGCCTGTCGCCAGCGCAGCTGCCCGCCGGTGGCCAGGCGCCAGGCTTCGGAGCGCTGGAAGGTGGTGGACTGCGGATCGAGCACGGCCATGAGCGCGATGCGGGCAATGAAAAACGCTTGCAGCAGCACGGTGGCCAGCACGGCCAGCACGAGAAAGCGCCACGCAAACCGCGCCAGGCTACGCATGCGGGGCGGCGCGCGGGTGGCTCATCGCGCTTGCTGTTGCACGGCCTCGGTCACCTGGTCGGCCTGCAAGGTGGTTTCCAGCGTCTGGTCGCGGGTGAAGCGAAAGCGCGCGGTGACGTCGAACTGGTCGGTGTCCTGCCGCATGGCGGGGGTGAAGTGGCCAAAGGGCGCAGCGGCGTTGGCGATGGCTTCGGCCAGGCGGTCGAGCATGCGGTTGCCCGAGCTTTGCACCACGCGCGCGTCGAGGATGCGGCCGTCGTGGTTGACGAGCAGCGCCATCAGCAGCTCGCCATAGAGCTTGCGCCCGGCCACCTGCGGGAAGTTGTCGGTGCCGCGCGCTTCGATCTTGCGGCGCATGTCGTCGTAGTAGACGGCGTAGGTGGTGCCCAGCGTGGCGGGGCTGAGGTAGCGCTTGCGCGGGCGGCTGTTTTCTTCCTGGATGCGCTGCTCCAGCACGCCGAGCATGGTGCTGAGCTGCTCGCGGCGCTCTTGCTGGGCGCGCGCCTGCGGGTCGTCGGCCAGGCGCTGGGGGTCGACCAGCGGGATGGCGGCGAGCTGCTGGCGCACCTGGGCGAGCAGCTGCTCTTGCTGCTCCAGCATGGCGTCGATGCGGCGCTGGTTTTCGGTGACGGGGGCGTCGCCCTGCGAGTCGACGGCGCTGGCGGGCAGGGGGGTGCTGGCCATGACGCGCTTGTCTGCCGCATCACCGCCGCCTGCCAGCGTGGCCTGGGCCAGGGCCTGGGGCTTGTCGGGGTGGGCTTCGTCAGACTGCGCGTTGACCAGCACCACATCGAGCGTGGTGCTTTCGAACACGCGCTTGAAGCCCTCGGGGTCGACGAAGCGGATGGTGAGCAGCGCTGCGTGCAGCAGCACGGACAGCGCCAGCGTCCATTGCAGCGTGGTGAATGACTTGAGAAAGCGCGGCATCACAAGGCGGGGGTCATGAAGCAGCGTTGTCCGGCGCGGCGGCGCCTTCGGCCTCGCC
Organism: Pseudomonadota bacterium; assembly: GCA_030538605.1. Taxonomy (GTDB): domain Bacteria; phylum Pseudomonadota; class Gammaproteobacteria; order Burkholderiales; family Burkholderiaceae_C; genus Ottowia. The sequence goes on from JAUNTQ010000014.1 coordinate 48,925, forward strand.
CATGTCCACGGCAATGGCCAGCGGCCCGGCGCTGGTGTCGTCGCCCTCGTCGGTTTCGTCGTCACCGGTTTGCGAGGGCGCGTCGGCGGCCAGCACTTCGGTGACGGTGCCGCGCACGTCGAGCGCGATGTCGTCAATGTCGCCCAGGCGCACGCGCACGCGGGTGCCGCGCGGCAGCCCTTGCGCGCCCATCACGCCGAACACCAGCGGCAGCGTGTCGGCGCGCACCAGCCAGCCGCCGCCGGGCTGCTCCTTGATGAGGCTGGCGGTGAGCTCGCCAATGCCGTTCTGGCGCAGGTAGTGCAGCGTCCAGAAGCGCTCCATGCTGGCCTGGTGGCCGTTGTAGGCGGTGTAGGCGGCGTCGAAGGCGCTGATGATGGCGAACAGCTGCGCGTCCTTGGGCTTGAAGGGCGCGGCCAGCGCAGCGGTTTGCCCGAAGCGCGCGCCGGCAATGATCTGCCACTGGTTGACCAGATCGACATAGCGGCGCAGCGGCGAGGTGCTCCACGCATAGCTGGGCACGCCAATGCCCGCGTGCGGCAGCGCCTTGGCCCCCATGCGCACCTTCATGCCCGGCACCAGGCTGGCCTGGCTGCGGTAGATGGCGGGCAGGTTCAGGCCCTTGAGCCATTCGCCCCAGGTGCTGTTGGCCAGGATCATGGCCTCGGCCACGATCAGATCGAGCGGCGCGCCGCGCTGGCGGGTGGTGATCTGCACGGTTTCGTCGCCCGTGGGCACGTCGCCGTCGTTGCCGACGAGGCGAAAGCTGTAGTCAGGCCGGTTGAAGGTCTCGGGCTTGCCGCGCACCAGCTCGCGCTGGGCTTTCAGGTGTTTGGCCAGGCGGTGCAGAAAAGAGAGCTGTTCGCGCTCGATGGGCAACGGGTTTTCGCTGTCGTCGCTGGCAAAGCTGCGCTCCAGCCATTCGGTGGTGACGATGTGGTCAAGCTGGTCGTGGCGCAGGTTGGCGGCGATGGGCACGCGCTCCAGCTTCGTCTCGCTGCCCAGCACGTCCAGCGTGGTTTCATCCAGCGTGAGGTAGAGCGACACGGCGGGCACGGCGCGGCCTTCGGCGAGGGTGTAGGCCTCGACCACGTCGTCGGGCAGCATGGTGATCTTGTAGCCCGGCATGTACACCGTGGACAGGCGCGCGCGCGCCACGGTGTCGAGCGCGTCGCCGGGCGACACGGCCAGCCCCGGCGCGGCGATGTGAACGCCCAGCACCACGCGGCCCGTGCCCAGACCTTGCAGCGAGAGCGCGTCGTCGATCTCGGTGGTCTGCGAATCGTCGATCGAGTACGCCTGCACGGCGGCCAGCGGCAGCTCATCGGCGATGGCGGGCGCGGCAAGCGCGGGGGGAAAGCCCGTGCCCTTGGGAAAGTTCTCGAACAGAAAGCGCTGCCAGTGGAACTGGTAGGCCGAGGCGATGGCCCCCGCCTTTTGCAGCAGCGCCAGCGGCGCGAGCTGCGTGGCGCGCGCGGCCTCGACCACGGCCTTGTATTCAGGCGCGTTCTTGTCGGGCCGGAACAGGATCTTGTAGAGCTGCTCGGCAATGGGCGCGGGCGTGGTGCCTGCGGCCAGGTCGGCGGCCCAGGCGCTGATCTGCGCGGCGATCTGCTTTTTCTTCTCAATGGCGGCCAGCGCCTGCGCCACGATGTCGGCAGGCGCTTTCTTGAAGCGGCCCTTGCCCGCGCGGCGGAAGTAGTGCGGCGCGTCTTGCAGCGCCATCAGCATGCCCGCTTGCTGGGGCAGGCCCGGCGCGTCGCCAAAATAATCAGCCGCCAGCTCGGCAAAGCCGAATTCGCCCTCGGGCGCGAACTCCCAGGCCAGCGGCAGCTCCACCTCGGCGGCCAGGGCCGCGGCCTGCGCCATCAGCTCGGTAGGGGCGGGCTGGGCAAAGCGCAGCAGCTGGTTGGCGGACTTGACCTTCAGGCGCTTGCCCGTGTCCAGCTCCACCTGCGCAGACGCTTCGGCCTCGGAAAGGATGCGGCCAGCAAGAAACTTGCCGCCTTCGTCAAACAGTAGGTACATAGGAGCGGGCGATTGTCGCCCATCGGCGTGGCGCTGCCGTGGCTGGGTGCCCGAGATCAGCTTGCGGATGGGCGGGTGGCGATGGCAGCCGCATGGTGAGGCGACGGTGGGTTGCCCTCACCCCAACCCTTGTATCTTCGGAATTGTCGAAGTTCAGACGGAGTTTGCGGGAG
>JAUNTQ010000120.1 GCA_030538605.1 Pseudomonadota bacterium
CCGACAAGCTGCTGCAAAACGGCTTCCGTCTGGCCACGCGCGCGGGCATCTCGATCGCCATCGACGACATGCTGGTGCCGCAAGAGAAGGTGGGCATCATCGAGCGCGCCGAGAAAGAGGTCAAAGAGATCGAGCAGCAGTACGTCTCGGGTCTGGTGACCGCGGGCGAGCGCTACAACAAGGTGGTCGACATCTGGGGCAAGGCCGGCGACGACGTGTCCAAGGTCATGATGGCCCAGCTGGCCAAGCAAAAGACCACCGACCGCCACGGCAAGGAAGTCGATCAGGAGTCGTTCAACTCCATCTACATGATGGCCGACTCGGGCGCGCGCGGCTCCGCCGCGCAGATTCGCCAGCTGGCCGGCATGCGCGGGCTGATGGCCAAGCCGGACGGCTCCATCATCGAAACGCCCATCACGGCCAACTTCCGTGAAGGCCTGAACGTGCTGCAGTACTTCATCTCCACGCACGGCGCGCGCAAAGGTCTGGCCGACACGGCGCTGAAGACCGCCAACTCCGGCTACCTCACGCGCCGTTTGGTGGACGTGACGCAGGACCTGGTGGTGACCGAGAACGACTGCGGCACCAGCGACGGCTCGCTCATGCGCGCCATCGTCGAGGGCGGCGAGGTGATCGAATCGCTGCGCGAGCGCATCCTGGGCCGTACGGCGGCCGAAGACCTGGTCAACCCCGAGACGCAGGAAGTCGTGCTGCCCGCCGGCCAGATGCTGGACGAGGACGCTATCGACGAGCTGGAAGCCGCCGGCATCGACGAGGTGCGCGTGCGCACCGCGCTCACCTGCGGCACGCGCTTCGGCATCTGCGCCAAGTGCTACGGGCGCGACCTGGGCCGTGGCGGCCTGGTCAACCAGGGCGAGGCCGTGGGCGTGATCGCCGCGCAGTCGATTGGCGAGCCGGGCACGCAGCTGACCATGCGCACCTTCCACATCGGCGGCGCCGCCTCGCGCGCTGCCGTGGCATCGAGCGTGGAGGCCAAGAGCAACGGCCTGATCGGCTTCAACGCCACCATGCGCTACGTGACGAACAGCCGCGGCGAGCTGGTGGTCATCTCCCGCTCGGGCGAGATCGTCGTATCCGACGAGTTCGGCCGCGAGCGCGAGCGCCACAAGGTGCCCTACGGTGCCACGCTCACGGTGAAGGCCGACCAGGCCATCAAGGCCGGCACCATCCTCGCCAACTGGGATCCGCTCACGCGCCCCATCATCACCGAGTTCGCCGGCCAGGTGAAGTTCGAGAACGTGGAAGAGGGCCTCACCGTCGCCAAGCAGGTGGACGACGTCACCGGCCTGTCCACGCTGGTGGTGATCGACCCCAAGCGCCGCGGCTCCGCGAAGATCGTGCGCCCGCAGGTCAAGCTGGTCGACGCGCAGGGCAACGAAGTCAAGATCCCCGGCACCGACCACTCGGTGACCATCGGCTTCCAGGTCGGCGCGCTGATCCAGGTGCGCGACGGCGAAGACGTGGGCCCCGGCGAAGTGCTGGCGCGCATTCCGGTCGAAGGCCAGAAAACGCGCGACATCACCGGCGGTCTGCCCCGCGTGGCCGAGCTGTTCGAAGCCCGCACCCCGAAAGACAAGGGCACGCTGGCCGAGATGACCGGCACCATCTCCTTCGGCAAGGAAACCAAGGGCAAGATCCGCCTGCAGATCACCGACCCCGACGGCAAGGTGTGGGAAGAGCTGATCCCCAAGGAGAAGAACATCCTGGTGCACGAAGGCCAGGTGGTCAACAAGGGCGAAAGCATCGTCGACGGCCCGGCCGATCCGCAGGACATCCTGCGCCTGTTGGGCATGGAAGAGCTCGCGCGCTACATCGTCGATGAAGTGCAGGACGTGTATCGACTGCAGGGCGTGAAGATCAACGACAAGCACATCGAGGTCATCGTGCGCCAGATGCTGCGCCGCGTGGTGGTCGAGAACCCGGGCGACTCCGGCTATATCGGCGGCGAGCAGGTCGAGCGCAGCGAAATGCTCGACACCAACGACGCGCTGCGCGCCGACGGCAAGGTGCCTGCCACCTACACCAACATCCTGCTGGGCATCACCAAGGCCAGCCTGTCCACCGACAGCTTCATCAGCGCCGCATCCTTCCAGGAAACCACGCGCGTGCTGACCGAAGCGGCCATCATGGGCAAGCGCGACGAGCTGCGTGGCCTGAAGGAGAACGTCATCGTCGGCCGCCTGATCCCGGCCGGCACGGGCCTGGCCTACCACCAGGCGCGCAAGGTGAAAGACCAGATGGACGAGGCCGAGCGCCGCGCCATCGCCGAAGCCGAAGCCGCCGAGCTGGCCGAGGCCACCGAAGCTGCCGAAGCCGCTGAAGAAGGCGCAAGCGCCCCCACCAGCGCAGACGAAGGAGCGGCAGCGGCTGACTGAAAGCGCTTGCCTGCTTGCTGACATCGCCCCGCCGTTGCACGCTCAGCGGCGGGGCGTTTTTTCTTTCAACGCCCCCGTGTCCCCATGTCGCACTTTCCGCTCTGGTTCTGGCTGCTGCTCGCCCTTGGCCTTTTCTGGCTGGTGGGTGCTTACAACCGCCTCGTGCGCCTGCGCGCCGCCGTAGGCAAGGCCTTTGCTGCGCTCGATGAGCAGCTGCTGCGCCAGCTCGTGTGGGTGCAAGCCAGCCTGCCCGCGTCCATGCGCGGTGGTGCGGGCACCTCGCCCGGCGAGCTGCAAGACGAAGTCACCGCCGCCTGGGCGCGACTGCAAGCGGCCAGCGACCAGTTCGCCGTGACCCTGGCGCAAGCGCGCGCCAGGCCGCTCGATGCGCCCGGCATGGCCAGCATGGTGCTGGCGCACGAAGCCATGCGCACCGCGTGGAACGGCGCGCTGGCCGACGCCATGCCCCCGGACGCCGTGCCCTCCGCCGAGCGCCTGCAGGCGCGCTGGATGCGCCTGCTGCACCAGGCCATCCCCCTGCGCACCGCCTTCAACGACGCCGCCAGCGCCTACAACCAGGCCATCGCCCAGTTCCCCACCGTGCTGCTCGCCCGCCTCGTCGGCTTTCGCCCCGCAGGCAGCCTGACGCGTCTGGCAGAAGGGCGATAAGGTCAAGTCATCAGTATTTGATAGCTGTTTGCGTACGTTATAAAACAATTTCATATTATTTTGTATATAAAAACCTTTTATAACGTACGAAAGCAGCTCCTGTTTTTCAATGACCCCCCCGTCCACTTCCCCAGCCGCGCCCGTCCCCCTGTGGCGTCAGTTGCAGGCCGCTGCGCGCCTGGTGCGCGGCGTGCGCGAAGGCCAGTCGCTCACGCCCCAGCTCGACCAGGTGCCCCCCGCGCTGCGCCCCGGCGCGCAGGCGCTGGCCTTTCACGCGCTGCGCTGGCTGGGCCTGGCCGAGGGGCTGCGCACGCGCCTTGTGCAGCGCCGCCCATCGCCTGCGGCCGATGCGCTGCTGTGCACCGCGCTGGCCCTCCTGGCATCTGAAGAAGGGCAGGCCGCCTACACCCCCTTCACCCTGGTCGATCAGGCGGTCGAAGCCGCCAAGCACGACAAGGCCATGCGCCCGCAGGCCGGCCTGCTCAACGCCTGCCTGCGCCGCTTTCTGCGCGAGCGCGCCGCGCTGCTCGCCGCCGTCACCACCGACGACCCGGCCCACGCGCCCAGCCGCTGGAACCACCCGCGCTGGTGGGTCGAGCGCCTCAAGCGCGACCACCCGCAAGCCTGGCAAGCCGCCTTGCAAGCCGCGCAGGCGCACCCGCCCATGGTGCTGCGCGTGAACATCGCGCGCGTGTCCGTGCCCGACTTCATGCAGCACCTGGCGCAGGCGGGCATGGCCGCCACCCATCTGGGAAATGCCGCCGTGCAACTGGCGCGGCCCTGCCCGGTGGCGCACATCCCCGGCTTTGCCGATGGCTGGGCCGCCGTGCAATCGGCCAGTGCGCAACTGGCCGCGCCGCTGCTGTTGGAAGGATTGCCGGGCAGCGTGGACGGCCGCCCGCTGCGCGTGCTCGACGCCTGCGCCGCCCCCGGCGGCAAAACCGCGCACCTGCTGGCCCTGCGCCCGCAGGCCCACGTCACCGCGCTGGAGCTGGACGCCATGCGCGCGCGCCGCATCGGCGAAAACCTCGCCCGCCTGGGCCTGCAAGCCGATGTGCGCGTGGCCGACGCCGCCGCGCCCGCGCAGTGGTGGCAAGGCGAGCCGTTCGACGCCGTGCTGCTCGACGCGCCGTGCAGCGCATCGGGCATCGCCAGCCGCCATCCCGACGTGCGCTGGCTGCGCCGCGAAGCCGACATCGCCCAGCTCGCCGCCACGCAAGACCGCCTGCTGCACGCGCTGTGGCCGCTGCTCAAACCCGGTGGGCGTTTGCTCTTCTGCACCTGCTCCGTCTTTTGCGAAGAAGGCAGCGAGCGCGTGCAAACGTTTCTTGCACACCACACCGATGCCGCTGCCTTGCCCGCGCCGGGCCACTTATTGCCCACCCCGCCCGGAATGGCCGGCGCGGTTGGCGACAATGCCCCCCGTGACGACGGCTTTTATTACGCACTGCTGGAAAAGCGCGCGGCCTGAGCGCTGGCTCTCGGGCCTGCTGCGGGCCTGCGTGCTGACCTGCCTGCTGGCGCTGCCCGCCGCCCACGCGCAAAACGCCCAACTGGAGGCGCTGCGCGTGGAGCGCAACGACGACGGCCTGTTTCTCACCGCGCGCGTGGCCTTCACCCTGCCCGCTGCGGTGCAGGACGCGCTGCACAAGGGCATCCCCATCCACTTCGTGGCCGAGGCCAACGTGGCGCGCGAGCGCTGGTACTGGTACGACCGCCAGGTGGCCGACGCGCAGCGCTACATGCGCGTGGCCTACCAGCCGCTCACGCGGCGCTGGCGGCTCAACACCTCGTCCGAGCCGATCACCAACGCCGGCCTGGGCGTGAGCCTGACCCAGCACTACGACACGCTGGACGAAGCCATGGCCGCCGTCAGCCGCATCCCCCGCTGGCGCATCGCCTCGGCCAGCGAGCTGGACCACACCGGCCGGCAAACCCTGCGCTTTCGCTTCCGGCTCGACGCCAGCCAGCTGCCTCGCACCTTCCAGATCGGTGCCGTGGGCCAGACCGACTGGGTCATCGCCGTGGAGCGGCGCATCGACCTCACGCCGGAGGCCGGGCAGTGAGCGCGCCCGACACCGCACCCGAGGCCGCGCTCGAGCGCAGCGCCAGCCGCAAAGCCCGGGCGCGCTGGACGCTGTGGCTGGCCATTGGCGCGCTGGTGGGCATGGGCCTCGTGCTCATCTTTCTGCTGGCGCAGGCCACCAACAACCGCCTGCTCTACGAGCGCCATTACGCGCGCCTGTTCGCCATCAACGTGGTCGCGGCCGTGCTGCTGGCGCTGGTCATCGCCTGGGGCATCTGGCGGCTGCTCGCGCGCCTGAAGCGCGGCAAGTTCGGCAGCCGCCTGCTCATCAAGCTGGCCGCCATCTTCGGGCTGGTCGGCGTGCTGCCCGGGCTGCTGATCTACGTGGTGTCCTACCAGTTCGTTTCGCGCTCCATCGAGTCGTGGTTCGACGTGAAGGTCGAAGGCGCGCTCGAATCGGGCCTGACACTGGCGCGCACCTCGCTCGACACCCAGGCGCGCGACTTCGGCAACCAGCTGCGCGCCGCCTCTGCCGCGCTGGCCGACACGCCCGAGGCCCTGGCCGCCTTGCCGCTGGAGCAGATCCGCACCCAGCTCGGGGCCACCGACGTCACGCTGTGGAGCAATGCGGGCCGCCTCATCGCCGGCACCGGGCAGTCGCGCTTCGACCTCAACCCCGAGCGGCCCAACCCCGCCATGCTGCGCAACCTGCGCGCGCAAGGCCTGGCCACGCAGATCGAGGGGCTGGACGAAACCGGCGACGGCACCACCGCCGACGCGGGCGGCGCGCGCATCCGCGCGCTGGTGCTCGTCAGTGGCCGCACCATCGGCCTGGTGGGCGAGCAGCGCCTGCTTCAAGCCGTGCAACCCCTGCCCACGGCCCTGGTGGCCCACGCCCTGGCCGTGCAAGAGGCCAACCGCGAATACCAGGAGCGCGCCCTGGGCCGCGACGGCCTGCGGCGCATGTACATCGGCACGCTCACGCTCAGCCTGTTTCTGGCCGTGTTCGGCGCGGTGCTGCTGGCCGTGGCGCTGGGCAAGCAGCTGGTCACGCCGCTGCTCATGATTGCCGACGGCGTGCGCCAGGTGGCCGCGGGCGACCTGCGCCCCAAGCTCGTGCTGCAAGGCCGCGACGAACTCGTGGGCCTGACACGCTCGTTCGCCGACATGACGCAGCAGCTCGCCGACGCCCGCGCCGCCGTGAACGTCAGCATGCGCGAAGTGGACGCCGCCCGCGCCAACTTGCAAACCATCCTGGACAACCTCACCGCCGGCGTCATCGTGCTGGACCGCGCGGGCCTGGTGCAGTCGTCCAACCCCGGCGCCACCCGCATCCTGCGCGCGCCACTGGCCGCTGCCACGGGCCAGGCGCTGGGTGCGCTGCCCGCGCTGCAAGCCTTTGCCGATGAAGTGCAGGCGCAGTTCACCCTCTTCGAGGGCGAGCGGCAGGAACACGGGCTGGACCACTGGCAAAAAGCGTTCGAGCTTTACGGCCATGCGGGCGGCGGCGTGGCCGCCGAGGCCGTGTCGCTCATCGCACGCGGCGCGGCGCTGCCGGGCGGCCTGCGCCTGCTCGTGTTCGACGACATCTCCGAAATCGTCTCCGCCCAGCGCGCCCAGGCCTGGGGCGACGTGGCGCGCCGCCTGGCGCACGAAATCAAGAACCCGCTCACCCCCATCCAGCTGTCTGCCGAGCGGCTGGAGCACAAGCTGGCCGACAAACTGCCCGAGCCCTCCCGCGCGCTGCTCGTCAAGTCCGTGCGCACCATCGTCGACCAGGTGGCCGCCATGCAGCGCCTGGTCAACGAATTCCGCGACTACGCCCGCCTGCCCACAGCCGAGCTCAAGCCAGTTGACCTGAACGAACTCATCCAGGAAGTGCTGCACCTGTACGCCAGCGCCGTCGAGGGCGGGCGAGGGGTGGCTGCGCCCCTCGTCGTCGAGTGCGACAGCGCCTGCCCGCCCATCCTGGGCGATGCGCAGCAGCTGCGCCAGGTCATCCACAACCTCGTGCAAAACGCCCTGGACGCCACCGAACAGGCGCAGGGCGAGGGTGCCAGCGTCATCCTGCGTACGCAGTGGCTGCCCGGCCCGCGCCGCGTGCGCATGAGCGTCATCGACCGCGGACAAGGCTTTCCCGACGCCATCCTCAAGCGCGTCTTCGAGCCCTACGTCACCACCAAGGCCAAGGGCACCGGGCTGGGCCTGGCGGTGGTCAAGAAGATCGCCGACGAACACGGCGCGCGCATTGATGTATCCAATCGCATCAGCGATGGAAAGATTCACGGTGCGCAAGTATTGTTATCATTCGAGCCGGCGCCGGGCCCCCCCGCGCTAGCAGTTTCATAACAACGAGAGGAAGTTTCCCCTGACATGGCCAATATCCTGGTGGTTGACGACGAACTGGGCATTCGGGATCTGCTGTCCGAAATCCTGAACGATGAAGGGCACAACGTCGAGTTGGCCGAAAACGCCGCCCAGGCCCGCGCCGCCCGGCAAGCCAGCCAGCCCGACCTGGTGCTGCTCGACATCTGGATGCCCGACACCGACGGCGTCACCCTGCTCAAGGAGTGGCGCGGCAGCGGCCTGCTCACCATGCCCGTCATCATGATGAGCGGCCACGCCACCATCGACACCGCCGTCGAGGCCACGCGCATCGGCGCGCAGTCCTTCCTCGAAAAACCCATCACGCTGCAAAAGCTGCTCAAGGCGGTCGAGCACGCGCTCACGCGCGAAGCTCCGCAAGGCCGCGTGAGCATCGCCGAAGTCATCGAAGCCGGCGCGCCCGCCGCCCCCGCGCCCGACCTCACCGTCGAAGCGGCCATGACCGGCGGCCAATCCCTGCCCACCGGCATGGACCTCAGCCCCCAGGGCCAGCAAACCTTCGAGCTCGACAAGCCCCTGCGCGACGCACGCGACGCGTTCGAGAAGGCCTATTTCGAATACCACCTCGCCAGGGAAGGCGGCTCCATGACCCGCGTGGCCGAAAAAACCGGCCTGGAGCGCACACACCTCTACCGCAAGCTCAAGCAGCTCGGCGTCGATCTCGCCCGCGGCCGCCGCGGCAACAACAATGGTGGTTGAGCACGCTGTCAACCCAAAATAGAAATGTCCCCTTTTCCCCCAAATAGAAATGTCCCCT
>JAUNTQ010000121.1 GCA_030538605.1 Pseudomonadota bacterium
GCGGGGCCTTGGCGGCGTAGGCGCGGATGGTGTGGGTCGTCATGGCGAAGTCCTTTTTCTGGCGGCTGGCTTCAAGGGGGTGGATGCGGCTCAGGTGCGCGCGCGCTGCTGGATCGCCTTGGCCTGAAGCACCTGGCCGCTGTCGCCGCGGCGCACGGTCTGGAGCATGGCGTTGCCGATGTCGGCGGTGGTGAGCGGATCGAGCGGCAGCACCTTGCCCAGCACGCGCATCAGCGGCCGCATGACGGTGTACATGGCCTCATACGCGAGCGTTTGCGAGCGGATGCCCTCCTCCGCCAGGATGAAGGCGGGGCGAAACACCGTGGCTTTCAGCGGCGAGGCCAGCAGCAGGTTTTCGGTTTCGCCGCGCACGCGCTTCCACATGGTCTTGCTTTTCTCGGTGCTGTCGGCACCCGCGCCAGAGATGTAGACGAAGCACATGTCCGGCTGGATGGCGGCCATCTGGCGCGCCGTGTGCGCGGTGAGGTCGAGGGTGACTTTGCGGTAGTCGGCCTCGTTCATGCCTGCCGAGCTGACGCCGGCGCAGAAGAAGCAGGCGTCGAGGCCGGCCAGGCGGGCGTCACCCGCATCGAGCTGCATCAGATCGGGCAGCCGAACCAGTTCGATGCGCGGGTCGGGCGGCAGCGCAGCCGGCGCCTTGCGCACCGGCAGCACGATGCGGCGCACGTCCGCCGCGCGCAGGCAGGCGCGCAACACGCCCTGCCCCACCATGCCGCTGCTGCCAACGATCATCACGTTCATGGCCGCTCCGTTCGTTGCGTCAGATGGTGTGTGCACGGCGTTCAGATCGGCGCAAAGCCCGTCTTGCCCGCAAAGGCGACCGACGCGGCCAGGTCTTTCTGCGCCTGCAAGGCTTTCAGGTTGTCGGCGTAGGCTTTTTCCAGGGTGCCGTAGGTGTCCACGCCCAGCGCGGTGCGCAGGGGCGGCGCGGGTTGCGCGATCAGGCCTGCGATGGCGGCGGCGATCTTCACCGGGTCGCCGGCGATGTCGGCCTCGCCATGCTGCCGGATGTAGTTGCGCACGGCGGCCACGGCGCCCTCCTTGTAGGCGGCGGATTCTTCCGTCCAGTTGGCGTTGGTGATGAACTCGGTTTTCATCGAGCCGGGCTCGACGATGAGCGTGCGGATGCCAAAGCCGGCAATCTCCTGCGCCAGCGATTCGGCAAAGCCTTCCAGGCCGAACTTGGCCGCGTGGTACATCGCGCCGCCCGGAAAGCTCACGCGCCCGCCCACGCTGGTGATGTACACGATGGTGCCGCGCTGGCGCGCGCGCATGGCCGGCAGCATGGCGCGGGTGAGGTAGATGGGCGCCACCAGGTTCAGATCGAGCTGCTGCTGGATCTGCGCGTTGCTGAGTTCTTCCATGGCGCCCAGGATGGAGCCGCCCGCGTTGTTCAGCAGCACGTCCACGTCGGGGTGGCGCGCGGCCACGGCGGCGATGTCGCCCGTGCGGGTCACGTCGAGCTTTTCGACCACCAGGCGGCCCGCGTGCTGCTCGGCCAGCGCGGCCAGCGCCTCGGGCTTGCGCACGGCGGCCACCACGGTGTGGCCGTCGGCCAGCGCTTTCTTCGTCAGCTCCAGACCCAGGCCGCCCGAGGCGCCGGTGATGAAGTATTTTTGCTTGCGGTCAGACATGCTGTTCTCCTGTGTGGGGACGGGTTGAAATCGATGACTGGCAGTGTAGAAACGCACCCGACATTTGAATAGCCGGTCAGAATTTCAAGGACGTGTGAATAAATTTCAGCAATCTCCCTCGCCATGCCCAACTTCAACGAACTGGCCGCCTTTGCCGCCGTGGTGCGCGAAGGCAGTTTCACCCGCGCCGGGGCGCAGCTGGGCGTGTCGCCGTCCGCCCTCAGTCACAGCCTGCGCAAGCTGGAGCAGCGCCTGGGCCTGACGCTGCTGCACCGCTCCACGCGCAGCGTGGCCGCCACCGAGGCGGGCCAGCGCCTGTACGACACGGTAGCCCCGCGGCTGGAAGACATCACGCTGGCGCTGGCCGCGCTCACCTCACCCGGCGAGGGCATCACCGGCACGGTGCGGCTGAACGGGCCGGACCACGCGCTGCAACACTTCATCTGGCCGCGCCTGTCGCCCCTGCTGCGCGCGCACCCCGGCCTGCGGGTGGAGCTGCACTGCGAAAACCGCTTCACCGACATCGTGGCGGGCCGCTACGACCTGGGCGTGCGCCTGGGCCGCGACGTGGCGCAGGACATGATTGCCACGCGCATCGCGCCCGATCTGGTGATGGCCGTGGCGGGCAGCCCGGCCTTCTTCCAGCGCCACGGCGCGCCACGCGCGCCAGACGGGCTGAACCCCGCGCTGTGCCTGGGCTTTCGTCTGCCCACGCACGACAACCTGCTGGCCTGGGAATTTCATCCGCCCGGGGGCGCGGGCGCCGGCAAGCCCTTCACCCTGCAGCCGGCCGGCCCGCTGGTGGCCAACCAGCCGCAATCGCTGATCGACGCCGCGCGCGAAAGCCACGGCCTGATCTGGCTGCCGCGCAGCATGATCCAGGCCGACATCGCCCAGGGCACGCTGCACACGGTGCTGGACGACTGCGCCGCGACGTACGAGGGCTATCACCTCTACTACGCCGCGCGGCGCCATTCACCGGCGATGAAGGCGGTGATCGAGGCGCTGCGGCTGTCGGGCGAGGATGCGGTGGAAGGGGTCTGAGAAAAAATGTTTTTATAGCTTCTTGCGCATGTTATACGTCATTTTCAAAACAATCGTATCTGAAAGTGCTTTATAACCTGCGCAAACAGCTATGAATTTATAGCTACTCTCTGAACACAACGCCCGCAGCCCCTAGGTCGGAACCGCGCAGCGATTGCGGCTCGCCACGGCTGCAACGCGCACCGACGCTGGCGGAATCCCTTCGGGGTTCCGTCCTGCAAGGTGCGGTCGTGCCATTGCGCAGCTTGCACGCGGTGTAGCGCACAGCGCGTAGGCTGGATAGAGCGAAGCGAACCCCAGCCTGGACGGACGTGGAGAGGCACAAGCGCGCTGGCGCGCAAGCGTTGTCTGCCGCAATCGCGGCGCGGCGCCGACCTGCGGCTCTGCCTTCAACGCCCCGGCGCGGAGAACCAGACCGCGGCCACCATCAACACCACCAGCACCAGCACGAAGGCGGTGCCGGCCCGATAGGGCGTGCGGTCCCACTCAAAATGAAGGATGGCGCTCAGCGTGTCGCCCACCCAGTCGGCCACGCGCGCGCCAAAGAAAAACCCCAGCACGGCAAAGCCCCCGCCCACACCCACGAGCCAGTGGCGCAGCACCGGGTCCATGCCCGGCCCGTCGTAGCTGAGCGAATACGCCATGCCATACAGGAACCAGCCCAGCAGCCCGAGCAGCAGGCCGCACACCCCGCTCAGGGCGGCATAGGTCAGACGATCGGCCAGTCCCATCACGCGCGCCCGCCAGGGGCCTCATTCCACATCCAGGTCAAAGCATCCCTATTTGTCATTGCCGCGCAAGCGGCAATCCAGTGCCGTCGCCAGCGTCGTTGCTGGATTCCCGCCTGCGCGGGAATGACGACATGCTTGTCGCTTTGAAGTGGAAATGGAATCACTCCACCACCGTCAGCTTGGCCACCGCCAGCGCCAGCCACTTGAGGCCGTGACGCGAAAAGCTGACCTGCGCGCGCGCATCGCCGCCGCTGCCTTCGACGGCCAGCACCTGGCCTTCGCCGAACTTGTTGTGAAACACCTTCACGCCCACGGCCACGCCGCCGTCGGCAGGCTCGGGCTTTCGCGCCAGGGCGGGGGCCTTGGCCACCATGTCGGGGTAGATGGCGCTGTGACCCCAGGCGGGGCGCAGGCCGTGCGGGGCGCTGCCGGGCGCGCGCTCGATGCGGGCAAAGCCGCCGTGGCGGGGGGTGAGCCACTTGAGCGACTCCTCGGGCAGCTCCTCAAGAAAGCGGCTTTTGACGTGGTAGCGCGTCTGCCCGTGCAGCATGCGGGTTTGTGCGTGGCTGAGGTACAAGCGGCGGCGTGCGCGGGTGATGGCGACGTACATCAGGCGGCGCTCTTCCTCCAGCCCGTCCATGTCGCTCAAGGCGTTTTCGTGCGGAAACAGGCCCTCTTCCAGCCCGGTGATGAACACGGCGTCGAACTCCAGCCCCTTGCTGGCGTGCACGGTCATCAGCTGCACGGCGTCTTGCCCCGCCTGCGCCTGGTTGTCGCCGGCTTCGAGCGCGGCGTGGGTCAGGAAGGCGGCGAGCGGGCTGAGGGTTTCGCCGGTGTCGGCGTCGGGGGCCAGCGGCTCGTTCAACACCGGCGCATCCGCATCCAGCCCCTGGCTCGCCGGGCTTTGCGTCAGCATCGCCGTCTCATCCACCGGCAGCGCCACGGCGTCGCGACCAAAGCCTTCTTGCGTGACGAAGCTCTCGGCGGCGCTGGCGAGTTCTTCGAGGTTTTCCACGCGGTCAGTGCCGTCGCGCTCGGCGCGGTAGTGCTCGATCAGGCCACTGTCATCGAGCACGCGCTCGATGATGTCGCGCAGCGTGTGGCCTGCGGTCTGCTCGCGCAGCACGTCGATGCGTGCCACGAATGCCGCCAGGTTGGCCCCTGCCTTGCCGGGTACGCTGGGCACGGCATCCACCAGCGCAGTGCCTGCCGCGCGTGCGGCGTCTTGCAATTGCTCCAGTGTGCGCGCGCCAATGCCGCGTGGCGGAAAGTTGACCACGCGCATGAAGCTGGTGTCGTCGCGCGGGTTTTCCAGCAGGCGCAGGTAGGCCAGCGCGTGCTTGACTTCGGCGCGCTCGAAAAAGCGCAGGCCGCCATACACGCGATAGGGCACGCCCGCGTTGAAAAGCTGCGTTTCGAGCACGCGGCTTTGCGCGTTGCTGCGGTAGAGGATGGCGACTTCCTTGCGTTCGTAGCCTTCGCCCTTGACGAGCTGGCGCAGCTCTTCGAGCAGCCATTCTGCCTCGGCAAAATCGGTGGGGGCCTCCATCACGCGCACCGGCTCGCCCGCGCCCTGGGTGGTGCGCAGGTTCTTGCCCAGGCGACGCTGGTTGTGGCTGATGAGGTGGTTGGCCGAGTCGAGGATGTGGCTGTAGCTGCGGTAGTTCTGCTCCAGCTTGATCTGGTGCTGCACGGCAAATTCGCGCACGAAGTCGGCCATGTTGCCCACGCGCGCGCCGCGAAAGGCGTAGATGCTCTGGTCGTCGTCGCCCACGGCCAGCACGGCGGCGTGGTGGGCCTCGCCGGGCAGCCCGGCCATCATCTTGATCCAGGCGTATTGCAGGCGGTTGGTGTCCTGGAACTCGTCGATCAGGATGTGGCGAAAGCGCCTGCGGTAGTGCTCGCGCACGGCGGGGTTGTCACGCAAAAGCTCGTAGCTGCGCAGCATCAGCTCGCCAAAATCGACCACGCCTTCGCGCTGGCACTGCTCTTCGTAGATCTGGTAAATCTCCACCTTCTTGCGGCTGTCGGCATCGCGAACGGCCACATCGCCGGGGCGCTCGCCATCTTCCTTGCAGCCGCTGATGAACCACTGCATCTGCTTTGGGGGGAAGCGCTCTTCGTCTATCTGGAACTGCTTGTACAGCCGCTTGATGGCCGAGAGCTGGTCTTGCGTGTCCAGTATCTGGAACGCCTGCGGCAATTGTGCAAGCTGGTAGTGCGCACGCAAGAATCGGTTGCACAGCCCGTGAAACGTGCCAATCCACATGCCCCGCACGTTCAGCGGCAGCATGGCCGACAGACGCGCCACCATCTCCTTGGCCGCCTTGTTGGTGAAGGTGACGGCCAGCACGCCGCCGGGCGACACCTGCCCCGTCTGCAACAGCCACGCAATGCGCGTGGTCAGCACCCGCGTCTTGCCCGAGCCCGCCCCGGCCAGAATCAGCGCCGCCTCGGGCGGCAGGGTGACGGCGGCTTTTTGTTCGGGGTTGAGGCCGTCCAGAATGGGCATGTCAGCAGTGGGCGGCGCGTCGTGTGAAGAAAGCATGCGCGGATTGTAGGAAGCCGCTTTGGCAGGCAGACGCAGGGCGAACCGTTGCCCGGCCGCGGTGCCGCTTCGATCGCCGGGGCGTTGATGGAAACCGCCCTCACCCGGCCAGCCGCCACCGCTTTTGTGGGAACATGCCGCGCGCGCCTTGCCCGCCCGCTTCCCGCATGCCACCCCCGCCCGACCAACCCACCACCGACCCGCAGCACCGCGTGCTCACCACGGTGATCCTGCGGCACCTTCCGCTGTCCATCACGGCGCTGCTGGTGCTGCCGGCGCTGCTGTGGTGGCTGCACGGCCGGCACGGCAGCGCACCGCTCATGAGCGCCTGGCTGGGGCTGATGTGGGTGCTGGCCGCCGCGCTGGCGCTGGCCGCCTGGCGGTTGTGGCGCCACCCACCCGGCACGGCCCGCGCCCAGCGCCTGTGGCACCTGGGCCTGATCCCCCTGGCCACTCTGGTCGGCCTGGCCTGGGCCGCGCCGGTGCCCCTCACCCTGCACGAGCAGCTGCCGCTGTTTCACCTCATCCTCTACGCCTCGCTGTGCGCCGTGGTGTCCTCCGGCGCCATGCACCTGAGCCTGTTGCCGGGCGTGTTCATCGCCTTTTCCGCCACCGTGCTGATCGTGCTCATGGCGGGCGCCTACTGGATCTTTCCGGCCGACTGGCCCTACGTGCTGGCCGCGCTGGCGCTGTTTGCCGCCATCACGCTGCGCCACGGCTGGCAGCACCACCGCTTCATGCAGCGCCAGTTCTCGTTGGAAGAAGCCCTGCGCCAGATGAGCGCGCAGGCCACCCAGGCGCTGCTGGAGAAAAACCACTTCCTGAGCGCCGCCAGCCACGACCTGCGCCAGCCCGTGTATGCCATGGGCCTGGCCCTGGCCGCCGCGCAGCAGACCCATGGCAAGGACCCGCAGCTGGGGCCGCTGCTCGAACACCTGCGCCGCTGCGCCCAGGCCATCCAGTTCATGCTGGCCTCGCTGCTGGACTTGTCGCGCATCGAATCGGGCCACCAGTCGCCGCGCCTGCAAACGCTGGACGCGCGCACCCTGCTGGCCGACGTGCCCCTGCTCTTTGGCGCCGACGCCCGGGCACGCGGCCTGCGCCTGCGCGTGCGCGCGCCACGCCAGGCGCTGCCCGTGCGGGCCGATGCGGCCCTGCTGCGCCAGGCGCTGTTCAACCTGGTGCAGAACGCGCTGCGCTACACCTCGTACGGCGGCGTACTGGTGGCCCTGCGCCCGCGCGCCGGGCACGCGCTGCTGCAGGTGTGGGACACCGGCATCGGCATCACCGCCAAGCGGCAGGCCAGCATCTTCCGCCCCTTCGAGCGCGGGCTGGAAACAGCCCTCGTGCCCGCCCCCGGTGCGACCCATCACGCCCCAGCCGTCGCATCCCACGGCCTGGGCCTGGCGGTGGTGGCGCGCTGCGCCGCCCTGCTGGGCGCGCAGACCGGCGTGCATTCGGCGCCCGGTCGCGGCTCGTGCTTCTGGCTGCGCCTGCCGCTGGTGCCAGCCGACGACCTGGCCGCCGGCCTGGCCCCGCCCCCCACGCCCACACCTGCGGCCCTGCCCCGCCTGGGCGGGCGCTGCCTGGTGGTGGAAGACGACCCCGACGTCACCCGCGCCTGGCGCCTGCTGCTGCCCGCCTGGGGTGTGCAGGCCCGCTTCGCCGACAGCCACGCCAGCGCCCACCAGTTGCTTGACGAAGGCTTTGCCCCGCAAGCGCTGGTGTGCGACCTGCGCCTGCGCGGTGGCGACAACGGCTGGCAGCTGCTGCAATCGCTGGCCGCACGCTGCCCCAGCGCCGGCTGCCTGCTGCTGAGCGCCGACCTGCATGCCCCCGAGTTCGCCGAGGCCGACGAGCAGGGCTACCTGGTGCTGCACAAGCCCGTGGCGCCCGAGCTGCTGCATCAGATGCTGGCGGGCTGGCTGGGCTACCGCCGGTAACAACATTCCCCCGCCGCCCTGTCCTTTGGTACATGGCGCGGGGCACCACGCACCCCTATGGTCGCTGGTTGCGCGCACGCGGCACAGGCACAGACGCGCCTTGCGAGCGCACATGACGAAGACACCCTATTGACCATCAGGAAAGCCACCCCATGCCCTCACCCGCTCGCACCCAACTCCTGAGCGCACTCTTTGCCGCCACCGCGCTGGTCGCCTGTGGCGGCGGCGACGATTCGCCCGCGCCTGCACCCACGCCTGCGCCCACGCCCG
>JAUNTQ010000015.1 GCA_030538605.1 Pseudomonadota bacterium
CGCACAACGTCACCGCCGTGCTGGCGCTGCCCTATCACCTGATGATCACCTACACGGGGCTGCTCACGCTGATGTTCCTGTACATGCCCTGGGCACCGCAGGCGGCCTACCCGCAAGGCGGCCAGGCGGCCTACACCGCCGAAGCCCAGGCCGACATCGGCCCGCGCAACCCCAAGCCCAGCGGCACGCCCGCGCCGCTGGCCGACCTGGCACCGCTGGTGGCACAGGCGCAAAAACACTGGCAAGGCACGCCCGCCGAGCGCATCACCGTGCAAAACCCCGGCGATGCGGTGGCCAGCATCACCATTGGCCGCCAGCAAGGCCACGACATGCGGCTGCGCCAGCCCTCGGTGCGCTTTGATGGCGTAAGCGGTGCCTTCACCGGCACCGTGGCCGAGCAGCCGCGCCCCGCCGTGCTCACCTACGACGTGGCCGAAGGCCTGCACGCCGCGCGCTTTGCCAGCCCGCTGCTGCGCGCGCTGTTTTTCCTTTCGGGTCTGGCTGGTTGCGCCATGGTGGCCTCCGGCCTGCTGCTGTGGGCCGTGAAAGAGCGCCCCTTGCACCTGAAGGCGCTGAAAAAAGGCGAGCGCGGCAACTGGGCGCTGCGCCTGGTCGATGGCCTGAACCTGGCCACCGTGGCCGGTCTGCTGGTGGCCATGCCCGCCTTTTTCTGGATCAACCGCCTGCTGCCACCAGGCGCAGCCGATCGGGCACAAATGGAAATCCACCTCTTCTTCGCCACCTGGGCGGTCTGCGCCGTGCTGGGCCTGGCGCGGCCCACGCGGGGCATGTGGCGCGCGCAGCTGATGGCCGCCGGCGCGCTGTTCATCGGCGTGCCCTTGCTCAACGCCACCACGGGCGGCGCGCACTGGGGCGTGTCGATTCCCGCCGGGCTGTGGCAGGTGGCAGGTTTTGACGCGGTGTGTGTGCTGCTGGGCCTGGGCCTGCTGGCTGCGGCGCGGCATGTGCGCCAGCGCGCGGCGAAATCGGCCAAAGCCACTGCCACCGGAACGGCCAAGTCAGCCCAGCCCGCCATCCATGACGAGGCGCTGTCCGGCCACGCCCAGCCTCAGATCCAGACCTGACCCATGTTCATCACCTTCGTACTGCTGGCCCTTGCTTTTGCCAGCGCCTGGGCCGCCTTTTGCGCCTTGAGCCTGGCGATGGACCGCCACTTTGCCGACGTGCTGGGCCGCCAGCGCGGCGACTTCGCCCGCTGGCAGCCGCGCCTGCGCGTGGCGGGCGCGGCCTTGCTGCTGCTGTCGCTGGCCGCCTGCCTGGCCCAGCGCGGCCCCACCCAAGGCTGGGTGCTGTGGCTGGGCGTGCTCACCGCCGCCGCGCTGGCGCAGGTGCTGGCGCTGACCTATGCGTGGCCCAGGCGCTGATTTACGGCGGCAATTCCCCGACGTGCGGCTCTTCGACACCCCGCTGCGCTGCCTCGACGACGTGCTCGGTGCCGTCACCCTGACGCGCGCGGGCGCGGGCCTGGTGCAGACCTACCACTTCGTCGCCCAGCCTGATGTGAGCAGCGGCGCGCTGGTCGAAGTGCTGCCCGCCCTGCGCGGGGCCACGCGGCCCTTTTATCTGCTGTACCCGCCCAACCGCTACCTGGCAACGGCGGTGCGGGCGTTCGTGGATTTCTTGTTGCTGCCACAGGCATGAGTGCGCAATTCAGTACTGAAATCGGTATCATCGAAGTGCATTCAAGGGGAAAAGCATGAACACACTCACCATCGCCGACATCAAACGCCGTGGCATGGCCGCCATTGAAGAAGGTTTGCGGCACGGGCCGGTGCATGTCATCAAGCGCAACAAGCCTGCTGCCGTGGTGCTGTCGCAGCCCGACTACGAGCGCCTGCTGCGCGGGCAAACGCCCCCCGCTGCCGGGCGTTCCACAGCCTTGCAATGGCTGCTGGACCGGCCACTTTCAGGCACCCGGGACAAGCACGAGATCGATGCGGCGCTGGCAGCGGAGCGCGACTGGTGATTGCCTTTCTCGACGCCAACGCCTTGATCTATCTGCTGGAGGCCAAACCGCGCTTTGCCGCCCCGGTACACGCCGCGCTGACCGAGTTGGGGCAGGCGCATGCAGCGCTGGAGATCGCACTCAGCCGCTTGTCGTGGATGGAATGCCGTGTGGGGCCGCTCAGAACGGGCGATGCCGACACCCTGGCGCTTTACGACGCCTTTTTTGCCCAGCCAGAGCTGCGCTGGGTGGAACTGAGCCGCGAGGTGGTGGCCTCAGCCACCGCCTTGCGTGCGCAGCATGGGTTGCGCACCCCGGATGCCCTGCAGGCCGCCTGCTGCCTGGCGCTGGGCCCTGCCCATACCTTGCTGACAGGCGATGCGGCGTTCAAGCGCGTGGCCGATCTGAATGTGCGCGTGCTGACAGAGCAGGAATAGTCTGGTGCAGCGTTTCGCGCTGCATGGAGCGTTGGGGGCGTGGAAGTTACCCGCAAGTGACAGCCCCATACCCTCACGCCGCCGCAGCCGCTACCATGACCGGCACTGTTTTTTCAACGCAACCCGAGGAGACGTTCTCTCATGCATTACCGCGCAACCTGCCTGCTGGCCGCTGGATTGATGGCTGTGGCTGGCGCCGCCCATGCCGACACCTACCCCACCAAACCCATCCGCATGGTCATCCCCTTCCCGCCCGGTGGCGGCACCGACATCCTGAGCCGGCTGGTGGCGCAAAAGCTGGCCGAGACCAACCAGTGGAGCATCGTGCCCGACAACCGCGCCGGCGCAGGCGGCACGCTGGGCATCACCGAGGCCGCGCGCGGCAAGCCCGACGGCTATGACATGGTGATGGGCCAGAAGGACAACCTGGTGGTCGGCCCCTGGCTGTACAAAAGCCTGCCCTGGAACCCGGTGAAGGACTTCACCCCCGTGGCGCACGTGGCCTGGTCGCCCGTCATCATCGCCACCAGCGTGAACAGCAAATACAAGACGCTGGCCGACGTGGTGGCCGCCGCCAAGGCCGCGCCCGACACCATCACCTACGGCTCGCCCGGCAACGGCACCACCATTCACCTGGCGGGCGACCAGTTCGAAAAAGCCGCCGGCATCAAGCTGCGCCACGTGCCCTACAAGGGCTCGAACCCCGCGCTGATGGACGCCATGTCCGGCAACGTCGATCTGCTGGTGTCCAGCGTGCCCTCGGCGATGGCGCAGGTGAAAGCGGGCAAGCTGCGGCCGCTGGCCGTCACCTCGGCCAAGCGCAGCAGCTCGCTGCCCGACGTGCCGACGGTGGCCGAAAGCGGTTTCAAGGGCTTTGACGCCAGCACCTGGTACGGCCTGATGATGCCCGCCGGCACGCCCGCGCCCATCGTGGCGCAGATGAACGCGGCGGTGAACAAGCTGCTGGCCACGCCCGAGCTGCAAAAAGCCATTCAGGACCAGGGCGCCGAGCCGCAAGCCATGAGCACCGCCGACTTCAGCCAGCAGTTGCAGCGCGACTACCAGGGCATGGAAAAGATCGTGCGCGACGCGGGCGTAAAAATCGAGTGACCCAAAAAATGGAGTAACCCCCTGAGCGGCTGACGCCGCTTCCCCCAAGGGGGACGCCGCTGGTCGCCGGGGAGACCCCGGCTCGGGCGGCCGCGAATGGCCTGCTCCGCGGCCGTTGGATGTGAAAACGCCCGCAAGCTGCGGGCGTTTTTTTCAGCCTTTTCGATTGATCGGGCAGGTGTTCATGCCCAGCAGCGAATAGGCAGGGCACACGCGAAACAGCCCGGTGGCCAGCGGGATGACGCCCAGCCAGCCCCACCAGCCGATGGTGCCCATGAGCGCCAGGCCGATCAGCACGAGGCCAATGACGATGCGCAGGATACGGTCGATGCCGCCGACGTTGAGTTTCATGGCAAGTAGTCCTTTGCTTGCGGTTGAGGAAATCCGATCATGCGCCGCGCAGGCGGCGCACCCATGTCAGTTATCCATAGCGCTGCGCACTACCCGCATGGCATGAAACGCCAGCGGTGCGCGATGACGAATGACTGCGCTCTGGCGAGCGCATGACAAATGACTCGCGACATCGGTGTGCACGATGCATTTGTCATTTGTCATGGCGCGCCAGCGCCAGTCATGGAGCGCAGCGAAGTCATGTTTCATTTCAGCAGCAGCCAGGCAAACGCGGCACCTGCCACGGCCCAGGCCAGTGCGATGGCGGCCAGGTTGGCCCAGTCCACCCAGTAACGCATCTCGTCCAGGCCCGACTTGCTCCACGTCGGGGTGACGAAAAAGATGACGGCGCCCAGCAGCGCACCCAGCATGACGGCCCGGGGCAGGCAGGCGCGCCAGCTGGCGCCGCGCCCGGCCAGCGCCAGCAGCAGCACCCAGGCCGCGGCCAGCGCCAGCAGCCAGGGCCAAATGGACAGGGCCAGCTCGTACGCGATGTTCAGCATGAGCCAGATTTCGTACATGGCTTGTCTCCTTCGCTTGTGTGTTGTCCGGTTTCAGACCCGGCCCTTGAGCACGGCGATGTAGGCGGGCTTGAGCAGGCGGTATTTCATGAACCAGGCCATGAAGCTGTCTTGCAGCGGCTCGATCATGGGCAGCGAGGGGTGAGCCTGCCCTCATAGTCGAACTCGATCAGCAGGGCCGAGCCCTCGCGCACGATCATCGGGCACGAGGTATAGCCGTCGAACACCTGGTCGGGCGGCTGGCCGGCGATGACGCGTGCCAGGTTGTGCGCCACCAGCGGCGCGCTTTTCTTCACCGTGGCGGCCGTCTTGCCGCGCGGCGTGCCGTTGATGTCGCCTATGCCGAACACGTTGGCATAGCGCCGGTGTTGCAGCGTGCCCTTGTCCACTTCCAGCCAGCCGCCTGAAGCCATCGGGCCTTCGCGCGCGGCCAGGTCGCTGCGCCTGACCGCGTCGGGCGCGCGCATGGGTGGCACCAGGTGCAGAAAGTCGTAGCCCACGGTGCTGCGCGCGCCGTCGGGCGCTGCAAAGAACGCCTGGCGCGCGCCCAGATCCACGGCCACCAGTGTCTGCCGGTAGTGGGTGTGCACGCCCAGGGCCTGCCAGCGCGCCAGCACGTCGCCGTTGACGGACTTGACGCCGAACACGGTGTCTTGCGGCAAGCCGGTGTAGAAGTCCACGCGCGACTGCGCCAGCGTGCCGGCCTGGTGCAGGCGGTCGGCCACCATGAAGGTCATCTTCAGCGGCGCGCCGGCGCATTTGAGCGGGCCGCTGGGCAGCGTCATCACGGCGTGCCCGCCCCGGGCGCGGAAGGCGTCCATCGCGTGCCAGGTTGCCAGCGCGGCCTCGGGGCCGGCATAGACGCTGCCCAGGCCGTTCTGCCCGATGGCGGCCACGTCCATGCCTTCGATCTGCGCGTAGTCCAGATGCAGGCCGGTGGCGACGACGAGAAAGTCGTAGCCGATCTTCTGGCCGCTGGCCGTGGTGAGGCTGTTGCTGGCAGGGTCGAATGTGGCCACCATCTCGCGCCGTGCAGTGTCAGCGCCACGATGGGCACGTCGTCCACGCCCCGGGGCTGGATGACGGGCTGGCCCACGCCCAGACCGGACGGCAGCCAGCCGGCGTTGGCGCCCACGGTGTCGTGCAGGCGCACCACCGCCGTCTGGCGCGGCACGCCCACCTGGAACTGCACCGTGAGCACCGCCATGCCGGGTTGCGAGACGCTCATCACATGCTCCACACCGCTCATCCGCGACAGTGTCTGCTCAGCATGGCCTCCACATCGCTCGCGCTGGCACCGGGCCAGGGCAGCAGGATGGTGGCCATCGTCACGTCGATCTGCGGCTCTTCCGCGCGCGGCGTCACCCACAGGGCAAACAGCGCCAGCAGCGGCGTGATGCGCGCCGTCTGAAAGCTGGCGGCGATGCGGCCCGAGATGCCCAGGCGCGGCTGCGGCCCCATGCTCAACGCCCCCCGCTCGCCGCGCGCGTGGCAGCCTGCGGGTCGGTGACGACGGATTCGCCCGCGTCCAGGCCCGACAGCACCTCGACCTGCCCGCCCTGCGCCGGCCCCAGGCGCAGCAGGCGCAGTTGCGGGCGTGCGCCCTCGCCCACCACATAAACGGCCGTGACCTCGGCGCGGCGCACCACGGCGCTGGCCGGAATCAGCAGGCGCTGGCCCGCCTCGCCCGGCGTTGCCCATTGCAGCCGTGCGAGCTGCCCCTGTGCCGCGTGCGTGCCCTGCGGCAGATCGGCGCGCACCTGCCGCGTCAGCGATGTCGCATCCACCGTAGGCAGCACCTGCACCCGTGCCGGCATGATCGCGCCGCCCGGCAGCAGCACCCGCGCGCCAGGCGCGCCGGAACCATCCGGCGCGCGCTGACCGGCACGTGGGCGGCGACGCGCAGCGCGGCGGGGTCGTACACCGTCAGCAGCGGACGCCCGGGCATGGCCATGTCGCCGCGTGCCACGTCGAGCCGGGACACCACGCCGTCGAAAGGCGCGCGCAGCACGTGCAGGCTGGTTTGCGTGCGCGCCGCGCCGGCCTGTGCGAGCTGCGCGTTCAACTGCGCTTGCGCGGCGCGGTGCTGGTTTTCGGCCTGCTCCAGCGCGCCCTGGCTGATGTAGTGCTTCTCGGCCAGCTGGCGCTGGCGGGCCAGCTCGGTGGCGGCCATGTCGCGCGCGGCGCGCGCGGCGGCCACCTGCGCGCTGCGGGTGGCAGCGCCCTGCTCGGCCGCCCGCGCGTCGATGCGCAGCAGCACCTGCCCGGCGCGAACCGCATCGGCCGGCCTGCACCTCAAGTACCAGCACCGCGCCCGGCACCTGCGCGGCCTGCACCGTCACGCTGGGCAGCGCCTGCGCCCACGCCAGCGGTGCGCACAAGCAAGCCGCCACGACGCACCCTGTCCAGACAACGGAACTGCGCGCGGGGTGTTGGCTTGAAGCATTCATTTCGCTATTACTTGCGCAATCACGCAAATGCGCAATATAGCAAACAATAGCACCAAGCCATGCCGGTTAGACTGCCTGCCGAAACACTTCCACCGGTGAGTGCATTGGCCTCGATGAAGCAACTACCGCCCGAAGCGCTGGAGCATGTGGCGAACTATTTCCGAACCCTGTCGGAGGCCACGCGCCTGCGCATCCTGAACGTGCTGGGCACGGGCGAAATGAGCGTGGGCGAGATCGCGCAGCTGGTCGATTCCAGCGTGGCCAACGTGTCGCGCCATCTCGCCCAGATGGCAGCGCAGGGCCTGGTGGCGCGCGAGGGCCGGGGCAACAGCGTTTATTACCGCATCAGCGACCCGGCGGTGCACGAGCTGTGCGAACTGGTGTGCGGCAGCCTGGCGCGGCGCTTCGAGCGCGCCGCCACCACGCGCGCGGCCTTCGTCAGCGCACCCGATTCTTGAACCAGGTGCCCGCCTGGCGCGGGCCATTCATCAGATGTCGCGGGCAAGCGCAGACCGACATTTGAGGCTTGACGCGACACTAGTCGCCGCCGCCGCGCACCACCAGCACGGGCAGCATGGCGTTCGACAGCACGCGCTGGGCCACGCTGCCCAGCACCAGTTTCTCCAGCCCCCGGCGGCCGTGCGAGCCCATCACGATGAGGTCGGCACCCACGGCTTGGGCGGCTTCCAGAATGCCGCGCCAGGCGGTGTGCGAATCGACCACGCGCGCCTCGACCGGCACGCCTGCGGCCTGCATGCGCTCGGTCACGGCACCAATGGCGGCATTGGCCTCGGCACGGGCGGCGCCCAGGTACTGGTCTTGCCCGTAGGCAAAGTCGGCGCCGATGCCGGTGAAAGGATAGGGGTCGATCACGTAGATGGCCGTGACCTGGCTGCCGAAGGCCTTGGCCAGCCCCACCGCCTTGTCGATGGCCGACAGCGATGTTTCAGAACCGTCCACCGGGACCAGGATGTGCTTGAACATGGGTGCGCTCCTTTCGTTGTGTGCACGGCCATTGTGCTCCGCTGCGCTGGGCGTGGCTTGATGCGGCTCAATGCGACGGGGCCAGAAAACCGCCCGCGCGCAGGGTGATGACCAGCGTGTCGCGGTGCCCGTGCTGGCCCTGGTGCTTGGGCTGGATGGGCGTGGTTTCGTGCATCACGCGGCTGTCGTCCATCAGCAGCACGCTCCACGGCTCGGTGAGGGTAAAGCGCAGCCCGTGCGGCTCGTCGAGCGCAAACACGCGCGTTTCGCCGCCGCGCAGCTGGTGGCGGGCCACCAGAAACACGGCCACCAGGTCCACGCCGTCGCGGTGCGCGCCTTCGGGCGTGGGGCGGCCAATGCCGCCAGCGGTGTCGATGCGGAACATGTGCGATTCGATGAACCACGGCTGCACGCCGCGCAAGGCGCTGGCCACGCCCGCGAGCCAGTGCGGCAGCGCCAGCCATTCGGATCGGGCGGCAGTGGTGGCAGTCGCAGGCGCAAACCAGCGCTGCATGCCGCCGTGCAGCGCGTTGTATTGCAGTGGCTGCCAGTGGGCGCGATGCGGCACGGGCTGGGGCGTGCCGTCTGCCGCCGTGACCAGGCTGGCGTGGCGGCGGCGGCGGTATTTGCCACCGTCTTTCAGGTGTTCGTCGGGCGGCAGATCGGCCCAGTCGGCGGCCAGGCGGGCCAGGCCCGCCGCCTGCACACCGGCCAGCGCGCAGACGCTGCGTGCGTCCAGCACGGCAAAGCCCTGCGTGCGCAAGGCAGACATGAAGGCCGTGGCTTCGGCCAGTGGAGGAACAAACACGTGTGCGCCAATCAAAAAAAACGAAGCCGCAAAGCATAGCCGCGAGGCGCATGACCTGCGTCAATGACGCCGCCAACGGTCGCGCCCACACTGCGCCCTTTTCAGGAACTTCAGTCCCATGCTGCTCTGGTCAGATGAATGGAAACTGGGCGTGCCCGCGATGGACCGCACGCATGAGGAGTTTGTGGCCCTGCTGGCCGATGTCGAGCAAGCACCGGACGACGTCGCGCTGCTGGCGCGCTGGGGCATGCTGGTCGACCACACGCAAACGCACTTCGACAACGAAGACCGCTACATGCTGGCCACGCGCTTTGCCGCCACCAACTGCCACACCACGCACCACAAGATGGTGCTGGACGTGATGCGGCAGGGCTTGGCAATGGCGCAGGCGGGCGACGTGGCCCCGGTGCGGCAGATGGCGCGCGAGCTGGCCACCTGGTTTCCGCTGCACGCCGACAGCATGGACGCGGCGCTGGCCATGCACCTGGCGCGCGTGGGTTTTGACCCCGCCACCGGCACCATCGCCAACCCCGCCGCGCTGCCCGCTGACGCGCTGCACGGCTGCGGCGGCGACAGTTGCGGCTCGGGCACCCCGCACGCGCACGACACGCACGAAACCGCTGCCGCTGCGCCTGCGGGCTGACGATGCGCCGTCCTTACACGGACGGCAGGCACCACAATAGACAGCGCGCGCAAGCGCCCTGCCCGCTCGCCCACACGCCATGACCACGCCCACCTGGAACCTGATCGCCGTGCTCGCCGCGCTGGGCCTGGCGCTGTCGTTTCGGCCCTGGCGGCTGCTGGGACATACGGGGCTGGTCTCGCCGCTGCTGGCGGCGCTGGTCATCACGCCCTGGCTGTGGGCGCTGCCCTGGCTGTACCAGATGCCGCTGCGGCTGCAACTGTCGGGCGCATGCCTGATCGCGCTGGTGCTGGGCTGGCCGCTGGCGGTGCCGGTGCTGTGCGTGGTGGCGCTGGTCACGGGGCTGATTGCGCCGGTGACGTTCGAGCAGCAGGTGGGCATGGCGCTGTGGCTGGGCGTGGTGCCCGCCACGCTGGCCTTTGCCATGGGCATGGCGCTGCGCCGCTGGGTGTGGAAGAACCTGTTCGTCTACATCCTGGGGCGGGCCTTTCTGGGCACGGCGGTGTGCATGTTTGCCGCCGGGGCGCTGGCGCAGTGGGCGGGGCACTCGCTCATCACCAACGTGGAGCCGGGCCTGGCGCTGGTGGCGCGCTGGCTCATCGCCTGGGGCGATGCGTTCTTGACCGGCATGATGGCGGCCATCTTCGTGGCCTTCAGGCCGCAGTGGCTGGCCACCTGGTCTGACAGTCTTTACGTGCCGCCCCCGCCGCCCACACGGCCGCTGTGATGGCATACGTTGGCGGGGTTTGTCCATGCACAATGCCACGCCATGAAAAAAACCCTCCCACGCTTTCAACCCCTGCGCCCGCTGCTGACCGGCATGCTGGCGCTGCTGCCGCTGACGGCCACGCTGTTCCTGCTGGTGTGGGCCACGCGGCTGGCCACCGAATGGCTGGGACCGACGAGCATGTTTGGCGCGCTGCTCACGCGCATCGGGTTTGGCGTGGGCTCGGGCGCCACCATGTCGGGCTATCTGGTGGGGCTCTTGATCGTGCTGACGCTGGTCTACAGCTTTGGCCTGCTGGTGGAGGCGGGCTTGCAGCGCGGGGTCGACCGCATGATCCAGGCGCTGATGCGCCGCATCCCCGTCGTGCGCACGGTATACGACGTGGTGCACCGCCTGGTGGGCATGCTCAGCAAGCCGCGCGAAGAAGGCATGAAGTCGATGAGCCCCGTGTGGCTGCACTTTGGCGGCCCGGCCGAGCCGGGCAAGCCCGCAACCACCACGGTGGTGCTGGCGCTGCTGACCACGCACGAGCCGGTGCTGCTGGGCGGGCAGCCCCACCTGGGCGTGCTGGTGCCCACCGCGCCGGTGCCGGTGGGAGGCGGGCTGCTGTTCGTGCCGGCGCACTGGGTAGTGCCCGCCGATGTGGGCATCGAAGGGGTGACGAGCATTTACGTGTCGATGGGCGTGACGGCCGGGCAGTTTCTGGGCCCCGACGCCGAAGCCCGCCGCGCCGCCGAGCGGGCGGACCGGCAAGCCAGGTCCGCAGACGCACCGCCCGCCGCTTGAGGCACATCAAGCGCGCGGCGCAAACCAAAGTACGCCGCGCCGTGTTTGCGTCACGTCAATGCCGACGCACGCCTGCTGCGCCACAGTGCGCCTTGTGTCCCACGACCTGGCAAGGAGCCACGCGCCATGAAACTCTGGCAAGACCTGTTCAGCACCGACTACGGACTGATGAGCATCTCGGGCATCGTCTTCATGCTCTTGATGGCCGTCTGGTTCGTGCGCTTTTTTCTGCGCAAGATGAACGAAACGCCGCGCGACACACGGCCCATGAAGTAAAGCATTGAAAACAGGAGCTGCTTGCGTACGGTTTAAAACGATTTCAGATTCTTTTTCACCTGAAATCGTTTTAAACCGTACGCAAGAAGCTCCTGTTTTGTTTATGCAAGCAATCCAGCAGCCGAACGCAGAGGGCGCAGAGGATTCGCAGAGGACGCAGAGGGAACAGCTCTTTTTTTTGGGTTTTCCTCTGCGCTCTCTGCGTGGTCTCTGCGTCCTCTGCGTTCGGCTGTTGGGGGTTTGCGGCTCAAGCCACCTCAGCCCTGCCCTGCCTCCGCCTCTTGCAGCTTGCGCCACATGACCTTGCCGCTGCCGCTTTTGGGCAGCGCGTCGGCAAACTGCACCACGCGCGGCGTTTTGTAGACGGCCATGTTTTCGCGGCACCAGTCGATGATGTCCTGCTCGCTCACCTGGCCTTGCTGGCCGGGGCGAAGCACCACCACGGCCTTGACGGATTCGCCCCGGTAATCGTCGCGGGTGGCGATGATGCAGGCCTCCTGAATGGCCGGGTGGCGGTACATGAGCGACTCCACCTCGGCGGGCCAGACCTTGAAGCCTGAGGCATTGATCATGCGTTTCAGGCGGTCGGTGAGGAAGAAGTAGCCCTCCTCGTCCATGTGGCCCAGATCGCCCGAGCGGAAAAAGCGCTTGCCGTCCAGCTCGAAAAACGCCGCCGCGGTCGCCTCGGGGCGCTTCCAGTAGCCGCTGAAGACCTCGGGCCCGCTGATGACGATCTCGCCCTGCTCGCCCGGCGGCAGCTCTTGCAGCGTTTCGGGGTCGACCACACGTGCGTCGGTGCTCATGAAGGGAATGCCCAGGCACTGCTGCTTGGGGCGGTCGATGGGGTTCTGGTGCGAGGGCGCGGCGGTTTCGGTCAGGCCGTAGCCCTCGCAATAGGCCAGGCCATACACGTCCAGCAGGCGCTGGGCCACGGCCTGCGGCATGGCCGCGCCGCCGCCGTTGATGGTTTTCAGGCTGGTGAGGTCGAAGCTGGCGAAGTTGGGACTGGCCAGCAGGTCGATGACCATGGTGGGGATGTTGGTGAAGGCGGTGACCTTCCAGCGCGAGATCAGCCGCCCGGCCAGCTCGCGGTCCCAGCGCGGCATGAGCACGCCGGTGGCGCCCAGGTACACCTGCGTGTGCATCACCGCCACCATGCCCGTGATGTGGAACATGGGCACCACCACCAGCGCCACGGTCTGGCTGGTGCCCGCGCCCCACATGCTGCAAGCCACGGCGTTGTGCATGATGGATGCATGCGTGTGCATGCAGCCCTTGGGCAGGCCGGTGGTGCCGCTGGTGTAGGGCAGCACGCTCAGGTCTTGCGGGCTGGCGGTGTGCGCAGCCAGCGGGTGGGTGCTGGCCAGCGCGTCCACCCAGTCGTGTACCTGCCCGCCTGCGAGCGTGGGCAGCGCGTGGCGCGTGAGCAGCCAGTCGCGCCAGGCCTCGGGCGGGGCGTCGTCGCCGGTGATGGCGGCGTCGAACGCGTCGGTGTATTGCGTGACGATGAGGTGCGCCAGGCGCTGGCCTTCGGGCAGCGCGTTGCTGGCGGCGGCCAGCTCAGGCGCCAGCTCGCCGGTGGTGAGGGCGACCTTGGCGTCGGCGTCGGTGATGTAGTGCTTCAGCTCTTCGGCCCGGTTCATCGGGTTGACGGGCACCACCACCGCGTCGGCGCGCAGGATGGCGAAGTGCGCCAGCACCAGCTGCGGGCAGTTCTGCATGTCGAGCAGCACGCGGTCGCCTTTTTGCACGCCCAGCGATTGCAGGTGCGCGGCCAGCCGCTCGGCCCCGCTTTTCAGCTCGGCATAGGTCAGCACGCGGCCAAAGAACACCAGCGCGGGCTTGCCTGGGTAGCGCGCGGCGCTGACTTCCAGGTTGAACCACAGCGAAGTGGCGGGCGGCGTGATGGCCTGCGGCAGGCGGGCAGGCCAGAACTTCTCGTGCGGGCGCATGGGGCGTTGTCTCCTGTGGGTGGGGGGTATGTATGGTCGCGCCGCCATGCTGCGTGCCCGCCAGCCGCCCGTCTGTCACCCACGGGACGGCGGCTGCGCGCCTGGGGCCGGTACGGGAACAAGGGCAGGTTGGCAGCAGCCCGTCTCCATCGAAATGTCAGCCGCCCTGCGCTGCGCCGG
The DNA here is from genome assembly GCA_030538605.1 of Pseudomonadota bacterium. GTDB lineage: Bacteria > Pseudomonadota > Gammaproteobacteria > Burkholderiales > Burkholderiaceae_C > Ottowia. The sequence continues at coordinate 13,231 of JAUNTQ010000015.1, forward strand.
GCTGCGGGCCGGCACCCTGGCTCGGCATGGCGCAGGCCAGCAAGGCGCCGTTGAAGGCCACGGCACAGACCATCCGGACGCTGCCTGCGGTCACCCAGGTGACGCCTGCGGCCTTGCCCTGTGCGGCCTGGAGCGCCGCAGCGCAGCGCGCATCCGCATCCGCACCCAGTGCCGCACAGCTGGGCATGATCTCGAAGAAGGTACCGCCATCCAGGCCCTGTTCACCCTTGCCCGGTGTGGGAACCGAAGCCAGCGCCACGACCGGCTCTTTCCCGAACCGCGCACAAAGGCGGTGCCGGTTGCGTTTCAGAAGTGCCGCCAATTGCCCGGCGTTGTTGAAACTGAAGCCCTCGGCGGTGAAGTCCGGGCAGTCCTTCCCCTGCTCTTTGCCAGCGGTGCAGCCCTCCAGGCCGAAGGGCTCGGCAGGCAGCAGCACGCTGCCCTGCCGCTCGAGCACACCGGCGTTGCACATGACCATTTCAAGGCCATCGACGTCGGTCACCGGGCAATGTGCATAGGCCAGCCTTCGGCCCGATCCGATCAACGGGAAACCCGTCACTTCCAACACCGCGCCGGGCTCCCGCCTGAACATGCCGGCGATGACGTGGTTGACGCCGGCGATGTGCCGCTCGCAGCTCTGCGCTGCCCACACCCGGGGCGAGCAGACCATCAGCGCCAGCACACTGGCGCCAAGCGCAGCAGCCAGCCGAACGGAGCCAGGGCGCAAGGCGGCGGGGGTGTCATGCACGGCGCCGAAGGTGGCTCAGGGAGATCACCCGAGCCTGCAGCCCGTGCCCACATCCTCCAGCGCCTTCGCGGCCACGCCGATGACGCGGTTTTCGCTGCCGGAGACGGCGCGCAGGTAGATGTCCTGCACGGGGTTGTGCGCACGGCCCATCCGCCAGGGGCCACGCGGGCTGTCGATCTGGGCGGCCCCCAGCGCGGCATGCAGCGCATCGCGCTTGCCCTGCACGTCGCCCTGCACCGCTTCCACGCCCTGGCGCAGCAGCAGCCCGGTGTCAAAGCCCTGCATGGCGTACACGTCGGGCTCGCGCCGGAAGGTGCGCGCATAGGTGTAGCGAAACTCGCCGTTGCGCGCCGAGGTGAGCAGGTTGCTGTAGTGCAGCGTGGTGACGATGCCGTCCGCCAGGCCGCCCACGGCCGGGTTGTCGAGCACGCCTTCGGTGAGAAAGCCCGAGCCGTACAGTGGAATGCGGTGCCGCAGCCCGGCAGCGGCGTAGTCCTGGATGAACTTGGCCGCGCCCCCGCCGGCAAAAAAGCAGGCCACGGCATCGGGGCGGATGCGGGCGATCTCGTCCAGCAGAGGCTTGAAATCGGTGCTGGGAAAAGGCAGCTTCAAGGTCTGCACGATCTGGCCACCCGCTTCGGTGTAGCCGGTACGAAAGCCCTCCAGCGCCTCGCTGCCTGCCGGATAGTCCCAGGCCACCCACACGGTGCGGCGGGCCCTGCGCTCGATCATGGCGCGGCCCAGCGCCAGCGTGGGCTGCGCGTTGGAGAAGCTGGTGCGAAACACGTTGGGTGCGCACATCTCGCGCGTGGCGGCGTGTACGCCCGCATTGGGAATGAGGCTGAGCACGCCCGAAGCGCGCGCCACTTTCTGGATGCCCATCTGCACGCCGGAGTGCACCGTGCCCACGAGCACGTCCACCTTGTCCTGCGCCACCAGGCGCGTGGCATTGGCCTCGGCCTTGGCGGGGTCGGACTCGTCGTCGAGCTTGACCCATTGCAGCTCGCGCCCGGCCAGGCGTCCACCCGATTCGGCCAGCGCCATGCGCATGCCGTTTTCAATGGCTTCGCCCAGGCGCGCGAAGGTGCCGGAGTAAGGCAGCATGAGCCCGATCTTCAGCCGGCTGGTGCCGGCGCCCTGCGCGAAGGCACGCGGGGCAAGCCCCAGAACGCCAGCAGCGGCGCCCGTGGCCGCCAGTGCGCGCGCCAGCACACGGCGGCGCGTCAAAGTGTGGTGTGAATCAGTGTGCATGCAGCCTCTAGTGGGTAAAAAAACAGTTGGGCAATCGCTCCCTACCGTGTTCCCACTTGAGCGGACGCATGCCGTCTTCAGGGACTTCTTGTCGCGCGGATTGTATTTATTTTGTGTACATATTTTCTTCATGAGTAAGACTTTTTGTCGCTTTCGCGTCTGTGCGTCCACGAAAAAGCCCGCCGGGCGCACTGCCGGGCGGGCTGGTGGAGAGCGGGCGAACGGGACGCGGGTGCGGTCAGACCGCCGCGTCGTCCTCCTCGCCGGTGCGGATGCGCACCACGCGGTCGACGGGGGTGACGAAAATCTTGCCGTCGCCGATCTTGCCGGTGCGGGCGGCCTTGATGATGGCGTCCACGCAGGTTTCGACCACGTCGTCGGCCACCACCACCTCGATCTTCACCTTGGGCAGAAAGTCGACCACGTATTCGGCGCCGCGGTACAGCTCGGTGTGGCCCTTCTGGCGGCCAAAGCCCTTGACCTCGGTCACCGTCAGACCGGCGACGCCGACCTCGGCCAGGCCCTCGCGCACCTCTTCGAGCTTGAAGGGCTTGATGACGGCGGTGATTTGCTTCATTGCGTGGTTCCTGTGCAAAGTTGATACTGAATCAGGCGTTTTCCGTTGTGGGAAAAGCGCCAAAAGCTACAAAACAAAGAGCTTCAAGCCCTGAATGCATGGGTTATAGGATAACGCCAGTCCTTGCCGAAGGCGCGGTGGGTGACCCGCGTGCCGGGTGCGGCCTGCTGGCGCTTGTATTCGTTGAGCTTGATCAGGCGCGTGACCTGCTCCACATCGGCGGGCGCAAAGCCTTCGGCCACCAGCTCGGCCACGCTGGCGTCGTTTTCCATGTAGCGGGCGATGATGGCGTCCAGCACCTCGTAGGGCGGCAGGCTGTCCTGGTCGGTCTGGTCTTCGCGCAGCTCGGCGCTGGGGGGGCGGGTGATGATGCGCTCGGGAATGGGGCTGGCCCCGGTGCCGAAGGGGTCGTGCGCGTTGCGCCAGCGCGCCAGGGCGAACACGCGGGTTTTCACCACGTCCTTGATGGGCGCAAAGCCGCCGCACATGTCGCCATACAGCGTGCAGTAGCCCACGGCGTATTCGCTCTTGTTGCCGGTTGTGAGAATCATGTGGCCCAGCTTGTTGGACAGCGCCATCAGCATCACGCCGCGGATACGGGCCTGGATGTTTTCTTCGGTGGTGTCTTCGGGCTTGCCGCCAAACAGGGGCGCAAGCGACGCCTTGAGCGCCTCGAACGCGGGCAGGATGGACACTTCGTCGTAGGCCACGCCCAGGCGCTGCGCCATCTCGCGCGCGTCTTGCAGGCTGATGCCGGCGGTGTAGGGGCTGGGCATCATCACGGCGCGCACGTTGGCTGCGCCCAGCGCATCGACGGCAATGGCCAGCACCAGCGCCGAGTCGATGCCGCCCGACAGGCCCAGCGCCACCTGGCTGAAGCCGTTCTTGCGCACGTAGTCGCGCACGCCCATGACCAGCGCGTCCCACTCGTCGGCGTCGTTGCTGCGGGCGGGGGCGGTGTCTGCTCTTAATTCAAGAGCTTCTTGCGTACGCTGTACCTCGACATAAAACAGTTTTTCTTCAAAGCTCGGCGCGCGACCCGCCAGCGTGGCGTCCGCGTTCACGGCAAACGACTGGCCTTCGAACACCACCTCGTCCTGCCCGCCCACCAGGTGCGCATAGACCAGCGGCAGGCCCACGGCGCGCACGCGCTCGATCATCATGGCCTCGCGCTCGTAGCCCTTGCCCACGTGAAAAGGCGAGGCGTTGATGACGGCCAGCAGCTGGGCACCCGCCTCTTTGGCCAGCTCGGCCGGTTCGTCAAACCAGGCGTCTTCGCAGATCAGCAGGCCGACGTTGATGCCGCCGGCCTCGAACACGCAGGTGCCCTGCCCCGAGGTGAAGTAGCGCCGCTCGTCGAACACCTGGTAGTTGGGCAGCTCGCGCTTGGCATAGGTTTCGATCACGCGGCCATCCCTGATGACGCTGGCCGCGTTGGTGCGGCGGATGACCGACAGGCTCTTTCCGCGCTGGTCGCGCCCCACGGGGTGGCCCACCACGATGGCCATGTCGGCCAGATGCGCCGTTTCGCGCGCCACGGTTTTCACCGCTTCGTCACAGGCAGCGATGAAGGCCGGACGCAGCAGCGCGTCTTCGGGCATGTAGCCGCAGAGGGACAGCTCGGGCGTGAGCAGCAGCCGCGCGCCCTGCGCGTGGGCGGTGCGGGCCGCGTCGATGATCTTGCGCGCATTGCCGGGCATGTCGCCCACGACAAGGTTCAGTTGCGCGATGCAGACCGTGAGGCTCATGGTGGGCGCGCCTTTCAGCAGCTGAAGGGGTAGGTGAAATGGGTGCCGAGCTGGCCCTGCGCGTCGATCTGGTACCACTGGCCTTCGCGCTGCACGCGCCAGACGCCGCAGCCCAGGTTCTCGAAGCCGTCAAAGCCTGGCGCTGCGCCTGCATCGGCAGGCACGGGCGTGCCGTCGTCGTGGTAGATGCGGTAGCGCACGGGCGTGCCCGCAGGCGGCTCGGTCGGCAGCATGGGGGTTTCGCGGGCGGCGTCGCGCCGGGCAGCGGATTCGGCAGCAGCGGCGGCTTCGGCCAGCGCGCGCTCTGCGGCATCCACGGGCGGCGCAGGCAGCGCGGCACCGCCGGTGGCCGCCGCCGCAGCGGCTGCCGCAGCCCCGGCGGCGGGTGTGTCGATGGGTGCATCCACAGGCGCGACAGGCAGCGCCTGCTCAGAGGCAAGCAGCTCGCGCACCACGAAGCGCCCGCGGTGCCCCGCCACCAGCGCGCCGGGCACGGGCGGGCCAAGGGGCGTGAGCCCGCTGGCCGCCTGGTAGCGGTAGCGGTGCACATGGCCGCTGGCGCTGGTCAGGCGCAGCGGCTCGTCTTCGCTGAGCACCGGGCAGGGGTGGCCGGGCGGCACGGGCACGGTCTCCGGCAGCATGGGTTTGAACTGGCGGTCGATGTAGATGCAGCCGGCGCGCTCGGCGTCGCGCAGCATCATGTAGCGCACCCGCAGCGGGCTGCCAAACTCGGTGACCAGATCCAGGTGCCGCGCTGCGGGCAGCGCCACCGGCTCGCCCGTGGGCTTGAAAAAGTCGATGCGTTCACCTCCCGCCGCGCCGCGCTGGCCAAACAGCAGCCAGGGCTTTCGCTCCTCGCCTTCGGCGAGCACGCCCACATCGGCGTAGCGCGGGGGCACCACTTCGCGCAGGCTGCGCAGGTCGATCAAGCCCACGGCTTCGACGCGGCCCTCCTGTGTGGCCACCCGCTTGAACGCGCCGAAATTGACCGGACGGTGCTGCCCACCCAGCGGGGTGCTGCTGGACTGCAGGGTGTACCCGTGCGGCGCACGCGCCACCATGCGCCCGTTCTGCACACGCAGATAGGTGTAGCGGCCTTTGCCCGCCTTGAGCGTGAGCGCCGCAGGCAAGTGGTCATCCGTCAACGGCCCGCCTGTGTAGGCGATCTCGACGCCGCCGTTGAAGGCTTCGTCCAGCAGGCGCCGCCCGAAGGGATCGAACAGCCACTGCCGATCGTCCCGCGTGCCCACGAAGCCTGTCACGCTGCCGCCCAGCGGCACCGGCTCCAGGCTGTCGAACGCGCCTTCGCGCGGTGCGGCGCGCAGCACGTAGCGCAGGCAGCCCGCGGGCGAGGCTTCGGCGCGCACGCGGCGCTGCCAGGTCAGGTCGACCTCCCATTCGCCTTTCGGCCCGGTGGGGCCGTAGCCGGTATAGGCGTAGTCCACGCAGGGCTGGGCCGTTTGCGCGCCACGCCGGGCCTGCGCCTGCACGCCAGACGTGGCCAGCAGACCCATGCACAAAAACGAAGCAGCGAGAAAGCGAAACGTATGCGGCATGGGGCGGCAGCATAACGCGGCGCGGGGCATACTCGCCGCGCCTGCACGCCACATGAATCGATGTTTCGCGCCACCTTTCACACAGACCCCACCGCCGTCGACGCCGCCGCCTGGGACGCGCTGCTGGCGCGCCAGGCGCAGCCCACGCCTTTCATGCGCCACGCCTACCTGGCGGCGTTGCACGCCAGCGGCAGCGCCGTGCCTGCCACCGGGTGGGCACCGCGCTTCTGCCTGCTGTGGGACGGCGATGCACTGGCGGCTGCCGCGCCGCTGTACGTCAAGAGCCATTCCTATGGCGAATACGTGTTTGACTGGGCCTGGGCCAATGCCTACGCCGAGCACGGCCTGTGCTACTACCCCAAGGCGCTGGTGGCCGTGCCTTTCACGCCGGTGCCCGGCTCGCGCCTGCTGGCGCGGGACGAGGCCGCGCGCGCGGCGCTGGTGCAGGCGCTCGTCGGCTTTGGCGAGCAGCACGGCCTGTCCTCGCTGCATGTGCTGTTTGGCGACGCTGCCGACCAGGCCGCCTGCGCCAAGGCGCAGCTGATGCCGCGCGAGCAGCTGCAGTTTCACTGGCGCAACCACCACCCGGCCAGCGGCCTGCCGTTTGCGGGGTTTGACGACTTTCTGGCCGCGCTCGCGCAGGACAAGCGCAAGAAGATCCGGCAGGAGCGGCGCAAGGTGGCTGACGCTGGCGTGACCGTGCGCCACGTCCAGGGCGCGGCCATCACGCCCGAGGACTGGGCTTTTTTCTACCGCTGCTACGAACGCACCTACCTGGAACACGGCAACGCGCCCTATCTGTCGGCCGACTTTTTCGCGCGCATGGCAAGCGGCATGGCCGAGCACTGGGTGCTGTTCGTCGCCGAGCGCGATGGTGCGCCGATCGCATCAAGTTTGATAGCTGTTAGCGTAATTAATACGGGCGAAAACACCGTTTTTAATCAAAATTCTGCCGCCTGGGGCCGCTACTGGGGCGCACTGGAGCGGGTGGACAGCCTGCATTTCGAGCTGTGCTATTACCAGCCCATTGCCTGGTGCATCACCCACGGCGTGGCGCGCTTTGAAGGCGGTGCGCAGGGCGAGCACAAGATGGCCCGCGCGCTGCTGCCCACGCCCACGCACAGCAGCCATTGGCTGGCACACCCGGCGTTTTCCGACGCGGTGCAGCGCTTTCTGGCGCGAGAATCGGCGGGTGTCGCCAACTATCTGGACCACCTGGACGGTCGCTCGCCTTTTCGTGGCCGCGCGCCTGCGGGCGGATAGGCGCCACCCTCGCATTCCATCCACCCAAGCACAGCTGCTGCCATGCAAATCGAACTGAACGGTTACTACACCATGATCCTCGCCACCCTGGTGCTGCTGCTGGGGCGGTATCTGGTGCTCAAGGTCAAGTTCCTGTCTGACTTCAACATTCCGGAGCCGGTGGCGGGCGGCTTGCTGGCGGGCACGCTCGTGGTGCTGCTGAACGCGCTGTTCGGCCTCACGTTCCAGTTCCAGCAGCAGTTGCAGACGGCGTTCATGCTGATGTTCTTTTCGTCCATCGGCTTGAGCGCCGACTTCACCCGCCTGAAGGCCGGCGGCAAGCCGCTGGCGGTGTTTCTGGTGGTGGTGGCCTTCTTCATCCTGCTGCAAAACGTGGTGGGCGTAGGCATGGCGGCGGCGCTGGGGCTGGATCCGCTGATCGGCCTGGTCACCGGCTCCATCTCGCTGACGGGTGGCCACGGCACGGCGGGCGCATGGGGACCTGTGCTGGAAAACCGCTATGGCATCACGGGCGCCACCACGCTGGGCATTGCCGCGGCCACCTTCGGGCTGGTGGCGGGCGGGCTGATTGGCGGGCCGGTGGCCAAGCACCTGATCAAGAAGCTGCACCGCGAACGCCTGCCGCAAAGGCCACGCACCGCCATCGAGGCGGTGGCCAGCGCGCAGTCGCTCTACAGCACGCAACACACCGAAACCGACGACCGCCGCAACGACGCCATGTTCGACAAGCCGGACGAGATTCGCCTCATCACCGCCTCGTCCACCATCGAGACGCTGGCCCTGTTTGCAGGCTGCATGGCCTTTGCGGGACTGATGAGCACCGCCACCAAGGGCTCTGTGCTGGAGTTGCCCACCTTCGTGTGGGCACTGGGCGGCGGGGTCATCATCCGCAACGTGCTCACGCATTTTTTCAAGTTCGACATGTTCGACCGCGCCATCGACGTGTTCGGCAACGCTTCACTGTCGCTGTTTCTCGCGATGGCGCTGCTGTCGCTGCGGCTGTGGGAGCTGACGGCGCTGGCGCTGCCGGTGATGGTGATTCTGGCCGTGCAGACGGTGGTGATGATGCTGTATGCGGTCTTCGTCACCTTCAAGGTGATGGGCAGCGACTACGACGCCGCCGTGCTGGCCGCCGGGCACTGCGGCTTCGGCATGGGGGCCACGCCCACGGCCATTGCCAACATGCAGGCCATCACCGACCGCTACGGCCCGTCCTACAAGGCCTTCCTGATCGTGCCCATGGTGGGCGCGTTCTTCGTCGATCTGGTCAACGTGGCCGTGCTGCAGGCGTTCACGCAGATGCCGTTTCTGCGCTGACGGGCCGCATGCACGGCGCGGACGCAAAAAAGGGGCCTTGGCAGGCCCCTTTTTTGTGGGTCACACGGTTGTGGTGCCGAGGCTTCACTCGCGGTCGCGGCGCGGCGCGCGCATGCCGGCGCGGCTGCGGGTGCGGCGGTTGTCCTGGTAGGACACGCGCTGCGGGTACAGGTCGTAATAGGTGTCCACCTCTTCGCCGCAGGCTGCGTCGGCGATGCCGAACACCAGGGTGGCACCCTGGCCGAACTTGTAGGGCACGGTCTGGTGCAGCTGGTAGGACATGTCCACCGGCGGGTTGGGGCTTTCGGAGACGACCTCACCCTTGGCGTTCAGCACGGTGTAGCAGGCGGCCTGGGCACCGGCGGCAAGGGTCAGGGTGGCGAGGAGGGTGAGGGTTTTTTTCATGGTGTGCGTGCAGTCAGAAAAAGTGGCACCGCACAAGGGATGGAGCGGCGTCAGGTGCTGGCAAGTCTGCCGCGTCGGGCGCGCTTGTCAAGCGGCAAGCCGCGCAAGACGCCCGCCAGGCGAGGAATGCCGCTGCGGCTGTCGTGCCTGGCCCACGAAGCGCGCAGCATGACACGGCTCAGGCCTCGGGCGCAAAGCAGGCGAGCAAGTCGCGCGCGATGGCCGCTTCGAGCGCGCTTCGGCCTTCGTCGGGGCCGAACGTGGGCCAGCGCAAGGTTGCACCCGTGGACAGGGGGCGCTCCCAGTCCGGGTGGCTGCGGGCGGGGCCCAGTTGCGCGGGCACGGTGCGCAGCGTGTCGTCGTCGGCAGTGCCCGCCACGCGCAGGCGGGTCTGGGCGGCATGGCCGCGCTGCGCCAGCGCGCGGGCCAGATCGAGCAGGTGGCCCGCCAGCAGCAGCAGCACCGGGTCTTCCACGGTGATTTCCTGCACACCGTTCAGACGGTTTTCCAGCTTGCGCCACAGTGGCCGCCAGCCGCCCGATGCCGCGCCGCCGATGGTGGCACCCAGCGTGGCCGCCGCGCCCAGCGACAGGCCCGCCAGCGCCACGTCGGCCACCGCGCCAATGCCCGCACCAATCATCGCGCCCATGCCCAGCCTTTTGCCGGCGGCTTTCAGCAGCTCGGGGTTGAACAAGTCGTCTTCCCAGCGGCCATCGAGCTGGGGCAGATCGGCCAGCTCGGCGTCCTGGGGGCGAAAGGCGAACACGGCCAGCAGCTCGTCTACCGCGCGGCGGGCGTGCTGGCGCACGTCGGCCTGGAAGGCGCGCACGAAGTCGGCTTGCCGGTCAGGGTCGGCAAAGTCTTGCGCGGGCAGCGCGCGGCGCATGGCGGCCACGTCGATCAGGCCGCTGGCGATGGCGCGGCAGGCGGCCTGGCGGCGCTCGCGGGCTTCGCGCGCCAGTGCGTAGGTGATGTCTTGCAGCTGCGCGCGGCGCGCGGGCAGCAGCGTGGCCAGGTCGCCATACAGCCGCTGCTCGGAGCCGATGAAGGGTGCCACCACGTCGAACTCGACCCGCGCGTGCAGATTGGCCTCCAGCAGCGCCTGGTGCCATTCGGCATGGCGGCTGCCCGCGTCGCGCACGAAGTTGAGCACGGGCATGACGGGCTTGGCGCACCAGGTGAGCGCCTCGATCTCGGCGCGGAACTTGGGCAGCACGCTCTCGCGCGTGTCGATGACGAGCATGGCAGCGTCGGCCTTGTCGATCAGCGCGCGCAGCACCTTGGCCTCTTGCTCGAAGGCTTCGCGCGCCTCGGGCCCGCTCAGGAAGGCGCGCACCCGCGCGGGGCGCGAGTCGCCCGGCAGGCGGCCCAGAAAGTCGAGCAGCGCCACCGAGTCTTCGAGCCCCGGCGTGTCGATGAAGCGCACGGCTGCCGCGCCATTGAGCCGCAGCTCCACCGCCTCGGCGTGGCGCGTGGTGCCGGGGCGGTCGGACACTTCGCCAAAGTCCACCTGGCGCGTGAGCGTGCGCAGCAGCGAGGTTTTGCCGGCATTGGTGTGGCCGACGATGGCGATGTGCAGCGGCTCGGTCATGCGGATGCGATCCAGGCAGTGGCTTCGGGTGGGCTGGCCACCAGCGTGACGGCCAAGCCCTCGGCGGTCAGCCAGTCGCGCCAGCGCTGGGCGCCCTGCCCTTCACGCGTGTCGGCACCGGCGGGCAGCAAGCCCGTGCGGCTGGCCTGCGGCGTGGCCTGGCGCAGAAAGCGGGCCGTGCCGCGGTCGGGGCTGGCGCTGGCGTGCACCACCAGCAGCAGCGATTCGGGCCGCGCCTGCGCCAGGCGGGCCAGCACGGCATCGCGTTCGGCGGTGCTGCCGGCGATGCGTTCGGCCCAGGTGGGGGCTGCGTGCAGCCCGTGCGGCGGCCAGGGCGATTCAGGTGGCAGCTCGAAGCCGATGAGGGCCAGCGTGCCCGGCGCACCGGGGGGAAGGTGCGGCAGCGCGGGTGCGGCGTGGGCGGCGGGGCGCTGCTCGGGGTCGATCACCTGGGGCGGGGGCTCCAGCGCATCCAGCCGGGCGACCAGGCGGCGCACCTGCGGGTCGCCCATGTCCACCTGCGCCAGCCGCTGCATGCCGGCGCGCCAGCGCCAGTGGCACAGCGCCGCCAGCGCCACGCGCGGCAGCAGGCCATAGACCACCACGCAGCCCAGCAGCCACCAGGCCCAGGCGCGCTGGTGGCTGGCAGCTTCGCCCACCGCAGCGCTGCCCACCGCTTGCACGGCGGCGGCATCGGGCACGGCAAAGCCCAGCAGCGCAGGCAGCGCGCCCGTGAGCTGCACAAAACACTGAAAGAACCCGGCGCTGAGAATGGTCGTCTCCCACGTCAGCGCATAGGTGTGAAAGGCAAAGCTGAACGCCAGCACCGCCAGCACCAGCACAAAGGCCAGCGCCCACACCGTGTGGCTGATGGCCCCGGTGAGCCAACCCAGCAGCCGGTGGCGGCGCAGCAGCGCGGTGAACGCGGTCAGCAGCGTGAGCGCGTGCGGCCCCTTGTCCAGCGGCAGGCGCGCGGCCAGCGACAGCGTCCAGCGCCCCAGCAGCGTGCCGCGCGCGCCGCCACCGGGCAGCAGCAGCGCCCCCAGCCACACAGCCAGCGTCAGCGCGTGCAGCCCCAGCAAGCTGACAAACGCCGCCACGGCGTTGATGCTGCGCGCCTCGCCCAGCACCGCACGCGCCAGCCCCAGGGCCGACAGCGCCGCCAGCAGCGCCAACGCACCCGCCACCAGCCAGCCCACCTGCCGCCAGCGCGCCAGCTCATGCGGCAGGCCCAGCCGCTCGCCCAGCAGCCAGGCGCGCGCCTGCACTTGCGCGGCGCGCGTGGCTTGGGTGTGAAAGGCCTGGCGCAGCTCGGCAGCATCGTCCAGCGGGCCGGCTGACTCGATGCGCTGCACCGCCTCTGTCACGGTGGCGGCGGCCAGCGGTGTGGGGCGGATATCGGCAGCAAGGGGGTGCGGCGAAGGCATGCGATGCGAGGGCGAAGAGGCTTTTGGCGGGGGCGGATTGTCGAGGTCGGGGAGCAGCAGGACAGCCAAACTGCCTCATGCCAAGAACGCAAAGGATTCGCGAAGGACGCGAAAGAGACAGGGGAATGGTGAAATACTTAAAAAGTGAGCTGCTTGCGTACGTTATAAAACATTTTTAAATACAAAAACACCTGAAAATAAATTAAAACGTACGCAAGAAGCTCACTTTTTATCAATAGGCTGCCAACCAGGCTCAAGTCAACGGCGGCGTGGCCGCTATCACTTCTTCCAGTGTGGTCAGCCCTTCGGCGGCGCGCATGGCACCGGCCAGGCGCAGGGGGCGCATGCCGTCGGCCACGGCTTGTTTGCGCAAGGGGGCCATGTCGGTGCCGGCGTGCACTTTTTCCTTGAAGGCTTCGCTCACCGTGAGCAGCTCGTAGATGCCCATGCGGCCACGGTAGCCGGTCATGCGGCAATCGACACAGCCGACGGGACGGTAGGGGCGGTAGTGGCCGCTGTTGATCTTCCAGGGTTTGACGGCTTCGGCAAGCTGTTCGGTGGCGCCGGTTTCGCCGGGCTGTTTGCAGGCGGGGCACAGGGTGCGCACCAGGCGCTGGGCGAGCACGCCGAGGATGGTGGCGTTGAGCAAGTAGGCGGGCACGCCCAGCTCCATCAGCCGCGTGAGGGCGCTGGGCGCGTCGTTGGTGTGCAGGGTGCTGAAGACGAGGTGGCCGGTGAGCGCGGCCTGCACGGCCATCTCAGCCGTTTGCAAATCGCGTATCTCGCCGATCATGATGATGTCGGGGTCTTGCCGCATCAGCGCGCGCACGCCTTCGGCAAAGCTGAAGTCGAGCTGGGGCTGCACCTGGGTCTGGTTCAGCGCGGGGTCGATGCGTTCGATGGGGTCTTCGATGGTGCTAACGTTGACTTCTTCGGTGGCCACGCGGCGCAGGGTGGAATAAAGCGTGGTGGTCTTGCCGCTGCCGGTGGGGCCGGTGACGAGGATGATGCCGTGCGGGCGCTGCACCATTTGCTCCCAGCGGGCGGCGTCGTGCGGGGTGAAGCCGAGTGCGCTCAGGTCTTTCACCGCCGTGTCGGGGTCGAAGATGCGCATGACCAGCTTTTCGCCGAAGGCGGTGGGCAGGGTTGACAGGCGCATCTCGATCTCGTCGCCGCCGGGGCTGCGGGTCTTGATGCGGCCATCCTGCGGGCGGCGCTTTTCCACCACGTCCATGCGGCCCAGCAGCTTGACGCGGGCGGTGATGGCGTTCATCACGCCGGGCGGCACCTGGTAGACGGGGTGCAGCACGCCGTCGATGCGAAAGCGGATGACGCCCTGCTCGCGCCGCGGCTCCAGGTGGATGTCGCTGGCGCGCTGGTCGAAGGCGTATTGCCACAGCCAGTCAACCACCTGGATCACGCCCTGGTCGTTGGCGTCGAGCTGCTTGCCGGTCTTGCCCAGCTCCACCAGTTGCTCGAAGCTGGTGGCTGCCGCCGTGCCGCCGCTCTTGACGGCGGCGCGCACCGATTTGGCCAGCGCGAAAAACTCGGCCGTGTAGCGCTTGATCTCCACCGGGTTGGCCACCACGCGGCGCACGCTGCGGCGCGACTGGCGCTCCACCTCGCTCACCCAGTCGGTGATGAAAGGCTCGCTGGTGGCCACCACCACCTCGGCAGCCGTCACCTGCACGGGCAGGATCTTGTGGCGCTCGGCATAGGCAGCGCTCATCGCGTCGGCCACCTTGCCCGCGTCCACCTTCAGCGGGTCGATGCGCAGGTAGTCCAGCTCGGCGCGGCGCGCCAGGTATTGGGTGAGCTGCTCCACGTCCATCGGCTGGCCGTCCACCGCGCGCTGCACGCCCACGGCGGCCAGGCGCACCAGCGCGGTTTGCGCGCTTTCGGCAGAAGCGCAGCGGGCAATGGTGCGCGCCGCTTCTTCGGCAGTGATGACGCCGTCTTCCTGCATCCACTCCACCAGGTAGTGCCACTGCACGGGGCCGTGGTACTGGAAGGCGGGTGCCAGCGGCGCGGGGCGGGTCTTGGGTTTCATGGTCTTGGCAAATCCTTGGGCGGTGCGGCTCAACGCTCGATGGGCTTGAACACCTTGAGCCACTTGCGCGCGGGCAGGCCCCAGCGCGCCTCGATTACCTCGGCGCGCGCTTGCAGCGCATCGCGCTTGGGGCGCGTGGGCGTGCGCTGCGCCAGCACCACCGCGTTGCCCTCGCGCGTGGGCTTGAACTGCCACACCGCGCGCGGGCCGAAGGCGGCGGCAATGCTTTGCACGCTGCGCTCAAAGCTGGCCGAGCGGCCAAACAGGTTCACCGTCATGCAGCCGCCGTCGGTCAGCACATGGCGGCAGTCGGCGTAGAAGTCGGGGCTGTCGAGCACGGGCGCGGCGGCGTCCTGGTCGTACAAGTCAACGGCCAGCGCATCCACCGTGCCCAGCCATTCGGCGCGGCGGATTTCGGCAGCCGCATCGGCCATCACCACGCGCAGGCGCTCGCCATCGGGCGGCAGGCGCAGCCAGGCGCGGCACACATCGGCCACACGCGGGTTGATCTCGATGGCCGTGCAGGTCATGCGCAGTTTTTTGTAGCAAAACTTGGTGATGGCACCTGCGCCCAGGCCCAGCTGCATCGCGTGCCCCCCGGCCACAGCATCCGGCGCGGCAAACAGCAGCCAGGCCATCATGCGCTGCACGTATTCCAGGTCGATATCGAAGGGCGCGCTGATGCGCATGCTGCCCTGCACCCATTCGGTGCCCAGGTGCAGGTAGCGGATGCCGTCCATTTCGGACAGGTTGACTTCGCTGAGAGAGGGTTCGGCTGTGCTCAAGATGGGCGGCATTATCCGCGCCGGGCGCGGGCGAACGGCCATGCGAAAATTTGCGTTTTTCGCCCACGCGCGGCCACCGGATGGCCCCGCGCCGTTCCCCGACACACCCTCTTCCTGAAAAAAGCACCATGGACGCAGAACGCATCAACCAGATTGGCAGCCAGATCGACGACCTTCGTGCGCGCACCGACGCGCTACGGGGGTATCTTTGACTACCCTGAAAAAGCCGAACGCCTGAGAACCGTCAACGCCGCACTGGAAGACCCCGGCGTCTGGAACGACCCCAAGAAAGCGCAGGAGCTGGGCAAGGAGAAAAAAGCCCTCGACGGCGTGGTGGTCACGCTGGACGAGCTCACCACCGGCCTGGCCGACAACGCCGAGCTGTTCGAGATGAGCCGCGAAGAAGGCGACGAAGCCGGCCTGCAAGCCATTGCCGACGACGCCGCGCGGCTGGCGCAAACCGTGCAGGCGCTGGAGTTCCGCCGCATGTTCAACCAGCCGGCCGACCCGAACAACTGCTTCATCGACATCCAGGCCGGCGCAGGCGGCACCGAGGCGCAGGACTGGGCCAGCATGCTGCTGCGCCAGTACCTGAAATACGCCGAGCGCAAGGGCTTCAAGACCGACATCGAAGACGAAACCCCGGGCGAAACCGCCGGCATCAAGGGTGCCACCATCAAGATCGAAGGCGAATACGCCTTTGGCCTGCTGCGCACCGAAACCGGCGTGCACCGGCTGGTGCGCAAGTCGCCTTTTGATTCATCCGGCGGGCGGCACACCTCGTTCGCGTCCATCTTCGTCTACCCCGAAATCGACGACTCGATCGAAATCGAGATCAACCCCGCCGACGTGCGCACCGACACCTACCGTGCCTCAGGCGCAGGCGGCCAGCACATCAACAAGACCGATTCGGCCGTGCGCCTGACGCACATGCCCACCGGCATCGTCGTGCAGTGCCAGGACAGCCGCAGCCAGCACTCCAACCGCGACGTGGCCTGGCGGCGCCTGCGCAGCCGCCTGTACGACCACGAGATGCGCAAGCGCATGGAAGAGCAGCAAAAGCTCGAAGACAGCAAGACCGACGTCGGCTGGGGCCACCAGATCCGCAGCTACGTGCTGGACAACAGCCGCATCAAGGACTTGCGCACCGGCGTGGAAATCAGCAACACGCAGAAAGTGCTCGATGGCGACCTGGACGCCTTCATCGAAGCCAGTCTGAAGCAAGGCGTGTAAACCCGCATCCTTCCCAACCACCCTGTTCACTCAAGAGCCGCCACATGAACGCCCTGCCCCACCGCACCGCTGCCCTGTTTGCCGCCGCCAGCCTCGCGCTGCTTGCCGCCTGCTCCGACAAACCCGCCGATGCGCCCGCCACCCAGGCACCTGCGCCCGCAGCGGCACCCGCACCTGCTGCACCTGAACCGGCCCCGGCCCCCGCACCTGCCCCGGTGGCCGAGGTCGATCACACCGGTGAAAAGATGCAGGCCTACATCGGCTGCTACAACGTCGCCAACACCCGGGCGCTGCAAAGCATCGACCGCTACGCCGGCTGGGTGAAGAACATGCAGACCGGCCCCACGGGCAAGGAGCGCGCCGTGCATGGCGTCTACACCCTGCACAACAACGTCATCACCCGCTGTGAACAGCCCATGCGCGCCGCGCTGGCGCTCAAGCCCGCCATTGCCGGACTGGACGACGCCGCCAGCGCCTACCTGGCCGCCCTGCTGCCGCTGCATGAGCGCCTGACCGAGGCCGACCGCTACTACAGCCGCAAGAACTACCAGGACGACGACTTCGCCCAGGGCAAGCAGATGCACGCCCCGCTGGCCAAGGCGATGGAGGACTTCCGCAGCGCCAGCCGCACTTTCTCCGACATGCTGGAAGTGGAAAACGACAAGCTCCTGGCCGCCGAGCTGATCGAGGTCGAGAAAACCGAAGGCCGCAAGCTGCGCTACTGGCGCATGGCCACCATGGCCGAGGCCAAGCACGTCTTCAACCTGCTGGGCGAAGACGCGTTCGACGTGGCCAAAGCCACCGAAACACTCGCCCGCTTTGAAAAAACCGCCGATGAGATGCTGGATTACGCCAAGGCCAACGAGGGCGAAAGACCCACCGCGTGGTCAACCATGGAAAGCGCCGTCGAGTCCTTCCGCGTGGCCGCCAAGGAACGCCTGCGCCGCGTGCGCGACAACACGCCTTATTCGCAAGGCGACCGCGCCATGCTGAACGGCAGCTCGGGCTGGATGGTCAGCGGCTCGCCCCACAAGCTGATGCACCAATACAACGACCTCATCAGCAGAAGCAACAGCTTGCGTTGAAACGGGCACCACACGAGGGCCTAAAATGTCCAACATCCAACCAAAGGTAGGAAATTTCCACGCTGGAGGTCACCATGCCCGACGTCAGAATGCGCCCCAAGCACCAGCTCACCCTGCCCGCCGCCATCGTGCGGCAGGCCAACATCCACACCGATGACGTGCTGCACGTCGATTACGTCAATGGCGCCATCATCCTGACGCCGCAAACGGATGACGCGAAGGACGACGTGCTGTCCTACGCCGGCATCTTCAGCGGTGCCTGGGGCGACACGCCCGAGCAAGCCGACGACACCCTGCGAAAGCTGCGTGCCGAATGGAACGGCTGACAGCCTGCCTGGCGCGTCTTCGCGGTCAGAAGGTGTACTTCGACACCAACGTGCTCGTGTACTTCTTCGACCGCAACCCGCTGTACTTTCCGGTGGCCGCCGCTCTCATCCAGGCCGTTGACCGGGGCGATTGCTTCGGTTTCACAGGCGATGCCGTCGTCGCCGAGTTGATGGTTCACCCCTACAAAAGCAACAGCCCAGCAGAAATCGCGCGGGGCAAGGCGTTCTTTGCCCGCAAAAACTTCATCACCGTCCTCGGGCACGATGCCCAAGCCTTCGACACGGCCGCCCGCCTGCGGGCGGCATCCTCGTTGAAGCTGATGGACGCCTTGCACTGCGCCACCGCCATCCAGGCGGGATGCCGCTTTTTCGTCACGCATGACCGCGACTTCAACGCACTGGCTTCCGACAAAAGCCTGCAAGTGATCCGCATCGCCGACCTGCTTTGACGCCCGCCCACCCCTCCTGGCCGCCCATGCCTCGCCACCGCGCGCGCCACGCGGCCCCGCCCACCCGATAGACCACCGCCATGCCCCGAGACGCCCACGCCCCCACCCTCACCCGCCGCCTCGACTACACCCCGCCCGCGTTCTGGATCGACCAGGTGGCGCTCACCTTCGACCTCAACCCCACCAAGACTCGCGTGCTCAACCGCATGACGCTGCGGCGCAACCCCGACGTGCCGGCGCAGCCGCTGCGGCTCGATGGCGATGAGCTGAATCTTTCGCGCGTGCTGGTCAACGGCCAGGGTTGCAGCTTCCGGATGGACGGCGAGGCGCTGGTGCTGGAGAACCTGCCCGAGGGCAGCAAGCCTTTCGAGCTGGAGCTGTTCACCACATGCAACCCCGAGAAGAACAGCCAGCTCATGGGGCTGTTCATGAGCGGCGGCGACTTCTTCACCCAGTGCGAGGCCGAAGGCTTCCGGCGCATCACCTACTTTCTCGACCGCCCCGACGTAATGGCCACCTACACCGTCACGCTGCGCGCGGACAAAGCCCGCTACCCCGTGCTGCTGTCCAACGGCAACCTGGTGGATGCGGGCGATCTCGAAGATGGCCGCCACTTCGCCACCTGGCACGACCCGCACAAAAAGCCCAGTTACCTGTTCGCCCTGGTGGCAGGCCGACTTGTGGCGCGCGAGCAGCGCATCACCACGCGCGCCGGCGCCGAGCATCTGTTGCAGGTCTACGTGCGCCCCGGCGATCTCGACCAGACCGAGCACGCCATGAACGCCCTCATCCACTCGGTGCTGTGGGACGAGGCGCGCTTCGGCCTGCCGCTGGATCTGGAGCGCTTCATGGTCGTGGCCACCAGCGACTTCAACATGGGGGCGATGGAAAACAAGGGCCTGAACATCTTCAACACCAAATACGTGCTGGCCAAGCCCAGCACCGCCACCGACGCCGACTTTGGCGGCGTGGAAAGCGTCATCGCCCACGAGTATTTCCACAACTGGACGGGCAACCGCGTCACCTGCCGCGACTGGTTCCAGCTCTCGCTGAAAGAGGGCCTGACGGTGTTCCGCGACCAGGAATTCAGCATGGACATGGCGGGCACGCCCAGTGCCCGCGCTGTCAGGCGCATCGAAAACGTCATCGGCCTGCGCGCCGCGCAGTTCCCCGAAGACGCCGGCCCCATGGCCCACCCCGTGCGGCCCGACGAATACCTCGAAATCAGCAACTTCTACACCACCACCATCTACGAAAAAGGTGCCGAAGTCGTGCGCATGGTGCAGACCCTGCTGGGCCGCGAAGGCTTTCGCAAGGGGATGGATCTGTACTTCCAGCGCCACGACGGCCAGGCCGTCACCTGCGACGACTTTGCGCAGGCCATGGCCGACGCCAACGAGGGCAGCGACCTCGCCCGCCTGCTGCCCGCCTTCAAGCGCTGGTACAGCCAGGCCGGCACCCCCGTCGTGCGTGCCGAAGGCCGCTACGACCCCGCCGCCCGTACCTACACCCTCAGCTTGAGCCAAAGCTGCCCGCCCACGCCCGGCCAGCCGCACAAAGACCCCTTCGTCATTCCCGTGCGCCTGGGCCTGGTGGGCCCAGGCGGGCAGGACATGCCGCTGCAGCTCGACCACTGGCAGCGCCCCGTCCAAGGCAGCCACACCTTCCTGCTGACCGAGCCGCAGGCCACGCTCACCTTCGTCGGTGTCGACGCCGAGCCCGTGCCCTCGCTGCTGCGCGGCTTTTCTGCCCCGGTGGCGCTGGACTGGAACGCCACCCCCGCGCAGCTCATGCACCTGCTCGCGCACGACAGCGACCCCTTCAACCGCTGGGAAGCCGGCCAGCAACTGGCCCTGCGCACCGCCCTTCAGTCGGTGCAGGCCGCTGACGACAGCGTGCCCCCGCAGCCGCTGGATGCGGCCTACGTGCAAGCCCTGCGCGCCGTGCTGCGGCATCCGGGCCTCGATGCCGCCTTCAAGGAACTGGTGCTCACCCTGCCCGCCGAGGACTACATCGCCGAGCAGCTCGACCCGGTCGACCCCCAGCGCATTCACGCCGTGTGCGATGCCATGCAGCGGCAGCTTGCCACCGAACTCGCCAGCGACTGGCAATGGGCCTGGGCCCAGTGCCACGACACCGGCGCCTACAAGCCCGACCCCGTCTCCACCGGCCGCCGCGCCCTCGCCGGCCTGGCGCTGCACATGCTCTGCCTGACCGCCAGCACCACCGGCGACACCCTCTGGCCCGGCAAGGCCTACCAGCGCGTGAAAGACGCGGGCAACATGACCGACCGCCTGCACGCCCTCGAAGCCCTCGTTCACAGCGGCCACCCCCTGGCCGAACGCGCGCTGGCCCGCTACTACCAGCAGTTCAAGTCCGAGCCGCTGGCCCTCGACAAATGGTTTGCCCTGCCATCGCGCGCGCCCGACCGCGGCGGCAGCGTGCTGCCCGTGGTGCGCGCGCTGATGAAGCACCCCGACTTCCAGCTGCGCACCCCCAACCGCGCGCGCAGCGTCATCTTCAGCTACTGCCACGGCAACCCCGCCGCCTTCCACCGCGCCGACGGCCAGGGCTATGCCTTCTGGGCCGAGCAGGTGCTCGCGCTCGACGCCCTCAACCCCCAGATCGCCGCCCGCCTGGCCCGCGCCATGGACGCCTGGGCGCGCCTGGCCGAGCCGTGGCGCGCCGCCGCCCGCGCCGCCATCGAACGCGTGGCCGCCCATGCCAGCTTGAGCCGCGACGTGCGCGAAGTCGTCACCCGCGCACTGGCCGACGCGCCCGATGCGCATCCCGCTCCCGCAGCCTGAACACCCTTGCCAAGAAAGCCCCTCGCCCCATGCCCAAATCCATCTCCCTGACCCGCTACCTCGTTGAAAAGCAGCGCATCGACGGCCACATCCCCGCGCAGCTTCGCCTGCTCATCGAAGTCGTCGCCCGCGCCTGCAAGCGCATCAGCCTGGCCGTGAACAAAGGCGCCGTTGGCGGCGTGCTGGGCAGCGCGGGCAGCGAAAACGTGCAGGGCGAAGTGCAGAAAAAGCTCGACATCATCGCCAACGAAGTGCTCATCGAAGCCAACGAATGGGGCGGCCACCTGGCGGCCATGGCCAGCGAGGAAATGGACAGCATCTACCTCGTGCCCAACCGCTACCCCAAGGGCGAATACCTGCTGCTGATGGACCCGCTCGACGGCTCCAGCAACATCGACGTCAACGTCAGCATCGGCACCATCTTCAGCGTGCTCAAAATGCCCGAAGGCGACCGCGGCGTCGAAGAAGGCGACTTTCTGCAACCCGGCCGCTGCCAGGTGGCCGCAGGCTACTGCGTCTATGGCCCGCAAACCACCCTCGTGCTCACCGTGGGCGACGGCGTGGCCAGCTTCACGCTCGACCGCGAGCAAGGCAGCTTCGTGCTCACCGAAGACAACATCCGCATCCCCGAAGACACACGCGAATTCGCCATCAACATGAGCAACCTGCGCCACTGGGACGCGCCCGTGCGCCGCTACATCGACGAATGCCTGGCAGGCACCGAAGGCCCGCGCGGCAAGGACTTCAACATGCGCTGGATCGCCAGCATGGTGGCCGACGTGCACCGCATCATGACCCGCGGCGGCGTGTTCATGTACCCCTGGGACAAGCGCGAACCCCACAAACCCGGCAAGCTGCGCCTGATGTACGAAGCCAACCCCATGGCCTGGCTTATCGAGCAAGCCGGCGGTGCCGCCACCAACGGCCGCGAGCGCATCCTCGACGTGCAGCCCACCCAGCTGCACGAGCGCGTCAGCGTCATCCTGGGCAGCAAGAACGAAGTCGACCGCGCCACCCAGTACCACCTCGACACCATCGGCAAATAGGCGCCGCCCGGCGTGCGGCCACCCGCGCGCGCCTCAAGCAAACAGCTTGGCCACCTGCGCCATGGGCAGAAACAGCCGCCGCGGCGTCGGCTGCAAGGGCTGAAAGTCGAAATGCCGGTAGAAACCCTCGGCCTGCGCATCTTTCGCATCCACGACCACCGCCATGGCCGCGATCTGCCGCGCGGCCTCCAGGCTGCGGCGCAGCGCATCGACCAGCAGGAAAGCCCCCACGCCCTGCCCTGCGGCTGAACGGTCTACCGCCAGCCGCCCCAACAGCGTGACGGGCAGTTGCCCATAGCGCGGCAGCCGCTTCATCAGCGCCGCAGGCAGCTCGTCCGCCGTGATGATGGAAGACGAGAGGGTGTAAAAGCCCAGCACCGTGGCATCGCCCGGCTGCGTCAGCACGAAAGGTGCGGCCACGCGCTTTTCAGCGTCCTGCCGCGCCTGCTCGCGCAGGTAGCGGTTCAGGTCTTCATGGCCGCAGTCGAACGACTGCCGCGCATGCGCTTTCACCAGCGGGCCGATGTGCTCGGGGGCAAGAACCAGCGCCAATCACAGCCCCGACTTCTGGCGATAGCTTTCCACCGCCTGTTGCAGGCGCGCCCCGGGCTCCGCAGGGGTCAGCAGCGCGGTCACGAAGGCCACCTGCTCCTCGCGGCTCAGGCGAATCACCTCGTGGTGGTGCACGATTTTCATGGCCGCCTCTTGCGTGCTGTCGATGACAAGCTCGCTCAGGGTGCGTCCGCTCAAAGACGCCGCACGCTGGAAAAAATCCTTTTGTTCGCTGGACACGCGCGCTTCAAGGCGCGCGTTGCGCGGCTTGTCCTGGGTTTCGGGTGTGTTCAGCATGAAGGGCCTCGCGAAGATGGGTTTCACCTCACAATGTACGCCAATTGTCCGTACACAACCAGCATCTCACCATTTGTTATAAAAAAGGAGCTGCTTGCGCTAGTTATTATTCATTTTCAGATAGTTTCATATCTGAAAAAGTTTTAAAACGTACGCAACCAGCTCCTCTATTTAAATCATTCCTTGCCATCTTCCTCCCCCATCGCCACGCACGCTACCATGCGCCCCACACGCGCCCGCCCCGGTGGCGCGCTCTGCAAAGGAAAGCCCCGAGATGATGAAAAGACGCGACTTTGCCCTTGGCCTGCCCACCGCCGCCGCACTGGCCCAGGCCCCCGCGCTGGCCCAGGCGCGCAAGGACAACGTGGTCATCGGCATGACGCTCGAGCCGCCCGGGCTTGACCCCACCGCCGGTGCCGCATCGGCCATCGCCGAAGTGGTGCTCTACAACGTCTTTGAAACGCTCACCCACATCGGCAGCGACGGCAGCGTCACCCCGCTGCTGGCCGAGCGCTGGAGCACCGCGCCCGATCTGCGCACCCACACCTTCCACCTGCGGCGCGGCGTGCGCTTTTCCAACGGCCAGCCCTTCAATGCGCAGGCCGTCAAGTTCAGCTTCGAGCGCGCCGCCAGCGACAAAAGCACCAACAAGGACAAGCGCACCTTCGCCGCCATGCAGCAAGTGCGCGTGGTGGATGACTACACCGTCGTCATCGTCAACGACGAACCCGATCCCGACTTTCTCTTCTACCTCGGCCAGGCCACGGCCATCATCGTCGAGCCCACCAGCGCCGACACCAATGCCACCACCCCCGTCGGCACCGGCCCCTACGTGCTCGACCGCTGGGCGCGCGGCTCATCGCTCACCCTGCGCGCCGCGCCCACCTGGCGCGACGCCGCCAGCGTGCGCATGCGCCGCGCCACCTTCCGCTTCATCAGCGACCCCGCCGCGCAAGTGGCCGCCGTCATGTCGGGCGACATCGACAGCTTCCCCCGCGTCACCCCGCGCGCGCTCGCGCAGTTCCGCGCCAGCCCCCGGCTGCAAACCATCGTCAACGGCTCGCGCGCCAAGACCGTGCTCGCCCTCAACAACGCCCGCGCGCCGCTCAGCGACGTGCGCGTGCGCCGCGCCATCGGCATGGCCATCGACCGCCGCGCCGTCATCGCCGGCGCGGGCGACGGCCTGGGCGTGCCCATCGGCAGCCACTACGTGCCCAGCGCCCCCGGCTACGTAGACACCACCGGCGTCAACCCCTACGACCCCGACCGCGCCCGCGCCCTGCTCAAGGAAGCCGGCGTCACTACCCCCCTGCGCCTCAGCCTCGTGCTGCCGCCCCCGCCCTACGCGCGCCAGGGCGGCGAGGTCATCGTCGCCCAACTGGCGCAAGTGGGCATCACCGCGCGCGTACAAAACGTCGAATGGGCGCAATGGCTGGCCAACACCTACGGCGGCGCGCGCAACTACGACATGACCATCATCAGCCACGTCGAGCCGTTCGACCTGGGCAACTTCGCCAAGCCCGACTATTACTGGGGCTACCAGAACCCGCGCTTCACCGCCCTGTTCGACCAGATGCGCGCCACCGTCGACCCCGCGCAGCGCCAGAAACTGCTCGCTGACGCGCAGCGCCTGCTGGCCGAAGACGCCGCCCTCGTCTGGCTCTTCCAGCCGCAGTGGCTCACCGTAGCCAACCGGCGTCTGCAAGGGCTGTGGCAGGACATGCCCATCTTCGTCAACGAACTGAGCCAACTGCACTGGACATGAGCGCCGCCCTGCACACCCTTGCTGCCCACCAGCTGCTGAGCGGCTACCGCCTGCGCCAGTTCTCGCCCGTCGAAGTGCTGCGCGACGTGCTCTGCCAGATCGCCCGCTGGGAACCCCACCTCGACGCCACCTGGCGGCTGCGCTCAGACGCGGCTTTGGCCGAAGCCCGCGCCAGCGAAGCCCGCTGGCGGCAGGGCCGCCCGCGCGGCCTGCTCGACGGCGTGCCCATCACCATCAAGGACAACATCGCCACCCATGGCGACCCCACCCCGCTCGGCACCCGCGCCACACCCCTCACCCCCGCCGCCGCCGACGCCCCGCCCGCCGCCCGCGTGCGCGAAGCCGGTGCCATCGTCATCGGCAAAACCACCATGCCCGACTACGGCATGCTCTCCTCCGGCCTGTCCACCTTCCACCGCATCGCGCGCAACCCCTGGGACTTGTCCCGCACCCCCGGCGGCAGCAGCGCCGGCGCGGGCGCTGCCTGCGCTGCGGGCTACGGCCCGCTGCACCTGGGCACCGACATCGGCGGCTCCATCCGCCTGCCCGCCGGCTGGTGCGGCATCGTCGGCTTCAAGCCCAGCCTGGGCCGCGTGCCCATCGACCCGCCCTACATGGGCCGCGCCGCCGGCCCCATGACCCGCAGCGTGCGCGACGCCGCCCTGCTCATGCAGGCGCTGGCCGAGCCTGATCTGCGCGACAGCATGGCCCTGCCCCCGCAGCCCATCGACTGGCCCGCCACCTGGCGCCAGCCCTTGCCCCTGCGTGGCTTGCGCATCGGCCTCATGCTGGACGCAGGGTGCGGCCTACCCGTCGAGCCCGCCATCACCGCCGCCGTCACCCGCGCCGCCCAGCTGCTCGCCGCCGAAGGCGCGGTGATCGAGCCCATGCCCCCCGTCATGACACCCGAGCTGCTCACCGGGCTTGACCACTTCTGGCGCATGCGCAGCCTCATCGACCTCGACGCCCTGCCCCCGCAAGCGCGCCAGCACGTGCTGCCCGCCATCGGCCAATGGGCCGAATCCGCCCGCACCATGAGCGGGCCCGACGTCTTCCAGGCCTGGACCAGCACCCACGCCACCCGCGTCGCCGCGCAGCGCGCCATGGCCCCGTTCGACTACGTCCTCAGCCCCACCGCCCCCTGCGGCCCCGCCCCCTTCGACTGGCCCAGCCCCACCAACGACCCCCTGCGCGGGCTGGAACACATCGGCTTCACCGTGCCTTGGAACATGGGCGAGCAGCCCGCCCTCTCGCTCAATGGCGGCTACAGCGCCTCTGGCCTGCCCATCGGCGTGCAATTCATCGGCCAGCGCTTCGACGACCTGGGCGTGCTGCGCCTGGCCCAGGCCTTCGAGTCATTGCGCGACGCCCAGCGCCCCTGGCCCGAACCGCCACCGGCAACGGCTGAGACACCACCGGCAACGCAGCCATCGCCCGCTTCGTAGAATGAAAGCGTGACCTTTCCCGCCAACCCCGACCTCCATTGCCACTCCGTCATCTCCGACGGCACCCTCACGCCCGAGGAACTCGCCGCCCGCGCGGTCGCCAACGGCGTTGACCTCTGGGCCCTCACCGATCACGACGAAGTCGGCGGCCAGCAGCGTGCCATCGAAGCCGCGCAAGCCCACGGCCTGCCTTACCTCACCGGCGTCGAAATATCCGTCACCTTTGCCGACCAGACGGTGCACATCGTCGGCCTCGGCTTCGACCACACCGACCCCCGCATCACCGAAGGCCTGGCCGACACGCGCGACGGGCGCGGCCCCCGCGCCGTCGAAATGGGTGCGCAACTGGCCAAGGCCGGCATCCACGGCGCGTATGAAGGCGCGCTCAAGCACGCAGGCAACCCGCGCCTCATCTCCCGCACTCACTTCGCGCGCTTTCTCGTCGAAACAGGTGTGTGCAAAGACACCCCCGAGGTCTTTCGCAAATACCTCACCGAAGGCAAACCCGGCTACGTGCCCCACCGCTGGGCCAAGTTGGGCGACGCCGTGCAGTGGATCACCCAAAGCGGCGGCGTGGCCGTCATCGCGCACCCCGCGCGCTACCGTTTCACCCCCACCGAGGAATACGCCCTCTTCACCGAATTCAAGGCCCACGGCGGCCAGGGCGTCGAAGTCGTCACCGGCAGCCACACCGCAGCCGAAGCCCTGCGCTACGCCGACACCGCCCGCGAATTCGGCCTGGCCGCCTCGCGCGGCAGCGACTTCCACAGCCCCGACGAAAGCCACACCGACCTCGGCAAACTGCCCCCCCTGCCCCCCGGCCTCACTCCCATATGGGAGCTGCTGCCGCGCTGAATCGAATCAAACGCGTGCGCAATCAATCCACCCATGGCCCAGCTCTTCACCGTCCACCCCGACAACCCGCAGCCCCGCCTGCTCAGGCAAGCCGCCGACCTGCTGCGCAAAGGCCAGGTGCTGGCCGTGCCCACCGACTCCAGCTATGCGCTGGCCTGCCAGCTCGACGACAAGGCCGCCGCCGACAGCCTGCGCCACATCCGGCAGGTGGACGACAAGCACCACCTCACCCTGCTGTGCCGCGACCTGAGCGAGCTGGCCAGCTATGCGCGCGTGGACAACACGCAGTTCCGCCTGCTCAAGCTCGGCACGCCCGGCCCCTTCACCTTCATCCTCGAAGCCAGCAAGGAAGTGCCCCGCCGCCTGAGCCACCCCCAGCGCAAAACCATCGGTCTGCGCGTGCCCGCACACAAAGCCCTGCTGGCCTTGCTGGAGCTGCACGGCGCGCCGCTGCTGGCCACCACCCTCATCCTGCCCGGTGAGCAAGAGCCGCTGGCCGAGCCCGACGCCATCCGAGAGCAACTCGAACGCCAGGTGGCCGCCGTCATCGACGCCGGCGCCTGCCCGCAGCAGCCCACCACCGTGATCGACCTCACCGGCGACACCCCCGCCGTGCTGCGCGAAGGCGGCGGCGATCCCCGGCAGCTCGGGCTTTGAGCCGCACCCAAGCAAAAGAGCCGCGCCAAGCGAAGCCCGGCATGCCCCGTCGGAACAACCCCGAACGCCGCAGCACCCTGTTCAGACTGTGATTGCTGCATCGAAAAAAAATAGTAGCTGCTTGCGTACGTTTTTAGGTGAATTCAGATGAAAAACCATCTGAAAATGCCTAAAAACGTACGCAAGAAGCTACTATTTTGTTAATAACTTGGCGGTTACATCCTGTCCAAGATCACGCCCCGCCCTTGCCCCCTTCATCCACGCGCTGCCAAGCCGCCAGGCCACGGGCGCGGGCCTGCTCCCAACTCAGGCGCGACTTACCCTTGAGCAATTCCCAGTCGCGCTGCAAATCGGCCTCGGCCACGTCCCAGCTCTTGCCTGCGTAGCGCTCGCGCCCCTGGTAGCCCAGGCGATAGGCCGGCGCGTAGTCGTCCTCATAGCTGTACGCAGTGGCATGGTCAGGCTCACCCACGTGGTTCTCGCGCCAGTAGTCGTAGTTCTCGTCACCCGCGCGCACAGCCGCGTAACCGCCCAGCGCACCCGCCACGGCGCCGATGGCGCTGCCCGCCAGAATGCCCACCGGGCCGCCCACCGCCGCGCCGGCTGCCGCACCCACGGCCGCACCGGCCATCACGCCGCCGCCCATGACGACGGAGTTGGCTTCGGACGCGCGCTCTTCGGGCGTCATCGGCTCTTGCGCCTTCAGGCGCGGGTCTTGCGACGGAATGCCCGCAGGTGCAGCCGTCGGCGGCTCCTCGGGCGGGGCGGTATTGGTTTTCGGGTCTTGGCTCATGGCTTGGCTCCTGGTTCAGGTGAAATATCCGGCTGGCCGCGCTATCGGAGCGCTCACAGCTTGCCCGCCGCAGCGGCCTCGGCGCGGCGGCTGGGGTCAACCAACTCTTCGATGACCAGCGTGCGATAGAGATACGCCAGCGCCGCGCCCGCGGCGTCCAGCAAGGTGCCCAGTGCTTCGGTATCGGCGTCGGCCACCTCGATCAGCACACCCACCTTGCCGGCGCGTGCCAGCTCGACAAAGCGCAGCATGAACTGGTCTTCGCGCCCCACCGAAGGTGCGCCGCCGACCTCTGCCGCGCGCTCGGCAAAGGCTTGCTCGATGGCATCGGGCGCGGCCAGCGTCACCTTGCCCACACCGGGCAGCGCGGCCACCTGCTCGGCTGCCGCGCGCGCGGCGGGCAGGTCGCTGAACATGGTGAACACATGGTCGGTGGGGTAATACGCGCCACGCATGGTGTAGTGGCTGCTGTCGGGGGCAAATGCGCTCATGGCGGGGCTCCTTCGTCGTTGGCTCAATCGGCTTGCAACCATTGTTGCCCCCCGCCCCTGCCCCACCTGTAGGAAAGCCGCCTGCATCCCCCCCGGACGGTGCGCCGCACCGGGCGCATCGACAAAGCGAGCGCGCTCAGCCCGCCTCGGCCAGCTCGCTGGCCAGATGCGCCCGGGCCTGGGCCGCCACCTCGCGTGCCGGCAGCGGCTTGCGCCTGTGGTCGCTCCACACCTGGCGCCACAGGCGCGCGCCGCGCCGCCCGTGGTGCAGGCCCAGCATGTGGCGCGCAATGGCCGACCAGGGCGTGCCGTCTTCCACCGCCTCGCGCGCCATGTAATCGACCATGGCCGCCTCCACCTCGTCCTGCGTGATGGGGTTGGGCGCGCCGTTCAAGAAGCGCGCGTCCCAGCCGGTCATCATCCACGGGTGGTGATAGGCCTCGCGCCCCACCATCACGCCATCGACGTGTTGCAGGTGCCCGGCAATCTGCTCGTCGGTCGTCACGCCGCCGTTCAGCACGATGGTCAGGTGCGGAAAGTCGCGCTTGAGCTGGTACACCAACTCGTAACGCAGCGGCGGAATCTCGCGGTTTTCCTTCGGCGACAAGCCCTTGAGCCACGCATTGCGCGCATGCACGATGAAGACACCGCAGCCCGCCTCGGCCACCGTGCCCACGAAATCGCGCACGAAGGCGTAGCTCTCGTCCTTGTCGATGCCGATGCGGTGCTTCACCGTCACCGGCACATCCACCGCATCCACCATCGCCTTCACGCCATCGGCCACCAGTTGCGGCTCGGCCATCAGGCAGGCGCCAAACGCACCGCGCTGCACGCGCTCGCTCGGGCAGCCGCAGTTGAGGTTGATCTCGTCATACCCCCAGCGCGCGCCAATGGCCGCACAGCGCGCCAGGTCAGCCGCATCGCTGCCCCCCAGCTGCAAGGCCAGCGGCCGCTCCACCGCGTCATGGCGCAAATGCCGCCGCTCGCCGCCATGCAGCAAGCCGCCGGTGGTCACCATCTCGGTATAAAGCCGCGTGTTTTTCGTCAGCAGCCGGTGCAGGTAGCGGCAGTGCTTGTCCGTCCAATCGAGCATCGGCGCAACGGACAGGCGCCAGGGGCTGGGCGGGGGGGGAGCGCAGGCAGGTTTGTTGGTGGAAGTCACACCCGAATTATCGGCGGGGCAAGGGCCTGGCCCCGTCTCTGGCCCTGCACCATCAACCGCGTCACTTTGGGGCATCTTTCTTCTTGCTGCCCACGACGGTGATGCGCGTGCCAAGCACGTCGCGCACCCACAGGCGCTGCACCAGCGTCATGGTGGCCACGGCCATCGGCACGGCCAGCACGATGCCCATGATGCCGAACAAGGTGCCGAACACGACGATGGCAAACAGGCCGACGAAGGGCGGCAGCTTCACGGCGCGGCGCTGCACGAAGGGCATGAGCACATAGCTTTCGATCTGCTGCACCACCACGACTGCGCCCAGCGTCCACAGCAGGGTCTGGGTGTCGATGGTGGCGGCAATCACCAGTGCGGGGATGGCACCCACGATGGGGCCGAGAAAAGGCACGAAGTCGGCCAGCGCCGCAATCAGCGCCAGCGTGACCGCCGAGGGAAGGCCGAGCCACGTGTACGCACCCCACATCATCAGGCCCACGCTCAGCATGACCGTGCCCTGCCCCAACAACCACAGGCGCAGCGCGTTGCCGGCGTCGCGCAGCGCGCGCAGGAAACGCAGGCGGCTGCGCGCGGGCAGCAGCAGGGCCGCGCCGCGCCGGTACATGCCCGGGTTGGACACCAGAAACACCGCGCCCACGAGCACGATGAGCACATCGGTCAGCACGCTGGCGAACACCGATCCGTAGCCCAGCGCGCGGTTAAACGTGGTGCCGGTGGACAGGCGGGCGGCGATCTCGTGCAGGTTGTCCTTGCTGAATTCCCAGTCGAACCCGAAGCGCTGCCCCAGCTCGGCCACGGCCTGGGGCAGCAGCTCGACCACGTCGCGGATCTGCGCGTAAAGCTGCTGCGCAAACAGCACGCCAAACCCGCCCAGCACCCCGGCAAACGCCAGCACCGCCAGCGCCACGGCGACCGCGCGCGGCAGGCGCAGCCAGCGCTGCAGCAGCTCGGTGATGGTGTTCAGCAGCACCGCCACCAGCAGCGAGGTGAACACCAGCACCAGCACGTAGGACAGCTTGTAGGCAGCCAGGGCACCCGCCACGACGCCCAGCACCAGAAACACGCGGCGAGTGAACTGCCAGTCGTCTGCCGGTGCGCTGGCAGGGGACGGAAAAGAGGAGGACATGGGTAAGCGCCTGCAAAAGCCGTGAGACCGCGCCAAGCCTAATGTGGCCGCGCCCCGCACCGCGTAAGACAGCAGCGCCTGTGGGTGCGCGTGCAGGCGATCAAGGCGCTGTTCGGTTGTTCCTGCGTGGCAATGAAAAAACCCCGCCGAAGCGGGGTGAGGGGAAACCCCGCCGAAGCGGGGTGAGGGGAAACCTCGCCGAAGCGGGGTGTCGCAATCAGCTGGCGCAGCCCATCAGCCCATGTGCAAGCCGCCGTTGCAGGAGAAGTCTGCGCCGGTGGTGAAGCCGGAGTCTTCACCGGCCAGCCAGGCGACGATGGAGCCGATTTCCTCGGGCGTGCCCAGGCGCTTGACGGGGATGGTGGCGACGATTTTCTCCAGCACGTCGGGGCGGATGGCCTTGACCATGTCGGTGCCGATGTAGCCGGGGCTGACGGTGTTCACCGTCACGCCCTTGTTGGCCATCTCCTGCGCCAGGGCCATGGTGAAGCCGTGCATGCCGGCCTTGGCGGCGGAGTAGTTGGTCTGGCCGGCCTGGCCTTTTTCGCCGTTGACCGAGCTGATCTGGACGATGCGGCCAAAGCCGCGCTCGACCATGTCGGGCACGACTTGCTTGGTGACGTTGAACATGGAGTTGAGGTTGGTGTCGATCACCGCGTCCCAGTCTTCGCGCGTCATCTTCAGGAACATGCGGTCGCGCGTGATGCCTGCGTTGTTGACCAGCACGTCAATGGGGCCGTGGTCGGCCTTGGCCTTGGCGAAGGCGTCGGTGGTGGACTGCCAGTCGCTCACGTTGCCCACGCTGGCGTGGAAGGTGTAGCCCAGGGCTTTCTGCTCGTCCAGCCATTTCTGGAAGTCGCGTGTGGGGCCGCAGCCGGCGATGACGGTGAAGCCCTCTTTGTGCAGGCGCTGGCAAATGGCGGTGCCAATGCCGCCCATGCCGCCGGTGACGTATGCAACTTTCTTGCTCATGAGATGTCTCCTCTTTCAAAAATAATAGCTGCCAGCGCTGTTTTTTACGCTAGCAGCAGGCCAATTTACTTCAAAAAACCTGGCTTGCCCCCCGGGATTTACGCCAGTTTCCGATCAACGCTCGACGGCCAGCGCCACGCCCATGCCGCCGCCGATGCACAGGCCAGCCAGGCCTTTCCTGGCGCCGCTGCGCTGCATTTCGTGCAGCAGCGTGACCAGCACGCGGCAGCCGCTGGCACCGATGGGGTGGCCGATGGCGATGGCACCGCCGTTGACGTTGACCCTGGCGGGGTCGATGCCCAGCAGCTTGTTGACGGCGCAGGCCTGCGCAGCGAAGGCTTCGTTCAGCTCGAACAGATCGACGTCGCCCACGCCCCAGCCCGCGCGCGTGAGGGCTTTTTGCGTCGCGCCCACCGGGCCCAGGCCCATGGTGGCCGGATCAAGCCCCACGGTGGCATAGCTGGCGATGCGCGCGAGCGGCTGAAGCCCCAGCGCAGCGGCTTTCTTGGCCGACATGACCACCACGGCGGCAGCGCCGTCGTTCAGGCCGCTGGCGTTGCCGGCGGTGACCGTGCCTGCCTTGTCGAACGCGGGGCGCAGCCCGGCCAGGGCTTCGGCGCTGGTCTTGGTGTTGATGTATTCGTCGGCTTCGAACACCACCGGGTCGCCCTTGCGCTGGGGGATGCTGACGGCGGTGATTTCGTCCTTGAACTTGCCTGCGCTCTGCGCGGCGGCGGCCTTTTTCTGGCTGGACAGGGCCAGCGCGTCCTGCATGTCGCGCGTGATGCCTTCCTGCCTGGCGACGTTTTCGGCGGTGATGCCCATGTGGTACTGGTTATAGACGTCCCACAGGCCGTCGACGATCATGGTGTCGGCCATTTTCCAGTCGCCCATGCGCTGGCCGTCGCGGCTGCCCAGCAGCACGTGGGGGCTGGCGGACATGTTCTCTTGCCCACCGGCCACGACGATTTCGCTGTCGCCCGTGGCCACGGCCTGGGCAGCGAGCATGACGGCTTTCAGGCCCGAGCCGCACACGGCGTTGATGGTCAGGCCCGGGGTTTCGCGCGAGACGCCGGCTTTCAGCAGCGCCTGGCGCGCGGGGTTTTGCCCGCTGCCGGCGGTGAGCACCTGGCCCATGATGACCTCGCCCACCTGGTCAAGGCCGACCTTGGCGCGCTCGAGTGCGGCGCGGATGGCGATGCTGCCCAGCTCGGTGGCGGGCACCTTGGCGAGCGAGCCGCCGAACTTGCCCACGGCGGTGCGGGCAGCAGAAACGATGACGATGTCTTCCATGGGTTTCAGTCTCCTTGAAGTGCAAAACAAACCGTGAGGGGAATGCCCTCAAACAAAAAAACATAGCTGCTTGCGCACGTTATACCTTATTTTCAGATTGTTTTATATCTAAAAACCCTATATAACGTACGCAAGCAGCTACCAATTTAAAACCATTTTCTCAGCCACTGACGCTCAAGCCTTGGCCTTGACATAACGGCCGGGCGCAGGCTCGATGGCCTTGTAGGCCGTGCCGCGGCCGTAGGCTTTGGGCGCGGCGATTTGCTTGCCTGCGTGGCCTTTGAGCCAGGCGGCCCAGTCTTCCCACCAGCTGCCGGGGATTTCCTCGGCACCGGCGATCCACTCGTTCACGCTGGGCGGGAACTTGCCGTCGCCGCGCACCCAGTGACTGCGCTTGTTGGCCGCAGGCGGGTTGATGACGCCGGCGATGTGGCCCGACGCACCCATCATGAAGCGCTTCTTGCCGGGCAGAACCTGCGTGGTGGCGTAGGCACCGCCGATGGGCACGATGTGGTCTTCGCGCGAGCCGTAGATGTAAAACGGCATATCGAGCAGGCCCAGGTCGATCTTCTCGCCGCACACGGTGACGGCACCGGGCTTGACGAGATTGTTTTCGAGGTAGGTGTTGCGCAGGTACCAGGCGTAGAAGGGGCCGGGCAGGTTGGTGGAGTCGCTGTTCCAGTAGAGCAAGTCGAACGGCGGCGGGGTTTCGCCCTTGAGGTAGTTGCCGACGACGTAGTTCCACACCAGGTCGTTGGGGCGCAGGAAGCTGAAGGTGCTGGCGAGATCCTGCCCCTTGAGCATGCCGCCTGATCCCATCTGCATTTCGCGGTAGTTGACCATGTTCTCGTCGATGAACACGTCGAGGATGCCGGTGTCGCTGAAGTCGACCAGCGTGGTCAGCAGCGTGGCCGAGGCGACGGGCTTTTCGCCGCGCGCGGCCAGCACCGCCAGCGCGGTGGTGAGGATGGTGCCGCCCACGCAAAAGCCCAGGGCGTTGATCTGTTTGGCCCCGGTGATGTCCTGCACGCGGTGGATGGCCTCGATGGCGGCGTGCTCGATGTAGTCGTCCCAGGTGGCTTTTTCAAGCGATGCGTCGGGGTTGCGCCAGCTCACGACGAAGGTGCGGTGGCCTTTGGAGACGGCGTAGCGGATGACGGAGTTGGTGGGCTGCAGGTCGAGGATGTAGAACTTGTTGATGCACGGGGGCACCAGCAGGAAGGGCTTTTCGTGCACCTTCTCGGTCAGCGGCTTGTATTCGATGAGCTGGAACAGCGCGTTCTCGAACACGATGGCGCCCTCGGTGGTGGCGACGTTCTTGCCCACCTCGAACAGGCTTTCGTCCGTCATCGACACATGGCCCTGGCGCATGTCGTGCAGCATGTTGGCCACGCCCTTGGCCAGGCTTTCGCCCTGGGTGTCGATGGCTTTTTGCTGCGCATCGGCGTTGAAGGCCAGGAAGTTGCTGGGCGCGGCGGCGGCCATCCACTGCTCGACGGCGAAGCGGATGCGGTTTTTGGTCTTGGCGTCGCCCTCGGCGGCTTCGGCCATGGCCATGAGGGTGCGGGAGTTGAGCAGATACACCGCTGCGGCAAACGAGGCGAGCGGGTTGCCCGACCAGGCGTCGCCCTTGAAGCGGCGGTCTTTCAGCGCGGGGGCGGCTTGCAGGCTCTGGTTCCACAGCTCGGCGGCTTCGCGCACATAGGTCTGTTGCAGCTCGAGCAGCTTTTCGGGCGCGAAATTGAGCTGCGGCAGCTCCACGCCGGCGGGCAGCGCGCCGGAGGCATTGAAGGCGCCGATGTCCATGTTCTGGAACTGCTCGAACGCTTTCAGCCAGCCTTGGGCAAACCCGTTTTCCAGCGGCCCGGGCATGGCTTGAGGCATTTTGGCCATCATGTCTTGCCAAGCGGCAAAAGTCTGCTGCGGGGTCATGTTGTCTCCTTTTTTTGGGTTGTCGTTCGCTCAGGCGTCGACCGGTGTGTCGCGCGCTTTTGAAGGGTGCTTGGAGCGAACCCACAGTATGGCCGATGTGCGTGACGCGGGACTGACTGCCGCCTCGCATGACCGACGCGCCTGGCCGGGCATGGCAGCCATGTTCACTGGCCTGGCGCGAGGCGGCACGGGCACGGGGCCAGCGCGCTGCGTGCGAACGGATCACGCCGCAAGCCATGGCAGGCCACAAACAAAAAAACCGCTGCGAAAACACCGCAGCGGTTTTCCAGGCAGGCCCGGCGGCGCTTATTGCAGCGTCAGTTTCTGCTTGGCCACCACGTCCTTGTACACCTCGAACTCGGCCTTGATCTGGGCCGCAAATTCTTCCGGCGTGTTCGCCACGATCAGCGAGCCGGTGTCGGCGATGCGCTTTTTGACGTTGGCGTCTTCCAGCGCGGTTTTCACGGCGGCGTTGAGCTTGTCGACCACGGCCTTGGGCGTGCCCTTGGGCGCGAGGATGCCGTAGTAGGCCATGCGGTTGACCGGCTCCAGGCCCACTTCCTTGAAGGTGGGCACGTCGGGCAGCGCTGCCACGCGCTCGGGCGCGGCAACGGCCAGCGGCACCAGGCGCTTTTGCTGAATGAAGGGCAGCGCCGAAGGCAGGTTGTCGAACATCAGCGGCACCTGGCCTGCCACCGTGTCGTTCAGCGCGGGGCCAGCGCCGCGGTAGGGCACGTGCACGATGTCGACGCCCGCCAGGCTCTTGAACAGCTCGGTCTGCATGTGGCCGATGCCGCCCGTGCCCGACGAGGCATAGGAAAACTTGCCCGGCTCCTTTTTCACGAGCGCCAGGAAGTCCTGGAAGTTCTTGGCCGGAAAG
Source organism: Pseudomonadota bacterium (assembly GCA_030538605.1). Classification (GTDB taxonomy): domain Bacteria; phylum Pseudomonadota; class Gammaproteobacteria; order Burkholderiales; family Burkholderiaceae_C; genus Ottowia. The sequence continues at coordinate 49,130 of JAUNTQ010000015.1, forward strand.
CTGGGGTGCGCCATGATCACGTTGGGGGTGGCGGCGATGTTGATGACGGGCACGAAGTCCGTCACCGGGTTGTAGGTGATGGACTTGTTGATGGCCGGGTTGGCCGCCGTGGTGGAGACGGTGGCCACGCTCAGCGTGTAGCCATCGGGTGCGGCGCGTGCGGCCTCGGTGGCGCCAATGGCACCGCCCGCACCGCCCCGGTTGTCCACCACCACGGGCTGGCCCAGCGCGCGGCTGAGCGGCTCGGAGATGACGCGGGCAATGATGTCGGTGGTGCCGCCTGCGGCAAAGGGCACGATCAGGCGGATGGGCTTGGTGGGGTAGGACTGCGCAAAAACACTGCTGGCAGACAGCGCGAGCGTGCCGGCGGCCAAGGCGATCAGGTGGCGTCGTTGCATGGTCATGAAGTTCCTTTTCACTGCAAGAAAACAAAAGCCCGATTAAAACCGCAAAGACTGCTGTGGCTGTGACGGGCACACGGTCGATTTTCAAGGGTTTACCCGAACGCGCTTGGCGCATGGCCTGAACGCGTGCCAAGCCCGGATATGCTCCGGCGCGTGTACTACGCGCAGCTGCTTTTCCCCGACTTTTCGCTGATCCTGATCGGCTACCTGCTGTGCCGCCACACGGCGCTGAACCGGCCCGTGTGGCAGGCGGTGGAGGCGCTGGTGTATTTCTTCCTGTTCCCCGTGCTGCTGTTTCAGTCCATCGTGCGCACGCCGCTGGACGTGGGCGCTGCGTCGGGGCTGATGGCAGCAGGCGTGCTGACGGGGCTGGCCGGCATTGGCATGGCTTACGTGCTGCCGCGCCTGCCGTGGCTGGGCCGGCGCATGGACCCGCGCGAGCATGCGGCGGCGGCGCAAGTGGCGTTCCGCTTCAACTCGTTCATTGGCCTGGCGGTGGCCGAGCGGCTGATGGGCGCGCAGGGCTTGCAGCTGATCGCGGTGCTGATCGGCGTGTGCGTGCCGCTGTTCAACGTGGCGGCGGTGTGGCCCATGGCGCGGCACGCGCAGCGCGGCTTTGTGGGCGAGCTGGCGCGCAACCCGCTCATCCTGGCCACCGTGGCCGGGCTGCTGGCCAATCTGGCGGGGTTTTCGATTCCGGACTGGATGGCGCCCACGGTCTCGCGCATTGGCGCGGCCTCCATCGCGCTGGGCCTTATGGCGGCAGGTGCGGGCATGCAGCTGACAACGCTGGCACACGGCAAGACACTGGGCGCGGGCGTGCTGACCATCCGGCACTTTCTCTCGCCCGTGGTGGGCTGGCTGCTGGCGCGCGCCTTCGGGCTGGACGAAGCGCAAACGCTGGTTCTGCTCATCTTCTCCGCCCTGCCCACGGCATCGACCTGCTACGTGCTGGCCGCGCGCATGGGCTACAACGGGCCTTATGTGGCGGGGTTGGTCACGCTGTCCACCATGCTGGGCATGGCCAGCCTGCCGTTTGCGCTGGGCTTGCTGGGCGCGATGACGCCGCCTTGATTTCCGCGTGAAGGTTGCCTGGTGGAATCCCTTCAGGTTCCACCCTACGGGCGAGCCGTTTCGTGGGGTGGGTGCTTGCACCCACGTCGGCAACGGTGGACAGGCACCGCGTGGCACCCCACGGGCCAGGCCTCACACGTCGGCCAGCACGCGCACGTGCGCTTCCACGCTGCGGGCCAGGGCGCTGAGGTGGTAGCCGCCTTCCAGGCAGCTGACGATGCGGCCCTTGGCGTGGCGCAGGGCGACGTCCTTGATGCGCTGGGTCATCCAGGCGTAGTCGCTTTCGGTCAGGCCCATCTGGCCCATGTCGTCCTCG
>JAUNTQ010000122.1 GCA_030538605.1 Pseudomonadota bacterium
TAGGGGTCGCGCCCGCGCGAGCCGTTGTAGCGGCCCAGCGCCATGAAGAGGTTGCCGCGCTCGCGATCGAGGTAGTGGCGCAGGATGACGCAGCCAAAGCGCAGGTTGGTCTGCATGTGAAAGAGCTTGCCCGGGTCGCCATCGCCGATCACGCGTGTCCAGAACGGCATGACCTGCATGTAGCCGCGTGCGCCCACGCGCGAGACGGCAAACTTGCGAAACGCGCTTTCCACCTGGATCAGCCCCAGCACGAGCGAGGTGTCCAGCCCCGCGCGGCGCGTTTCGTACCACACGGTCTGCAAGAACTCGACACGCTCGCTGAAGCTTTTCTTGCGCGGGTAAAGCCGGTCGCTCATGGCCGAAAGCCAGCGCAGATAGGCCAGCCGCGCCTCGGTTGTGGCAAAGATGGGCACGGGCGGCGCGCTGTTGGCAATGGCCGAGCTGAGGGCGCTGCGCACCGAGTCGGCCAGCGGCTCCTCCAGCTGCCCGCCCGCCTGCGCGCGCGCGGGCCACAGCAGCGCACCCGGCAGTGCCGCCAGGCCCGACATGCCCAGCAGGCACGCCCTGCGGCTGGGGTGCCGGGGCGTCATGCCGACAGGCGGCCTTTCACGAAGGCGGCGATCTCGCCTGCGGGCACGCGCGTGGCGGCGGCGTCACGGCGGTGCTGGTATTCAACCTGGCCGTCATTCAGCCCCTTGTCGCCAATGGTCACGCGGTGCGGCACGCCGATCAGCTCCCAGTCGGCGAACATGGCGCCGGGGCGCTCGCCACGGTCGTCCAGCACGACGTCCACGCCCGCGGCCAGCAGCTCGGCATACAGGCTTTCGGCGGCGGTTTTCACTGCCTCGCTGCGGTCCATCCCCACGGGGCAAATCACCACGGTGAAGGGCGCAATCGCGTCGGGCCAGATGATGCCGCGCGCGTCGTGGTTCTGCTCGATGGCCGCCGCCGGCAGACGCGTGATGCCGATGCCGTAGCAACCCATCTGAAAGGGCTTGGGCTTGCCGTCTTCGTCCAGGAAGGTGGCGTTCATGGCCCGGCTGTATTTGTCACCCAGAAAGAAGATGTGACCGATTTCAATGCCGCGCTCAATGGCCAGGCTGCCCTGGCCATCGGGCGCTGCGTCGCCCGCCACCACGTTGCGGATGTCGGCCACGGCATGGGCCTCGGGCAAGTCGCGCACCCAGTTCACGCCGGTGAGGTGAAAGCCTTCTTCGTTCGCGCCGCATACCCAGTCGGCCATCACGGCCACCTCGCGGTCGGCAACGATCTTCACGGGCTTCTGCAAGCCAATGGGGCCCAGGTAGCCCGGCTTGGTGCCGAAGTGTTCGATGATTTCAGGCACGGTGGCAAAGCGAAAGCCTTTGTCCAGGCCCGGCACCTTGCCCACTTTCACCTCGTTCATGTCGTGGTCGCCGCGCACCAGCAGCAGCCAGATCTGCACCTTGGCCACTTCACCGGCATCGTTCAGCGCTTCGGTGGCCAGCACCAGCGACTTGATGGTGGTCTGCAAAGGGATGCCCAGCAGCTCGGCCACGTCGGCGCAGGTGCTTTTGCCCGGTGTGGGCGTTTTCGTCATGGCCTGCGCGGGCGCGGGGCGCGCGCCCTGGGGTGCCAGCGCCTCGGCTTTCTCGATGTTGGCCGCGTAGTCGCTGCCGGTGCTGTAGACGATGGCGTCTTCGCCCGTGGCGGCGATGACCTGGAACTCCTCGCTCAAGTCGCCGCCAATGGCACCCGAATCGGCCGCCACGGCGCGATACGTCAAACCAAAGCGGTCGAAGATGGCGCGGTAGGCGGCGGCCATCTTCTGGTAGCTCAGCTTGGCATCCGCCTCGTTGCGGTCGAAGCTGTAGGCGTCTTTCATGACGAACTCGCGCCCGCGCATCAGGCCAAAGCGCGGGCGGCGCTCGTCGCGGAACTTGGTCTGGATCTGGTACAGATTTTTTGGAAGCTGCTTGTAGCTGCGCAGGTCTTGCCGGGCGATGTCGGTGACCACTTCTTCGCTCGTCGGCTGGATGACGAAATCGCGCTCGTGCCGATCCTGAATGCGCAGCAGCTCCGGCCCCATCTTCTCGAAGCGGCCCGTCTCCTGCCACAGCTCGCCGGGCTGCACCACGGGCATGGCGCACTCCACAGCACCGGCGCGGTTCATCTCCTCGCGCACGATGGCCTCTACCTTGCGGATCACGCGCAGGCCCAGCGGCATATAGGTGTAGATGCCTGCGCCCAGCTTCTTGACCATGCCCGCGCGCGTCATGAGCTGGTGGCTGACGACTTCGGCGTCGGCAGGGGCTTCTTTGAGGGTGCTGATGTAGAACTGGGAGGCTTTCATGAAACAAAAAGGGCGCTATGACCGCGCCCCGCATGGGGTTTGTGCCACTTGCTGCACACAAGGGCGTGTGCATAATGGCAACAACTTATTGAATTTGGGGTTTGATTATGCTTGACCGGGAAGGCTTTCGCCCGAACGTCGGCATCATCCTGCTCAACCAGAAAAATCAGGTATTTTGGGGCAAGCGCATCCGCACCCACTCCTGGCAGTTCCCGCAAGGCGGCATCGACCGGGGCGAATCGCCCCAGCAGGCCATGTTCCGCGAGCTGCACGAGGAAGTGGGTCTTCAGCCGGAGCATGTGCGCATCGTGGCCCGAACCCGCGACTGGTTGCGCTACGAGGTGCCAGACCGGTTCATCCGCCGTGACGCGCGCGGCCACTACAAAGGCCAAAAGCAGATCTGGTTTCTGCTGCAACTCATCACGCCCGACTGGAACCTGAACCTGCGTGCCACCAACCACCCTGAGTTCGATGCTTGGCGCTGGAACGACTACTGGGTGCCGCTGGATGTGGTGGTGGAGTTCAAGCGCGGCGTCTATGAAATGGCGCTGACCGAGCTGGCCCGCTACCTGCCCCGCACCGACCACCGCAATCGCTTTCTGCGCGGCGGCATGCGCGCACGCGACAACCATGGCCCGGGCGAGCCGCAGCTGATTCACACACAAGACAGGCGGGGCCCGGGCTTCGCGCTGCCGCCGGGCGGCTCGCTTGACGGCGCGCCGCGCATGCCTTTCGGCCCAGGCAACGAATCATGAACATGGTCAAGCCATTGCTGGCCCGCTGCCTTGGCGCAGGCGTGTTGGCGGCCACGCTCGCCGCCGCTTCGCTGCCCGCCTTCAGCCAATACGCCAATGCCGATTTGCCCGACTGGAAGGAAGACGCGGTGCCGCCGCCGCCTGCCTACAGCACGCGGGGGCTGATCGAGCTGGAGATGCCGCGCGGCGCATCGGTGAAGATCGGCGTCGATCCGAAAACCATCACCATCAACCACGACACGGGCATCGTGCGCTATGTGGTGGTGATGCGCGGCCCATCGGCGGTGAATGCGTCGTATGAGGGCATGCGCTGTGCCACGGCGGAATACCGCGTGTACGCCCGCCAGGTGCAGGACGGCGAATGGACGGTCGCCAGCGACGATGAGTGGAAACCCATGCGCGGGCAAGGCAGCGTCATGGTGCAATACCCGCTGCAATTGGCCAGGGAAGGGGTGTGCATCGGCCCCGGCACACGACAAACGGTGAGCGAGATCGAGCGCGAGCTGCGCATGGGCTGGCAAGCGCCTTACCGGTGACTTTTCTGGCGCAGGCGCTCAGGCCGCAGGCGCTCTGGTGAGCACCAGGTTGTCGCGGTGCACCATCTCGGGCTCGGCGGCGTAGCCCAGCAGGCTGGCGATCTCGCTTGAGGGCTTGCGGCACAGCAGGCGCGCCTCGGCGCTCGAATAGTTGGCCAGGCCACGCCCCACTTCCGCGCCGGTGATGTCGCGGATGGCGATCACGTCGCCGCGCGAGAACACGCCCTGCACCTGCGTCATGCCGATGGGCAGCAGGCTCTTACCCTCACCGCGCAGCTTGGCCGCCGCGCCTTCGTCCACCACCAGCGCGCCGCGCAGTTGCAGATGGTCCATCATCCACTGCTTGCGCGCCTGGTTCTTGTGCGTGGGGGCCACCAGCAGCGTGCCGATGCGCTCGCCGCGCGCCAGGCGCAGCAGCGCATCGGGCTCGCGGCCCCAGGCGATGACGGTGGACGCGCCCGAACCGGCGGCGCGCTTGGCCGCCACGATTTTCGTCAGCATGCCGCCCTTGCCGATGGACGAGCCCGCGCCGCCGGCCATGCGCTCCAGCGCGGTGTCTCCGGCGCGCGCTTCGTGCACGAATTCGGCAGCGGGGTTGCTGCGTGGATCGGCGGTGTACAAGCCCTTCTGGTCGGTCAGGATGACCAGCAGATCGGCCTCCACCAGGTTGGCCACCAGCGCGCCCAGGGTGTCGTTGTCGCCCACCTTGATCTCGTCGGTGACCACGGTGTCGTTTTCGTTGATCACGGGCAGCACATCCAGGCGCAGCAGCGTCATCAGCGTGGAGCGGGCGTTCAGGTAGCGCTCGCGGTCAGCCAGGTCGGCGTGGGTGAGCAGCACCTGCGCGCTGCGCAGGCCATGCTCGCGCAGCTTGGTTTCATACATCTGCGCCAGGCCCATCTGGCCCACGGCGGCAGCGGCTTGCAACTCGTTGACCTCATGCGGGCGGCGCGCCCAGCCCAGGCGCTTCATGCCCTCGGCAATGGCCCCGCTGGAGACCATGATCACCTCGCGCCTGCCGCGCAGGCCCTGCCCCTCGTCGCCATGCGCCAGCAGCGCCAGCTGGCGACACCACTCGCCGATGGCCTGCGCGTCCAGCCCGCGCCCTTCGTTGGTGACCAGGCTGGAGCCCACCTTGACCACGATGCGGCGTGCGCCAGCGAGCACTTGAGAAAAGGACGATGCAGTCATTTGAATTCAGGACAACAAAACAATAGCTGTTTGCGTACGTTTTTAAACGTTTTCAAAACAATTTATATCTGAATTTGTTTTATAACATGCGCAAGCAGCTTCCATTTTTATCATTCCTCTTCATCAGTGAACCGGGGGTCATGCTCCGCCTCGGGGGCACTGGCCTGCTGCTCGGCGCGCACGTGCTGGTAGATGGCCTGCACCAGCGGCTCGCAGCCCTCGCGCGTGAGCGCGGAAATCTCGAACACCGGCCCCTTCCAGCGCAGGCGCTTGACGAAGTCCTTCACACGCGCGGCGCGCTCCTCGGCCGGCACCATGTCCAGCTTGTTCAGCACCAGCCAGCGCGGCTTCTCATAGAGCGCCTTGTCGTACTTCTTCAGCTCGCCCACGATGGCCTTGGCCTGCGCCACCGGATCGACGCCTTCGTCGAACGGCGCGATATCGACGATGTGCAGCAAAAGCCGCGTGCGCTGCAAGTGGCGCAGAAACAGATGGCCCAGGCCCGCGCCCTCGCTCGCACCTTCGATCAGGCCGGGAATGTCGGCCACCACGAAGCTCTGCTCCGGCCCCACGCGCACCACGCCCAGGTTGGGGTGCAGCGTGGTGAAGGGGTAGTCGGCGATCTTGGGCCGCGCGTTGCTCACGGCCGCGATGAAGGTGGACTTGCCCGCGTTGGGCATGCCCAGCAGGCCCACGTCGGCCAGCACCTTCAGCTCCAGCTTCAGGCTTTTCTTGTCGCCCGGCCAGCCGGGGGTTTTCTGGCGCGGCGCGCGGTTGATGGCGCTCTTGAAACGCATGTTGCCGAAGCCGCCGTCGCCGCCCTTGGCGATCATCAGTTTCTCGCCCGGCTGCAGCAGCTCATACAGCACCTCGCCCGTCTCCGCGTCGCTGATGATGGTGCCCACGGGCATCTTCAGCGTGATGTCGTCGCCCGCCGCGCCAAACATGTCCGAGCCCATGCCGTGCTGCCCGCGCTTGGCCTCGTGGCGGCGCGCGTAGCGAAAATCCACCAGCGTGTTCAGGTTGCTGTCGGCCACCGCGAACACATGGCCGCCCCGGCCGCCATCGCCGCCGTTGGGGCCGCCGAACTCCTTGTACTTTTCGTGCCGGAACGACACGCAGCCGTTGCCACCATCGCCTGCGGCAATGTCGATGAAAGCCTCGTCAACGAATTTCATGGTCGTTACCGCCTTGGGTGAAGCATCCAAAACACGGCTTGCGCAAACAGGCACTCTTCCCGGGCACTTCAAGGTGCCGAGCGGGCAAGTCAGGCCGAATGGCGTAAGCCCTGCAAAAAACACCTGCGCCAGAAATGCCAAAGCCCCGCACGGGCGGGGCTGCTGGCAAACCGGGTCAGGCAGAAAAGCCCGTCGTCGGACTTCAGGCCGCCGGGGTCACCACCACGACGTGCTTGTTCAGCGCGCCCTTGACCGCGAACGACACATGGCCGTCCACCAGTGCGAACAAGGTGTGGTCCTTGCCCACGCCCACGTTGTTGCCCGCGTGGAACTTGGTGCCGCGCTGACGCACGATGATCGAGCCAGCGCTCACCGTCTGGCCGCCGAACACCTTCACGCCCAGCATCTTGGGCTTGGAATCGCGGCCGTTGCGTGTGGAGCCGCCGCCTTTTTTCTGTGCCATGCTTGCTTAACTCCTTTTACTTGCCGCCGTTGATCGTGCCGATCTCGAGCTCGGTGAACGCCTGGCGATGGCCCTGGCGCTTCTGGTAGTGCTTGCGGCGACGCATCTTGAAAATGCGCACCTTGTCGTGCTTGCCATGCGCGATGACCTTGGCCACCACGCTTGCACCGGACACCAGGGGAGCCCCGACCTGCAACTCGCCGCCGTTGCCGACAGCGAGCACCTCATCAAGGGTGATTTCCTGGCCAACGTCCGCAGCAATCTGTTCTACTTTGATTTTCTCGCCAGCGGCAACGCGATACTGCTTGCCACCGGTTTTTATGACCGCGTACATGTTTGAACCTCTTGGAAAGAAAGTTTCCCGCGAACGAACTTTCGCGAGAACCGAGCATTATAGCCCGCCCTCCTTGCATGCGCAAACCGCGCTGCCGCTCGGCGAAGTGCCAGCCGCCCCAAACCTATAATGCCGCGCTTGGCGGGCGCGCTGCCTGCCACACCCCCCGAAGTTCTCAGCCTCGCGGTTAGCGCCCTTGACCACCCCCTCGCCTTCCCCCAGCCGCGCGCTGGCGCTTGCCGCGCCGGACATGCGCGAAGTCGATGCCACCATCGTTCGCCGCCTCGCATCGGGCGTGCCGCTGGTGGGCGAAGTGGCCCGCTACATCATCTCCGCCGGCGGCAAGCGCCTGCGGCCCGTGCTCCTGCTGCTGACCTGCGGCGCGCTGGGCTGCCGCGACGCGCAGCGCTTCAACCTGGCGGCGGTGGTTGAATTCATCCACACCGCCACGCTGCTGCACGACGACGTGGTGGACGAATCCACCCTGCGCCGCGGCCGCGCCACCGCCAACGAAGTTTTCGGCAACCCCGCCAGCGTGCTTGTGGGCGACTTTCTCTATTCGCGCGCCTTCCAGATGATGGTGGACACGGGCAGCATGCGCGTGATGCAGATCCTGGCCGACGCCACCAACGTCATCGCCGAGGGTGAAGTGCTGCAACTCATGAACATGCACGACGCCTCGCTGGACGAAGCCAGCTACCTGCGCGTCATCCGCTCCAAGACCGCCAAGCTGTTTGAAGCCAGCAGCCGCCTGGCCGCCGTGCTGGCGGGCGCTGTGCCCGAGGTGGAAGAAGCCTGCGCCGAATACGGCCTTTCGCTCGGCACCGCCTTTCAGGTGATCGACGACGTGCTCGACTACGACGGCGACGCCGCCGAAATGGGCAAGAACCTGGGCGACGACCTGCGCGAGGGCAAGGCCACGCTGCCGCTGATTCTGGCCATGCAGCTGGGCACGGCAGACGAAGCGGCCACCGTGCGCCAGGCCATCGAAACCGGCAGCACCACGGCGCTGGACACCATCGCGCACATCGTGCGCCACAGCGGCGCGCTTGACCGCGCCCGCGCCGCCGCCGCCGCCCAGGCGCAGCGCGCCATCGACGCGGCCAGCAAGCTGCCGCCCAACGAATACACCGACAGTTTGCTAGAATTGGCGGCTCAGCTTTTGCAGCGGCGCGCCTGAGCCCGCGCACCATCGGGGTGTAGCTTAGCCTGGTAGAGCGCTACGTTCGGGACGTAGAGGCCGGAGGTTCGAATCCTCTCACCCCGACCAG
>JAUNTQ010000123.1 GCA_030538605.1 Pseudomonadota bacterium
AGCGCTACGTTCGGGACGTAGAGGCCGGAGGTTCGAATCCTCTCACCCCGACCAGAACATCATGGAAAAAGCCCAAGCAAATCAACTGCTTGGGCTTTTTTCATGGCCGTGCCACGCACGCCGCGTCACCCCAAATGACCCAAGCCACCACGCCATCATCCACAGGGCTTGCCCTGTTTTCTTTTTGGCACGGCGCGCCGCATATTGACACCCACAGCACGCACCCCGGAGACCTTCGCATGACAACGAAAAAAACACCCTCTCCCGCCACGGCAGATGCCGCTGCCTGGCGTGTGCCGGAAGGCGGCAAGGGCTTTTCGCTCGCCCGCATGGACCCTGGCGCGCGGCCGTTTTCACTGAGCGACAAGGAGGCCGACCGCGAGCGCGTGCGCGCGCTGGCCGCCGAGATCGATGCGCTGCAGGACGTCTTCTGGGCCGACAAGCGCTTCAAGCTGCTGGTGCTGCTGCAAGGCACCGACACGGCGGGCAAGGACGGCACGATTCGCGCCGTGTTCAAGGAGACCAGCCCGCTGGGCGTGCGCACCGTGGGCTGGAAGGCGCCCACCGAGCTTGAGCGCAGCCATGACTACCTGTGGCGCATCCACCGGCAGATGCCGGCGGCGGGCGAGTTCATGATCCACAACCGCAGCCATTACGAAGACGTGCTGGTGCCCGTGGTGCGCGGCTGGATCGACGACAGGACGACCGAGCAGCGCTACCGCCAGATCAACGATTTCGAGCGCATGCTGAGCGAGAACGGCACGGTGATCATGAAGTTCATGCTGCACATCAGCAAGGACGAGCAGCGCAAGCGCCTGCAAGACCGCATCGACAACCCGAACAAGCACTGGAAGTTCAGCATGGGCGACATCGACGACCGCGCCCACTGGCCGGACTTTCAGAAAGCCTACGAGCGTGCGCTGCGCGCCACGTCCACCGCATGGGCGCCGTGGACGGTGGTGCCGGCCGACAGCAAGCGCCACCGCAACCTGATGATCGGCACGCTGGTGCGCGACAAGCTCGAATCGCTCAAGCTGCGCTACCCGCCCGACAACCCGGCGCTGAACGGTTTGGTCATTCCATAGCGCTTTGCGCCTCGCATGCACACCGGCGCTGTCACGACAAAATTCCGGCCTGCCAGGCTGTTTTCGGCTCGGCACGGCGTCATGCCTCGGGCCGCCGCCACAGCCAGATGGCCACGGCCAGCATCACCACCGGCACGCCGATGCGCAGCCACAGCGGGATCTGCACGAAAAACTGCATGCCCACCGCGCTGCTGGCCATCATGAGGGAGCTGAGCCATTTGGCGCGGCGCGGCACGGCCCCGCGCTCGCGCCACTTCACGATGGGCGGGCCCAGCACCGGGTGGTTCAGCAGCCAGCGCTCGAACGACGGCCAGCCCTTGCTGGCGGCCCAGGCCGACAGAATGAGAAAAGGCACGGTGGGCATCACCGGCAGCACCGCGCCCAGCAGCCCCAGGCCCGCGCCCAGCACCGCCAGCGCGCGCCAGCACAGCACCGCCAGGCGGCGGCGCAGCACCACGCGCTCGGGCGCGGGAATGTTTTTTGGCTTGGGTATCGGATTCAAATCATGTGGCGGCGCATGCCTGGTTCAGACACGCAGCCACCCCCCCTGTCGTCGCCCCCATGCGCTGCTCAGGCCATCGCGCTTGAATGGCATGCACGCGCAAGAGATGAATTAAAAAAGTGAGCTGTTTGCGTATGTTATACAGCATTTTAAGATATAAATGTATCTGAAAATATCGTATAGCATGCGCAAGCAGCTCACTTTTTATGCAATCGTTCTTCTGTCACCTCAGCGCGCCCGGTGAACAAGCGCAGGGGCTGTGTCCCCGCTTCAAACCCGTGTCCACCATTCAGGTGCGATGCCGTGCGCGCACCATTCGATCATAGGGGCGCACCGCCCACGCGCCGTAGGACGCCGCGCCCCGCCCCTGCCGGTCAGCGGCTGCCCGCCCGGCAGCGCCGCCCGCCGCTGACGAAGCAAGAGGGGGAAGACGCGAAGCGCCTCAGGCGGTGTTTCGCTTCAGCACAGGCGCAATGGCAGGCAGGTGAAGCAAGCGCCGGGTTGGCGATGGCCTTGGCGCCGCACAAAGGCGCGGTGGGCGCGCTGGCTCACCGCCGCTGCGCCGGTGCCAGCCGGTCCAGCCGCAGGCGGTCGCGCCCGTCGGTCACGCGCGCCACGGCCCAGTAGCTGACGGCGATGGCCCCCAGCCCCGCGCCGCCGGCCAGCAGCAGCAGCGCCAGGATCTGGTATTTGGCCGCATCCAGCGGTGCCATGCCGGCCAGGATCTGACCGGTCATCATGCCCGGCAGGGTGATGATGCCGGCGGCCGACATCTGGTTGATGACCGGGATCAGCCCGCCGCGCAACGCCGCGCGCTGCACCTCGCCCAGCGCCTGGTGCCGTGTCGCGCCCAGGGCCAGGCGCGCTTCGATGCTGGCGCGCTCGCGCTGCACGCTGGTGGTGAAGGCGTTGAGCGTGACGCTCACGCCGTTCATCACGTTGCCCAGCACGATGCCCAGCATGGGAATGACCGCCTGCGGCGACCACCACGGCTGGTGCGCCAGCAGCGACAGCCCCAGCCCCGCCGCCAGCAAGGTGGCCAGCGTGGCCACCAGCGCACCCACGCCCCAGCCCCACCAGCCCGCCAGCCGCCGCTGCTGGCGCGCCCATATCTCGTGCCCCGCCGCGCCCAGCATCAGCACGCCCAAGCCCGCCACCAGCCACGGCGACTGGGTGGCAAACACCATCTTCAGCACCATGCCCACCAGCAGCAGCTGCACCACGGTGCGCAGCGCGGCCACCAGCAGCACGCGCGCCATGCCCAGCCCCAGCGCCAGCGACAGCCCGGCGTTGAGCACGATCAGCAGCGACGACAGCGCCAGGTCCAGCGCGGTGATGGCCGGTGCGTTCATGCCGCCGCGCCTGCGCCGGTGCGTGCTTGCATGTGCAACTGCCCTTGCTGCATGACCAGGCGCCGGTCGGCCATGCGCTGCGCCTGCGCCGCATCGTGCGTCACCAGCAGCAGCGCGCCGCCGGCATGCAGGCGCTCGCACAGCAGCGCCTCGACCTGCGCACGCGCCTGCGCATCCAGCCCGGACGTCGGCTCGTCCAGCAGCAGCACGCGGTTGCCCGGCTGCAAGGCGCGCAGCAGCGCCAGGCGCTGGCGCTCGCCGGTCGAGCAGCGCATCACCGGTGCCTGCGCCAGATCTGCCGCCAGCCCCAGCCGGGGCAGCAGCGCAGCCAGATCGACACCCGGCGCAAAGTGCTCGGCCACCGTCTCGGCCCACCAGCCGGATTCGGCAGGCACATAGGTCACCTGCCTGCGCCACTCGGGCGCGGGCATGGCGCTGCACGCGCGGCCATCCAGCAGGGCATCGCCCGCGTGCGGGTCGAGGTCGGCCACCATGCGCAGCAGCACGCTCTTGCCCGCGCCAGACGCACCCATCACCGACACGCACTCGCCCGCGCCGATGCGCAAATCGATCGGGCCAAGGTGCAGACGGTGCAGGGCGCGCAGTTCCAGCATGGCGGCAGATGATAGCGGGGCGGGTGGCCGGGCTTTCAAAGCGCAATTGGCCATAAGCGCTTGCTCACAAAGCGCAAACAGCTATACATTAAATAGCATACTGGCAGATGCCGCCACGCCCGACACCTGTCACGGTTCAGCGTGGACAATGGCCCGCATGACCTCGCTGCCCCCCCTTCTGCCCTCGTTCGTTCCCCCCGCGCCCTTCACCGATGCCGACGCCGCCCTGGCCCAGGTGCGCCGCATTTACGACGCCGGCTGCGCCCACCTGCGCCACGCGCTGGCCGACTACATCGCCGGCCCGGCCGAGCCCACCGGCGCGCTCACCCGCGTGCGCGCCTGCTACCCCTTCGTGCGCCTGCACGTGCCCCACGGCCGCCACCCCGACACGCGCCTGGCCTACGGTTTCGTCTCGCACGCGGGCCATTACGAAACCACGCTCACGCGGCCCGACCTGTTTGCCACCTACGACCTCGCGCAGTTCCGCCTGCTGCTGGCCAACCACGGCGCGACGCTGGAAGTGGGCACCAGCCACCAGCCCATTCCCCTGCCCTTCGCGCTGGCCGAAGACGAGCACTTTGAAGGCGCCTTGAGCGCCGCGCAGCGCCAGCGCCTGCCCGACGTGTTCGACCTGCCCGACCTGACGGCCATGGACGACCGCATCGCCAACGGCACGCACGACACGCCCCCCGGCGAGCCGCAGCCGCTGGCCCTGTTCACCGCCCCGCGCGTCGACTATTCGCTGCACCGCCTGCGCCACTACACCGGCACCTCGCCCGAGCACTTCCAGAACTTCGTGCTGTTCACCAACTACCAGTTCTACATCGACGAATTCATCGCGCTGGGCCAGCTGGAAATGCAGAACGCAGACAGCTCCTACAGCGCCTTCGTGCAGCCCGGCAACGTCATCACGCGCCGCGCGGGCCTGGGCGGCGGTGACGAAGGCGGCACCCCGCCGCCGCGCCTGCCGCAAATGCCCGCCTACCACCTGGTGCGGCCCGACCGCAGCGGCATCAGTTTCGTCAACATCGGCGTCGGCCCGGCCAACGCCAAGACGATTACCGACCACATCGCCGTGCTGCGCCCGCACGCCTGGATCATGGTCGGCCACTGTGCCGGCCTGCGCGGCAGCCAGCAGCTGGGCGACTATGTGCTGGCCCACGGCTACGTGCGCGAAGACCACGTGCTCGATGAAGACCTGCCGCTGTGGATCCCCATCCCCGCGCTGGCCGAGGTGCAAATCGCCCTGCAACACGCCGTGGCCGACGTCACGGGTCTCGCCGGCGACGAACTCAAGCGCGTGCTGCGCACCGGCACGGTCGCCACCACCGACAACCGCAACTGGGAACTGCTGGGCGCAGGCAGCCCGCAGCGGCGCTTCTCGCAATCGCGCGCCGTGGCGCTCGACATGGAAAGCGCCACCATCGCCGCCAACGGCTTTCGCTTTCGCGTGCCGTATGGCACCCTGCTGTGCGTCAGCGACAAACCGCTGCACGGCGAAATCAAGCTGCCCGGCATGGCCAACCACTTCTACCGCGAACGGGTGAACCAGCACCTGAAAATCGGCATCCGCGCCATCGAGCGCCTGCGCGAGAACGGCCTGGATCGGCTGCACAGCCGCAAGCTGCGGAGCTTTGCGGAGGTGGCGTTTCAGTAAGCATCACGCGACACCAGACACGACCTCCACACCATGCAACCCACGCGAATTCCGCCGTCCGACCACAGGGTCACGCTCGACTACGCGAAGTTCCTGCCCGAACAATATCGGCAGCAGATCGACACGCCGACGTCGACCTGGTACACGTGGCGGGGACATTGCATCCACATGCTGCGGCGACGCGATGCGACTGCTGGAGTGCGATTGCTGGTGGTGCATGGGGCGGGTGCGCATGCGGCAGCACTTTGGCCGTTGGCCGCGCTGCTCAAGGGCGTCGATCTAGCGGCGGTTGACCTGCCGCTGTACGGCGACACCGTCACCGCGCGGCCCAGTGCAGTGCGCTATCAGGACTGGATCGATCTGCTCGTTGACTTGCTCGCAACCGAGGACGATGGTCGGCCGGTGGTGCTGCTGGGCGGCAGCATTGGCGGCCTGCTGACGGTTGAAGCGGCCGCACGCAGCGGGCGCGTTGCAGCCGTTGTGGCGACCTGCCTGCTCGACCCCCTGCGTCGTGAGGCGCGCTCAGTCATGACACGTGTTGGCGCCTTGGCCGTTCCCTTCATGACTCTCTTGCCGCTCGTGCGTGGACCAGTGGCGCGGATGCCGCTGCGCATCTCGTGGCTTGCCCCGCTGACCCGCATGGGGCGCGACCCCAGGCTCGGGAGTCTCTGCGCAGCCGATTCGCGGGGCGGCCATGCGCGCATACCACTGGGTTTCATGGCTGCCTACCTGCAGCATCCACACGACCAAGCGCGCCGCGTTCCCGTGGATGTCCATCTGATGCATCCAGAGAAAGACGCGTGGACGCCTATGGCGCTCAGCCTTCAGACGCTGGAAAGCCTGCCGACGCCCGCCAGCACGCTCGTTTTGCGCGAGTGCGGGCACTTTCCCCTGGGGCAACCGGGTATTGAGGACATGCTGGGCGCGTTGAGCCGCATCGTGCACGAGAAGTCGTCCACATCGCATGCTCCATCGCCTCAGTAGCGCGGCCCGAACTTGCGAATCGCCGCCTTCACCTCATCCGTCAGCCCGAACCCCTCGCCATATTTCGTCGCCAGTTCCCCGCAGCGCTGCTATGGATGCACTGATTGCTTCAGGACATCTGGAGCTTCGAGATGGCAAGCCTTACCTTGCGGCCAAAGGCAAGGAAGCCGGGGGCGAGTTCCGAATGAGCCCCAAATTCGGGCCTTACTTCCTCTGGCCGGAGGGCTTCAAGCCTTGATCGCACCTCAGTGCAGGTGGGTACCAAGCTCCTGGCCGCGGCCAAAAGCTGAGCAGTCTTGGGAGATTTTTCAGTGACGTGAGCCTCAAGTCGACCCGAGTATTACAATGTGGAAACTGGTAATACTTGGAGACGCACATGAGCACCATCACCGTCAAAGGGCAGGTCACCGTTCCCAAGCCCATTCGCGATGCACTTGGGCTGCTGCCGGGCTCGCGCGTCGATTTCGACCTGAACGAGCAGGGCCAGGTGGTGCTGCGCCGCGCAGGGCCACAGCGCAAACAACCAGCCAATCGCTTCGAAGCCGCACGGGGCAAAGCCGACATCCGCTGGCGCACCGACGAGCTGATGGCGCTCTTGCGCGCCGATGACGAATGATCGTGGACACCAACGTCCTGCTGGACGTGTTGAACGATGACCCCGCGTGGGTCGATTGGTCGCTGCAACAGCTGAATGCACAGTCACAGGTTCATCGCCTGGCCATCAATGCGGTGATCTATGCCGAGCTGTCGCTGTCCTTTTCCTGCGCGCAAGCACTGGACGACACCGTCACCAGCATGCAGCTGGTGATGCTCGACATCCCCAAACCCGCCCTGTTTCTGGCTGGCAAGGCGTTTGCGCAATATCGGCGGCGCGGCGGAACCAAGTCGAACGTGCTCAGCGACTTTTTCATTGGCGCCCATGCCGCCGTGAGCGGGCTGCCGATCTTGACGCGCGACACCTCGCGCTACAGCAGCTATTTCCCGACGGTTCGCCTGGTTGCACCATGACGGCGCGTGCGCGAACAGTTCAATACCGTGGCTCAAACCGCCGGATCGCCGCCTTCACCTCATCCGTCAGCACAAACCCCTCGCCGTACTTGCCCGCCAGCTCCGCGCAGCGTTGCTCGAAGGCGTCGATGCCCTGCCCGTAGATGAACTGCATGGCCCCGCCCGTCCAGGCGGGAAAGCCGATGCCGAAGAGGCTGCCGATGTTGGCGTCGTGTGCGCTGGTGAGCACGCCTTCGGCGAGGCAGCGCGCGGTTTCGACCGACTGGCGGTAGAGCAGGCGGTCCTTCACGTCGGTCAGGTTCCATTCAACGTCCGGCTTCTCGAACAGCGCTTTCAGCTCGGGCCACAGGTGCTTGCTGCCGCCTTCGGGGTAGTCGTAGAAACCGCCGCCGCCCTGCGCCGCTGCTGCGCGGCCTTCGCGCCTCAGCTCTTTCACCATGCGCTCGACCAGCAGCTCGCCGGGCGTGGCTTCGTAGGCCCTGCCTTCGGCGGCGAAGTCGGCGCGGGTCTGGTCGAGCACGTGTACCGACAGCGTGAGGGCCACTTCGTCCTGCACGGCCAGCGGGCCGACGGGCATGCCGGCTTGCACGCCGGCGTTTTCGATGACGGCGGCGGGGATACCCTCGGCCAGCATGGCCGCGCCTTCCATCACGTAGGTGCCGAAGGTGCGGCTGGTGTAGAA
>JAUNTQ010000016.1:0-5941 GCA_030538605.1 Pseudomonadota bacterium
AGGCGCGGTAGTTGGGCAGGAACATGAAGCCCAGGTTCTGCCCGCCGGTGAGCTGCTCAGGCATGCGGTAAGGCAGGCCCGCCGAGCCGAATTCGTTGCGGAACAAGCCCTGAATGATGAGCGCCAGACCAAAAGTCAGCAGCAGGCCGTACAGGTGGTCGAGCTTGTACAGGCGCGAGAGCATGGTGCGCTCGATGACCACGCCGGTGGCCCCGACGATGAGCGGCGCAAGAATCAGCGCCCACCAGTAGCCCAGCCCCAGCTTGTCGAGCAGCAGGTAGGCGACGAACGCGCCCATCATGTACTGCGCGCCGTGTGCAAAGTTGATGATGTTGAGCAGCCCGAAAATGACCGCAAGGCCAAGCGAGAGCAGCGCGTAGAACGAGCCGTTGATAAGCCCGAGCAACAACTGCCCGAACAGGGCCTGAGAGGGAATGCCGAATATCTCCATACGGTCTTCTGCCTGGTGCTGGTGGAGTGCCTGATGAATGACGCGTGTGAACAGCCACTGCGCCGCTGCCCGCGCGTGATGCGCATATTGATCCGAAAGCAGTCGAACCGAGCGCGTCTGCCTGCACCGTCATTCCCGCGCAGGCGGGACTCCGGTGTTTGCACCAGCGTTACCGCTGGATTCCCGCCTGCGCGGGAATGACGCATTCCTTCAAGTCGTTTGCTTTCGGCGCAGCAGCGCTTACTTGACCAGTTCGCAGCCGCCGTCCTTGAGCGAACGGAAAGCCTGGTCTGCCGGGATGGTGGCGCGCACTTTCAGGTAGTCATAAGCTGCCTTGGACTCGGCGGGCTTCTTGACTTCGAGCAGGTACACGGGGTGAACCTTGCGGCCATCGGCGCGGATGGTGCCTTTGCCGAACAGCGGATCGTCGGTGGGCAGCTCCTTCATCTTGGCTACCACCTTGGCGCCGTCATCGGTGCCTGCGGCCTGCACGGCCTTCAGGTAGTGCAGCACGGAGGCGTACACACCGGCGTGAATGGACGAGGGGTAGCGGCCGTTGTGGGCTGCGGCAAAGCGCTTGGCAAACGCGCGGTTGGCGTCGTTCAGATCCCAGTACCAGGCCTCGGTGAAGATCAGGCCCTGCGCGGTCGGCAGGCCCAGCCCGTGCACGTCTTGCAGGAACATGAGCAGCGCCGCCAGTTGCTGACCACCCTTGGTGATGCCGAACTCGGACGCCTGCTTGATGGAGTTGATGGTGTCGCCGCCTGCGTTGGCCAGACCGATGATCTTGGCCTTGGACGCCTGCGCTTGCAACAAGAAGGAGGAGAAGTCCTGCCCCGGGAAGGGGTGGCGCACCTTGCCCAGCACCTTGCCGCCCGACTTGGTGACGACGGCTTCGGTGTCGCGCTCCAGCGCATGGCCGAAGGCGTAGTCGGCGGTGAGGAAGTACCAGCTATCGCCGCCCGACTTGACGATGGCGCTACCGGTGCCGTTGGCCAGCATCCAGGTGTCGTAAAGCCAATGCACGGTGTTGGGCGAGCAGGCTTTGCCGGTGAGATCTGCCGTGGCCGCGCCGCTGTTGATGAAGGCCTTGTTCTTCTCGCGCGAGATCTGGTTGATGGCCAGCGCCACCGACGAGGTAGGCACGTCGAAGATGGCATCCACGCCTTGCGTGTCGTACCACTGGCGGGCGATGTTGGAGCCGACGTCGGGCTTGTTCTGGTGGTCGGCGGAGACGACCTCGATCTTGAAGCTGGGGTTGGCCGACTTCTGAAAGTCTTCCACCGCCATGCGGGCGGCCAGGGCAGAGCCGGGGCCGGTGATGTCGGCGTACAGGCCCGACATGTCGTTCATGACGCCGAGCTTGACAACGCCGCCGGAAATTTCCGCCTGGGCAGCGCCCGTGGCAGCCAGGCCGATGGCACCCAGCAGGGCGGCGAGCAGATTGCGTTTTTTCATGGAAAGGTCTCCTTCAATGGAACAGCGACAAGGAAAAGGTGAACGAAAAAAAGGTGGCGGCGCAGATGGCCCGTGCGTCAGACGCCCAGATACTCCTGAAGCATCTCCATGTTGGCCTCCAACTCGTGGGCGGCGAATTCGCGCACGATGAGGCCGCGCTCCATGACGTAGAAGCGGTCGGCCAACGGCGCGGCGAAGCGGAAGTTCTGCTCCACCATCAGCACGGTGAAGCCGCGCGCGCGCAACTCGCCAATCATGCGGGCCAGCGCCTGCACGATGACGGGGGCCAGCCCTTCAGAGATTTCGTCGAGCAGCAGCACCTTGGCACCGGTGCGCAGGATGCGCGCCACGGCCAGCATCTGCTGCTCGCCGCCCGACAGGCGCCCACCGGGGCTGCTCTTGCGGGCCTTGAGGTTGGGGAACATCTCGTAGATGTCGTCGATGCTCATGCCGCCGTCGGCGATCTTGGGCGGCAGCATCAGGTTTTCCTGGCAGGTGAGCGAGGCCATGATGCCGCGCTCTTCGGGGCAGTAGCCCAGGCCCAGGCGGGCGATGTGGTGCGGGGCCATCTTGATGGTTTCCACGCCGTTGACCGCGATGGAGCCGGTGCGCTTGCCCGTCAGGCCCATGATGGCGCGCAGCGTGGTGGTGCGGCCTGCGCCGTTGCGCCCCAGCAGGGTGACGACTTCGCCAGGGCGCACCTCGATGTTGACGCCGTGCAGGATGTGCGATTCGCCATACCAGGTGTGCACATCGCGGATCTGGATGGCGGCGGGGATGTTTGCGTTGCTCATACGAATTGTCCAAAACCGGAGTGCCGCGAAGGCCGCGCCGGGCAAAGCCGCGCAGCCGACCGCTCGGGGGTGCCACGCACGGGCTTGCACCGGGCGTCGGCACCGTCCCCCTCCCGCAGGAGAGGGGGAAGACGCCGAAGGCGGCAGAGGGGGTGTTTCATCTAGTGCGCGCCCTGCAAGGCGGCTTCGGCACTGCCCATGTAGGCTTGCAGCACCTGCGGGTCTTGCGAGACTTGGGCATACGGGCCTTCGGCAATCACTTCACCAAATTGCAGCACGGTGATCTGGTCGGCGATGCTGCCGACCACGCCCATGTTGTGCTCCACCATCAACACGGTGCGGTTGGCGGCGACTTTCTTGATGAGCTGGGTGACCATGTCCACGTCTTCGTGGCCCATGCCCTGTGTCGGCTCGTCGAGCAGCATCAGCTTGGGGTCCATCGCGAGGGTGGTGGCGATTTCGAGCGCGCGCTTGCGGCCATAGGGCAGCTCCACGGCAGGCAGGTGGGCGTATTCCTCCAGGCCCACGAAGCCGAGCAACTCCATGCAGCGGCCATTGAGCTGATCGAGCGTGCGCTCCGACTGCCAGAAGCTGAAGGCGGTGCCGAGCTTTTGTTGCAGCGCAACACGCACGTTCTCCAGCACGCTCATGTGCGGGAAGGTGGAGGAGATCTGGAACGAGCGCACCACGCCGCGCCGGGCGATCTGCGCGGGCTTGTCGCGGGTGATGTCCTGCCCGTCGAACAGGATCTGCCCGCGCGTAGGCTCAAGAAACTTGGTGAGCAGGTTGAAGCAGGTGGTCTTGCCCGCGCCATTGGGGCCGATGAGGGCGTGGATGGTGCCCCGACGCACCTTGAGGTTGACGTCGTTGACGGCCACGAAGCCCTTGAACTCCTTGACGAGCCCTCGTGTTTCCAGAATGGTGTCCGAACTCATGCGCTATGCCTGTCGCCCCGCTGTGGTGTGTGAAATGTCGGGGCATGATAGGTGCCGCACTGCAACATTCCGATAGGGGTTTTCACCGCTTGGGGCGCAAAAAGGCGGGGGCACTGACCATACTCCCCGGCACTTTCATGGCGGTTTTTGTTTGATAGCTGGTTGCGCTTGCTCTGCATCAATATTTATTACTTTCTATTTGAAACTCAATTGAAACGTACGCAAGAAGCTACTTTAAAGATAGCTTCAGACCGTGCTGTTTTTCAACCCGGGGGCGGCACGTCAGGGTTTTCACCGCGCCAGCTTTCAGGCACTTGCGTGGGCGAGGCGGGCGCGGCACCGGGGGCGGGCGCTTGCTCGGGCACGACTTGCGCGCGCGGCGCGGGTTCGTTGCCTGCGCGCGGGCGCAGCGCGCGCGCCACGTCCACGGCCGAGGCGGGGGCGTTGCCGCGCCGCTGGGTGCCTTCGCGCAGGTCGGGCGGGGCTGCGCCCGGCTCAGGCTCGCAGGGGGCGAAGCTGTGCGCGCTGGCCACGGGCCAGTACAGGCGAAATACGTTGGGCAGGTGCGCGAGGTCATCGAGGATGGCACCGGGCGCCACCTGCGGCATGAGCGAGGAGAGCAGGCGCACCTCGGCGTCGTCGATGCGGCGCACGATGTGGTGCGCGGTCATCTCGCGGGTGTGGGTCAGGCCCGCGGCCTGCAGCAGCTCTTTCAGCGCGTGCAGCGTGTTGGCATGGAACTGCGCCACGCGCGGGGCCTTGTCGGCCACCACCAGCGCGCGCTGGCGCACGGCATCTTGCGTGGCCACGCCGGTGGGGCAGTGGCCGGTGTGGCAGGTTTGCGCCTGCAGGCAGCCCACGGCCATCATGAAGGCGCGGCCCGAGTTGCACCAGTCGGCCCCCAGCGCCAGCATGCGGGCGATGTCGAAGGCGTGCACCACCTTGCCCGCGCAGCCAAGTTTGATGCGATCGCGCAGGCCCGTGCCGATGAGCGTGTTGTGTACCAGGCGCAGGCCCTCTTGCAGCGGCGTGCCCACGTGGTCGGCAAACTCCACGGGCGCAGCGCCGGTGCCGCCTTCGGCACCGTCCACGACGATGAAGTCGGGCGTGATGCCCGTCTCCAGCATGGCCTTGACCATGCCAAACCATTCCCACGGGTGGCCGATGCACAGCTTGAAGCCCGTGGGTTTGCCGCCCGAGAGCTGGCGCAACTGGGCGATGAAGCGCATCAGCTCCACCGGTGTGGAAAAGGCACTGTGCGCGGCGGGCGAGATGCAATCGACCCCCACGGGCACGCCGCGCGCGGCGGCGATCTCGGGCGTGACCTTGGCGCCGGGCAGCATGCCGCCGTGGCCGGGCTTGGCCCCCTGGCTGAGTTTGAGCTCGATCATCTTGACCTGGGGGTCGCGCGCCTGCTCGGCAAAGCGCTGGGGGTTGAAGCGGCCATCGTCGTGGCGGCAGCCGAAGTAGCCCGAGCCGATTTCCCAGATCAGATCGCCGCCGTGCTGGCGGTGGTAGGCGGAGATGGAGCCTTCGCCCGTGTCGTGCGCAAAGCCGCCCATGCGCGCGCCCTGGTTCATGGCCAGCACGGCGTTGGCCGACAGCGCGCCGAAGCTCATGGCCGAGATGTTGAACACGCTGGCGCTGTAGGGCTGGGTGCAGGGCTGCTCGCCCACCGCAGGCTGGTCAGGCTCGCCGCCGATCCAGATGCGGAAGTCGTGCGAGTCGATGTGCGTGGGGTGCAGCGAGTGGTTGACCCACTCGTAGCCCTCGCGCCCTACGTCCTGCTGCGTGCCGAAGGGGCGTTTGTCAGGCTGGCCCTTGGCCCGCTGGTAGATCACCGAGCGCTGCGCGCGCGAAAAGGGCAGCGCCTCGGCGTCGCTTTCGATGAAGTACTGCCGGATCTCCGGCCGCACGAACTCGAAGGCAAAGCGCAGCCAGCCCAGGATGGGGTAATTGCGCAGGATGGCGTGCCGCGTTTGCAGCATGTCGTGCACGCCCAGCGCCACCAGCGCCACCGACAAGATCAGCCACCACAACCCGTGGCCCGTGGTGACAAGGGCGATCAGGCTGATGAGCAGCACCAGCGCGCACAGCGCCAGCGTGCTGTAGCGCACCACACCGGCCAGACCAGAAAAAGCAGCAGAAGACGCAGACATGGGCAGCAGACATTCCTTTCGCGCCGTGCGCGCGGCCAGCGGCGGCAACGGGGCAGGTGGGTGGGCAAACAAGACGGCGGGTAAGGCCGCCGAGGGATTCAACGATGGTAGCGGCCGCGCGTGACACGGCGGGCGCGCGACATC
>JAUNTQ010000016.1:5951-48580 GCA_030538605.1 Pseudomonadota bacterium
GGCGTCGACCCTTGCGGCGCGGGCACACATTTCGCTTACAGTGTTTTCCCTCTCAAACACCACAAGATGGAGTGAAAGCCATGACCCAAAAGCGCGTCCTCACCCTGGCTGCTGCCGCTGCCATTGCTGCCTGCATGGCCCTGCCCGCGCAGGCCAAGACCTTCCGCTGGACCAGCGCCAGCGACATCCCGACCATGGACATCCACTCGCAGAACAACGCGCTGGGCAACGGCGTACAAGCGGCCATTTATGAATCGCTGGTGACCTACAACAGCAAGAGCTTCAAGGTAGAGCCGCTCTTGGCCACCGCCTGGAAGCAGGTCAGCCCCACCGAGATGCAGTTCACCCTGCGTGAGGGCGTGAAGTTCAGCGACGGCAGCGCCATGACGGCCGAGGACGTGAAGTTCTCCATCGAGCGCGCGATGGCCAAGACGAGCAACTTCGGCGTCTACACCCAGGGCATCGACAAGGTGCAGGTGGGCAGCCCCACCAGCGTCAGCATCTTCACCAAAACGCCCAACCCCGTGCTGCTGAACCAGCTCACCGAGCTGCGCATCATGAGCAAGGCATGGGCCGAGAAAAACAACTCGGTCGAGCCAAAAGACATCAAAACCAAGGACGAAAGCTACGCCCACCGCAACGCCATGGGCAGCGGCCCCTTCATGGTCAAGGAATGGCAGCCCGACCAGCGCCTGGTGCTGGTGGAAAACCCCCACTGGTGGGGCACCGCCGCCAAGGCCAAGACCGGCAACGTGACCGAGGTCATCTACACCCCCATCCGCTCCGAAGCCACGCGCATGGCCGCGCTGCTGTCGGGCCAGGTCGATCTCGTGCTCGACCCCACGCCGCAAGACCTTGACCGCGTGCAGCGCAACAGCGCGCTGAAAGTGCTCAGCGGCCCCGAAAACCGCACCATCTTCTTCGGCCTGGACCAGCACCGCGACGAGCTGCCCGGCAGCAACATCAAGGGCAAGAACCCGCTGAAAGACCAGCGCGTGCGCCAGGCGCTCTATCAGGCCATCGACATCGACGCGCTGCACAAAGTCGTCATGCGCGGCCTGAGCCAGAACACCGGCACCCTCGTGGCCCCGCAAGTCAACGGCTGGACCAAGCGCGCCGACGAGCGCTACCCCTACGACGCCGCCGCCGCCATCAAGCTGCTGGGCGACGCAGGCTACAAAGACGGCTTTGAAGTCGACTTCGCCTGCCCCAACAACCGCTACATCGCCGACGAGCGCATCTGCCAGGCCGTGGCCGCCATGTGGGCCAAAGTGGGCGTGAAAGCCAAGCTGCGCACCCTGCCGCTGGTCACCTACTTCCCCATGATCCAGCGCCACGAAGCCAGCATCTACATGCTCGGCTGGGGCGTGCCCACGTTTGACGCGCTCTACAGCCTGCAATCGCTCGTGCGCACCCCCGGCGAAGGCGGCGACGGCAACTACAACGTCGGCCGCTACAGCAACCCCGAAATGGACAAGCTGATCGACCGCATCAAGGTCGAAACCGACCAGAAAACGCGCAACGACCTCATCGAGCAAGCCCTCGTCCTGGAGCACAAGGACGTCAGCCACCTGCCCCTGCACAACCAGGTCATCCCCTGGGCGATGAAGAAAAACATCGACGTGGTGCACCGCGCCGACAACCGGCTTGACTGGCGCCTGATTCAGGTCAAGTAACGCGCCGCAGCCTGCGGGCCGGCACCTCGTAGGCTGGGTAGAGCGCAGCGAAACCCAGCCTACAAAAAACCAAAACAATCGTAGCTGCTTGCGTACGTTTTAAAACAAATTCAGCATCATTTACACCTGAAATCGTTTTAAAACGTACGCAAGCAGCTCATTTTTTCATAAAGAAACACCCTCCCGTGATCGGACGCCTCACCGGCTTGCTGGCCGAGAAAAACCCGCCGCAAATCCTCATCGACTGCCACGGCGTCGGCTACGAGGTGTGGGTGCCCATGAGCACCTTCTACAACCTGCCCGCACTGGGTGCGCCCGCCACCCTGCTCACTCACATGGTCGTGCGCGAAGACGCCCACCTGCTCTACGGCTTCGGCACCGAGCCCGAACGCGCCGCCTTTCGCGAACTCGTCAAGATCAGCGGCATCGGCCCGCGCATGGCCCTGGCCGTGCTCTCCGGCATGGCCGTGCCCGAACTCACCCACGCCATCGGCACGCAAGACGCCGCGCGCCTTACCAAAGTGCCCGGCATCGGCAAGAAAACCGCCGAACGCCTGCTGCTCGAACTCAAAGGCAAGCTCGCCCCCGACCTGGGCGCGCGCCCCGCCCCCGCCAACGACACGCAAGCCGACATCCAGCAAGCCCTGCTCGCCCTCGGCTACAACGAAAAAGAAGCCGCCGCCGCCCTCAAGGCCCTGCCCGCCGATGTGGGCGTGAGCGAAGGCATCAAGCTCGCCCTCAAGGCGCTGGCGCGCTGAACACGCGCGCAGCAGGGTGCGAGAATCGCCTTCGTTCCCACACCCGGCTCCCCCCATGGTCACGCCATTTACCCCGTTGAGCGAGGACGAACTCAACGAACTCGACCAGTTCCTGCTCCATGACGTCGACACCGAAGAAGTCATGATGCTGGACATCGTGGACGGCTTCCTGCACGCCATCGTGATCGGCCCCACCACCATCCCGCCCAGGCAGTGGCTGCCCAGGATCTGGGGCACCCAGGAAATGATGCCCCCGGCGGACGCCATCCAACAGTCGGACCACATGCTGGGCCTGGTCATGCGCCACTACAACGGCATCATTGCCGGGCTTGAGGGTGAGCCGCGAACGATCCGCCCCTGCTGGTCAACGATGACCTACGCGAAAGACCAGCAGCCATATGACGATGCCGAGATGTGGGCCTACGGCTTTGTCGAAGGCATGCGGCTTTGCTGGGACGACTGGCAGCCCCTGCTCTCCACCCCGCAAGGGCACGCCTGGTTCAGGCCCATCGGCCTGCTCGGCCAAGACGACTTCTCGGAAGACCAGGACGCACTCGTCAAGACGCCCCCCATGCGGGCCGAGCTGGCCCTCCAGATCCCGCAAGCCGTCCTTGACATGCACGCCCATTGGCTGCCGCTCAGACTCGCCATCCATGAGCGCATGGTGGCCCAATCCATGCAACCCAAGGTCGGCCGCAACGATCCCTGCCCCTGCGGCAGCGGCAAGAAATTCAAGAAGTGCTGCGGCGCAGCGGCCGATCTGCATTGAGGCATCACGCACGTCAGCGTCAAGCCGACTCACTGCGTCGTCAGTCGCCAGGGCAGTAGCGCCTCGTAACCATCTGCCGTTTGTGCCAGCGGCAGCTTCTTGAACAGAAGCCACCAGATACCGGTACGGCTTCATGCCATTGGCCTTGGCCGTCTCGATCAGCGAGCACAGATTAGCGCTGGCCCGTGCGCCGTCCACCGTGCCCGCAAACAGCCAGCTTCGCCTGCCGACGACGAAGGGCCGGATCGCGTTCTCCACGGGGTTGGCGTCCGGCGGCCAAGCCTCCTTGTTCAGAAAGCGTACGAGCTTGAACCACTGCCCGTGCAGATAGTGCCAAGCCTCGCTCAGCAGATGCGATGGCAGACACCTTGCGCCCGTGCTGCTTAAGTGCCGCAGCCCGCGCGATTGACAATTGGTAACCACCGCACGCGGGCAGCGTCAGACATTCGTCACCAGCGCGCCCTACCATCTGCGGCGCGCTTGCGCACAGTGCAGGCAGGCACCCGCAGCACCGCCGCCCGCATCCCACCACCCTTGAATCAACCGCACCATGCCCTTCCCCCCCACATCCCCCTCGCTTGAAGCCACCGCCCGCCGCATCGCCATGCGCAGCGCCTTGGCCACCGCCGGCCTGTCGCTGCTGCTGGCCGCCTGCGGCGGCGGCGAGTCCTCCGTCGCACTCGCCAGCCAGGCCGGCAACACCCCCGTCCTGCCCGCCCAGCCCGTGCGCGAACTCGCCGCACTTGAGAACCACTCCCCCGTGGACCTGAAGCTGGTGCAGATCAAGACCCTCTCGCAAAGCGCCGCCGATCGCGTGACCCCGCAGGTCATCACGCTGCCCGCACTCTCGGCAGAAAAGTCCGCGCTGACCGCGCCCGAACCCGGCCAGCCCCAGCGCATCGGCGTGGCCCGCGCGCTGGCCCAGGCAGCCCATGCCGACGACACCGCTCAGCTGCTGCACTGGCAGCCCGCGCCCGGCGGCGGCCAGCGCGCCGCCCTGGCCGTGCGCCTGGAAGGCGCCAGTGCCGTGCGCCTGGGCCTGCGCATCACCCAGCTGCCGCCCGGCACCCTGCTGAGCGTGTACGCCCCCGGCGCGCCCGAGGCCGAGCAGGTGCATGCCGCCGAAGTGCTGCGCACCATCCAGAACAACCTCAACGCCGGCACCACCGGCGACGACGCCTATACCTACTGGCTGCCCACCGTCTCCGGCCCCGAGGCCGTGCTGCAGATCGAGCTGCCCGCCGGCATGCGCGCCGAGTGGCTCAAGCTTGCGCTGCCCGTGGTCTCGCACTTCGTGGTCGACCCCGCCACCGACGACATTCCGACCAAGGCCGCTGCGGCGTGCAACATCGACGTGAACTGCGCCAACGAAGGCAGCGGTCAGCGCACGGCCGTCGCCCGCATGGTGTTTTCTGACAGCCAGGGCAGCTACAACTGCAGCGGCGCGCTGATGAACAACACGCGCAGGGACGGCACGCCCTACTTCCTCACGGCCAACCACTGCCTGAGCACCCAGGCCGTGGCCTCCTCGCTGGAGACCTTCTGGAACTACCGCTCCTCCACCTGCAATGGCAGCAGCCTGTCCAACGACTTCCGTCGCGTGGGCGGCGGTGCCCGGCTGCTGTGGACCCACGCGGCCACCGACGCCACGCTGCTGCAGATCAACGGCGCACTGCCAGACAACCGCACCTACCTGGGCTGGAACGCCAGCGCCGCTTCGGGCACCGGCTCGGTGTTCGGCATCCACCACCCGGCCGGCGACTGGCAGAAGTTCAGCGCGGGCCAGTTGCATGGCTTTGCCAGCTGCCAAAACACTGGCGGCAACGGCGTTTCATGCGCCGACACCAACGCCAGCACAGGCGGCTATCTGGTCGTCGCATGGACGCGCGGCACGACCGAAGGCGGCAGCAGCGGCAGCCCCTTGTTCTCAAGCAACAGCCAGGTCATCGGCCAGCTTTATGCGGGCGGCGGCGATTGCAGCTCATCCATCCGTGCGGGAGCCTATGGCCGGCTGGACTGGTCCTTTGACGCGGGCCTGGCCCAATGGCTCAGCCCCAGCGCCGCCACGCCCCCTCCCGCACCCGGCACCCGCGCGCCCATCTACCGCTTCTACAACCGGGTCACCGGCGCGCACTTCTACACCATCAACCCGCTGGAGCGCGACTTCGTCATCGCCGCCATCCCCGACTACACCTACGAAGACACCGCTTACTCCGCCTACGTCGGTGAAGTCAGCAACGCCTCGCCCGTCTACCGCTTCTACAACCGGGTCACCGGCGTGCACTTCTACACCATCAACCCGCGCGAGCGCGACTACGTGAACGCCGCCCTGCCCGACTTCGACTACGAAGGCCCCGCCTGGAGCGCCCGCACCAGTGCAGGCGACGGCACCTCGCCCGTCTACCGCTTCTACAGCAGCGTGCGGCGCGGGCACTTCTACACCATCAACCCGCGCGAGCGCGATTTCATCCTCTCCGCCCTGCCCGACTTCACCGACGAAGGCGTGGCCTACTACGCCTGGCCAGCGCAGTAAAGTCGAGGCTTTTTCCGCCCGCCGGGCCTCACCCGGCGGCGCTCTTGCCTTGACCATCCACACCGACGACTTCGCCCTGCCCGCCGCAGGCGACGCCCCGCGCGTCGTCTCCGGCGCTGCCGCCTCCCCGCGCGAAGAGGCGCAAGAGCGCGCGCTGCGCCCCAAGCTGCTGGATGAATACGTGGGCCAGGCCAAGGCACGCGGGCAGCTTGAAATCTTCATCGGCGCGGCGCGCAAGCGCGGCGAGGCGCTTGACCACGTGCTGCTGTTCGGCCCCCCGGGGCTGGGCAAGACCACGCTCAGCCACATCATCGCCATGGAGCTGGGCGTGAACCTGCGCCAGACCAGCGGCCCGGTGCTGGAAAAGCCCAAAGATCTGGCCGCGCTGCTGACCAACCTGGAAAAGAACGACGTTCTTTTCATCGACGAGATCCACCGCCTCAGCCCCGTGGTGGAAGAGATCCTCTACCCCGCGCTGGAGGACTACCAGATCGACATCATGATTGGCGAAGGCCCGGCGGCGCGCAGCATCAAGCTCGACCTGCAGCCCTTCACCCTGGTGGGCGCGACCACGCGCGCGGGCATGCTCACCAACCCACTGCGCGACCGCTTCGGCATCGTGGCGCGGCTGGAGTTCTACACGCCCGAAGAGCTGGCGCGCATCGTCACCCGCTCGGCGGGCCTGCTGAACGTGCCCACCGACGCGCCGGGCGCGATGGAAATCGCCCGCCGCAGCCGGGGCACCCCGCGCATCGCCAACCGCCTGCTGCGCCGCGTGCGCGACTTTGCCGACGTCAAGGGCGATGGCCACATCAGCCAAAAGATCGCGCACGACGCCCTGGCCATGCTGGATGTCGACCCCGAAGGCTTCGACGTGATGGACCGCAAGCTGCTCGAAGCCGTGATCCATCGCTTCGACGGCGGCCCGGTGGGGCTGGACAACATTGCCGCCAGCATTGGCGAAGAGCCCGGCACCATCGAAGACGTGATCGAGCCTTACCTGATTCAGCAAGGCTTTTTGCAGCGCACCCCGCGCGGGCGCGTGGCCACGCTGGCCGCCTACCGGCATTTGGGCGTGACGGCGCCGCAGGGTGGTGGAGGGTTGTTTGGCGGCGGATAAGGCCACGCCGCGCTGGGCCTATCCCTTGCGTGCGCTCGTCGCGACGGTGGTCATCGTGCCGCTGGCGGTGCAAGCGCTGCTGTTGGCCTGGGTGGCCGCGACGCTGCTGCCGTCGGCTCAATGGCCGCAGCACACCGCCGAAGCGGTGCTGGCGCTGCCCACGGTCGCGCTCGCGGCCTGGCTGGGCAAGCGCTTCGCGCGACGCGGTGATCTGCCTGCTTCGCCCTGGGCGCGCTATGGGCCGCTGCTGGCCTACCCCCTGCTCATCTGGCTGGCCTGGGTGGTGAGCATGCATGCGTCGGGCGGCGACTTCACGCGCCCGCCCAATGCGCTGTTCTACGCGTTGATGCCGTTTCTGCTGCTGTCGCTGGTCGCCGGCTTCGAGGGCCATCTGTGGTGGCTGCTTCTGGTGCCGCTGGGGGCGTACGCGGCCTTCGTGGGCGGCTTCTGGCATGCCAGCCGCAAGCAGCCCACGCAACCGGCCGCCTCGCGTGTCTGGGCTTCGGCGGTTTTCGGTGCGCTGGCGCTGTCGCTGGGCGGCGTCACGGCCTGGCAGGCGCTGGAGCGTGCGCGGGCGCTGGCGCCCTCGGACGGCCAGGCGCTGCGCGAAGAGGTGCAGATGCACCGCTATCGGCCTTTTGCCGCTGACAACCTGCTCAAGCCCGTGCAGCCCAGGCCGGGCTTGCAGTTCGGCCTGGCCGATGCGCCAGCGCTCGATGGCGCCACCGCCGCCTACCCGGTGTACGCAGCAGCGGCGCAGGCGATGTATTCCGAAGAGGCGGCGAGAAGGCGCGTCGAAGTCAGCCGAACGCCCGAGGCTTACCAGCGGCTGATCGACGGCCAGGCCGACCTGATCTTCGTCGCGCAGGCCTCGCCCGCGCAGCAGCAGCGCGCGGCAGATGCCGGTGTGGCCCTGCGCTTCACGCCCGTCGCCAAAGAGGCCTTCGTGTTCCTGGTCAGCCCGGACAACCCGGTGCACAGCCTGTCACTGGCGCAGATCCGTGCCATTTACAGCGGCCAGATCACGCGTTGGAGCGCCGTGGGCGGCCCCGATGCACGCATCGTGGCCTACCAGCGCCCGGCCGATTCCGGCAGCCAGACCGTGATGCTGGCCCAGGTGATGCAAGGCGCGCCCATGGCCCAGCCGCTGGACGAGGAACTGGCCGTTGGCATGGGCGGGCTGGTGCGCAAGGTGGCGGCGTACCGCAACGCGGCGCCCAGCCTGGGCTATTCGTTCCGCTACTACGCCACGCAGATGAAAGCCGACGACCCGGTGCGCTTGCTGGCCGTGGACGGCGTGGCGCCGACGCCGGAGAACATCCGCACTGGCCGCTACCCGCTCACCGTGGATGTGTTCATGGTCACGCGCCAGAACCCGCCGCCCAACGTGCAGCGGCTGATGGACTGGTTTCTGGGCGACGCCGGGCAAAAGCTGGTGGCCGACGTAGGCTACGTGCCCTTGCGCTGAACCCGGTGGCGGCTCAGCCCGCGCCCCCAAACACATCCACCACCGCCTGCATCTGCGCGGGCGTGACCACGTCGGCGCGGCGCGTGGCGGGGTCGACGCAGGTGGTGCGCAGCACCTCGGGCGGCAGGCTGGCCAGGCCGCGAAAGCCCCATTCACGCAGCACGGCCCAGCGTTCGGGCGCGGCGGCGGCGCGCTCGCGCAGGGCGCGGGCTTGGTTGGGCGTGTAGGCCCAGACGTCTTCGACCTCGCCCGTTTCGCGCGCGGCCACGCGCAGACCGGCCATCGGCGCTCTGACCATCAAAATACGCGCTTGCGCAAGCAGATCGGGCGCAAATCGCTTCAAATACAGAAGCAACAATGCGCCGATGTGGATGCCGTCCGCGTCTGGGTCGAGCAGCAGCAGCACGCGTTCGAAGCGCGGCGCGGTTTCTGGCACCGCCACGGGCGATGGCCAGCCCATGGCCGCCGCCAGCTGCCCATACAAGGGGTAAGCCGCCACACGTTCGACGCTGGCGCGCCAGGCGTTCAGCGGCTTGCCCTGCAAGGCCAGCACGGCCTGCGTGCGGGCGTTGCGCACGGCGGCCACCGCGCCGGCGGCCGATTCGCCTTCGACCAGAAACAGCTCGCAGCCGGCGCCGTGCCGCTGGCTGTCGATGAGCGCCATGGCGGCCTGCGCGCGGCGCGTCATGCCCGCGCCCTGCGCGCTTCGGTAGCGTTTGGCAACACCGCCATACGTTTGCTCGCAGCAAGCGTGTGGGTGCAGCCACACCGCTGTGTCTTTTGACGCATTGCGCGCGGCGAATAGGCACGCACAAGGATTAGCTGATTAGTATTCAAATCCTGTTTCACTTCTTTGAACCATGGGAGCTTCATCATGAACAAGTATCTGGCCGAATTGATCGGCACCTTCTGGCTGGTGCTGGGCGGCTGCGGCAGCGCGGTGCTGGCGGCGGCGTTTCCTGAACTGGGCATCGGC
The DNA here is from genome assembly GCA_030538605.1 of Pseudomonadota bacterium. Taxonomy (GTDB): domain Bacteria; phylum Pseudomonadota; class Gammaproteobacteria; order Burkholderiales; family Burkholderiaceae_C; genus Ottowia. Next base: position 15,252 of record JAUNTQ010000016.1, read on the forward strand.
TTTGCCGGCGTGGCGCTGGCCTTCGGCCTGACGGTGCTGACGATGGCCTTTGCCATTGGCCACATCTCGGGCTGCCACCTGAACCCGGCGGTGTCGTTCGGCCTGTGGGCGGGCGGGCGCTTTGAGGGCAGGCAACTGGCCCCCTACATCGTCGCGCAGGTCATCGGCGCGGTGCTGGCGGCGGCGGCGCTTTACTTCATCGCCAGCGGCCAGCCGGGCTGGCAGGCGGGCGGCTTTGCCAGCAACGGCTTTGGCGAGCTGTCGCCGGGCAAGTATTCGATGGCTGCCGTGCTGGTGTGCGAGGTGCTGCTGACGGCAGTGTTTCTCTTCGTCATCATGGGCGCAACCGACAAGCGCGCACCGGCTGGCTTTGCGCCCATTGCCATCGGCCTGTGCCTGACGCTGATTCACCTGGTGAGCATTCCGGTGTCCAACACTTCGGTGAACCCGGCGCGCTCCACCGGCGTGGCGCTGTTTGCGCAGACGGCAGCGCTTGGCCAGCTGTGGCTGTTTTGGGTGGCACCCATTGTCGGCGGCATCCTCGGTGCCGTGGTTTACAAGGCGGTGGCGAGCGAGCCGCGCCACTGATCGACCTGATGGGCTGCTTGCCCTGCTTGCCCGGCCCGCATGCGGGCAAGCTCTTGCAAAGCGCCGCGAGGCGCTTTTTTTGTGCACGCGGGCGCGCCGCACGGGCACTGCACGGACAATGCGCGCCATGTCCCAAGCCCCCTCACCATCTGCCGTGGCCGCCTGGATGACCCCGCGTCGATTGATGGTGGTGTCGGTCGCGGTGGCCGTGCTCACCATCACGCTGAAGACGCTGGCCTGGTGGATCACCGGCTCGGTGGGTCTGCTCTCAGACGCGATGGAGTCGTTCGTCAATCTGGCGGCCGCGATGTTCGGGCTGCTGATGGTGACGGTGGCCGCGCGCCCCGCCGACAAGGAGCACCCCTTCGGGCACGGCAAGGCGGAGTATTTTTCGTCCGGCTTCGAGGGCGTGCTCATCATCGGCGCGGCGGCGGCCATTATCTGGGCGGCGCTGCCGCGCTTCTGGCACCCGCAGCCGCTGGAGCAAATGGGCTGGGGCCTGGCGTTGGCGGTGGCCAGCTCGGCGCTCAATGGCGCGCTGGCCTGGGCCATGCTGCGCGCAGCCCGCGCGCACCGCTCCATCGCGCTGGAGGCCAACGCCAAGCACCTGCTGACCGATGTGTGGACATCTGCCGGCGTGGTGCTGGGCCTGCTGCTGGTGCCACTGACGGGCTGGCTGTGGCTGGATCCGCTGGTGGCCGTGGCCGTGGCGCTGAACATCGTGCGCGAGGGCTGGCGCCTGCTGTGGCGCTCCAGCCAGGGGCTGATGGACACGGCCGTGGAGCCTGAAACCCTGGCCGCCATCGAGGCTGCGCTCGCGCGTTGCGCCTCGCCGCTGGTGCGCTTTGACCACGTGATGACGCGCAAGGCCGGGCAAAGCCGCTTCGTCGATCTGCACATGCACCTGCCCGCTGGCTGGACGCTGCGCCAGGCCGCCGACATGCGCGCGCACGTGGAGCAGGCGCTGGACAGCGCGGTGCCGGGGTTGCACGCCAGCATCCAGATGCTGCCCGACGGGGTGAAGCCGCAAACCGGGCTGCACGCGCCGGATGACGCATGACCGCGTTCTGGCGAACGCATGACAAATGACGGAAGGCGTCAGCCTTCACACAGCCCCAGCGCAGCCCTGTCCCTCAAAAGGTCGCGGAGCAGGCCATCCCAGGCCACCCGAGCCGGGGTCTGCCCGGCGACCGGTGGCGTCCCCCTGGGGGGATGACGCGCGCAGCGCGGCTCAGGGGGAATGTCAGTACATCGACTGCGGCCTGGTGCGCGGATACAGCGCGGCGCATTCGGCCGATGCGTCCGACTTGCCTTTGCAGTGCTGCCAGCCGCAGGCATCACGGCGGAAGGGGTTGCCGCCCGCTTCGGTCAGGCAGCGCCCGAGCGGGGTGGCGCGGTTGGGCACGGTGGGCACCAGCACGTTGCCGCTGCTGGCCGGGCAGTCGCCCTGCCCCCAGCGGCCATCGCAGTGCTGGCGCATGCAGCGGTCGCGCGCGGCCATGTTCATGCCGGCGTGGTCCATGCAGCTCTTGAGGCTGGCATGGGGGTTGGCCTGCGGGTTGGCGCTGGAGCGGAAGGGGCGCTCGTGCGGGGCGGGCTGGGGCAGCGCATCGGCAGGCGCGGCGCGCGGCTGGCCCGCCTGCGCGGCGCGGTGCTGGCGCACGGCTTCGATGGCCTGCGGCGAGTTGGACTGCGCCTGCGCGAGCGCGGGCAACAGCCAAGCCATCAGCGCAAGCGCGAGCGCCAGCCACAGCGCCTGGGTATTCAAAGCGAGGCTTGAGAGCCGTGAAGTGCGGGTGTGCATGCGAACGCCTTTGCAACGGTGGGTGGCGTTCACCTTACCGCCGAATGCCCGCCGGGATCCTGCGCGCCGGCAAGGCAGATGTAACCGTTGGTCGGCGCGGGGCTAGACGTAGGGGTTGGGCACGCCCAGGGCGGCGAGGATGCGCGCTTCTTCGGCCTCCATCGCTTCGGCTTCTGCATCGCCGTGTTCGTGGTCCCAGCCTTGCGCGTGCAGCGCGCCGTGCACGAGCAAATGGGCGTAGTGCGCGGCCAGCGGCTTGCGCTGCTCGCTCGCCTCGCGCGCGAGCACGGGGGCGCAAAGCACCAGGTCGGCCATCACCACCGGCGCGCCGCTGTAGTCGAAGGTGAGCACGTTGGTGGCGTAGTCCTTGCCGCGAAATTCGCGGTTCAGCCGCTGGCCCTCATCGGTGCCGACCACGCGCACGGCGAGTTCGGCGGCCTGCACATCTGCGCCCAGCGCGTTGCGCAGCCAGCGGGCCACGTGGTGGCGCGGCAAGGCGGCGCGGTGGGCGGCCACGTCGTCAAAGCGGGCGAACTGCAAGCTGAGTTGAAGCGGGGGCAAGGGCATGGGTGGAGCGGATGGCGAAGGCGAAACGACCACCTTGCTGCGGCGGCTGTTGCGGGTGGCATTCACATTTCACCGCAGAGGGGCAGAGAACGCAGCGTTTCGCAGAGGAAATACTTGGGCTTCCTCTGCGAAACGCTGCGTTCTCTGTGCCTCTGCGGTGAGGGTATTGAATCAAAACAATAGCTGCTTACGCACGTTTTAAAAAGATTTCACATACAAAATCATCTTAAATTGCTTTAAAACGTGCGCAAGCAGCTTCTCTTTTTTATATACCTTACTTCAACCGCTTGATGAGGCTGGAGGTATCCCAGCGCGCGCCGCCCATCTGCTGCACGTCGGCATAGAACTGATCGACCAGCGCAGTGACGGGCAGGCGTGCGCCGTTGCGCTTGGCCTCATCCAGCACCAGGCCCAGGTCCTTGCGCATCCAGTCGACGGCGAAGCCGAAGTCGAACTGGTCTTGCACCATGGTCTTGCCACGGTTGTCCATCTGCCAGCTTTGCGCCGCGCCCTTGCCGATCACATCCAGCACCTGCGGCATGTCGAGCCCCGCGCGCTGGCCGAAGGCGATGGCTTCGGACAGGCCCTGCACCAGCCCGGCGATGCAGATCTGGTTGACCATCTTGGTCAGCTGCCCGGCGCCGCTCGGCCCCATGAGCGTGAAGGCGCGCGAGAAGGCCATGGCCACGGGCCGCACGCGCTCGAAATCGACCGGATCGCCGCCGCACATCACCGTCAGCTGGCCGTTCTGCGCGCCGGCCTGCCCGCCCGACACCGGCGCGTCCATGAAGGAAAAGCCCCGCGCACGCGCCACCGCATACAACTCGCGCGCCACGTTGGCCGAGGCCGTGGTGTGATCGACGAACACCGCCTCGGCCGGCATGCCGGCGAAGGCGCCGCTGTCGCCCAGCGTGACTTGCCGCAGGTCGTCGTCGTTGCCCACGCAGCAGAACACGATGTCGGCGTCGGCGGCGGCTTCGCGCGGCGTGGGGGCGCGCTTCACGCGCTCGGTCGATGCCAGCTCCCGCACGAAGGCTTCGGCCTTCGGGGCGCTGCGGTTGTACACGGTGACCGTGTGTCCCGCCAGCGCCAGGTGCGCGGCCATGGGGTAGCCCATCACGCCCAGGCCGAGAAAGGCGACCTGGCGGGGGTGGGCGGGTTCGTAGGTTTTGGCTTGGGTGGAGGTGTTCATGCGGGCATTCTAGGAAAGCGGGGCATGACGAATGACTGCGCCCTGGCGGGCGCATGACGAATGACCTGCGGCCCCGGCACGTCCGACGCGGTGGTCATTCGTCCTTGACGACGTCAAACCAGCGCCGCCAACCCCATCCGCGCGAGACACCTGCCACGCGCGGCCAGACGGGCATGCGCCAGACGGGCCGCGCGTGCAGGCGCAGCGTCCATGGCGCATCGGCCAGAAAGCGGAACTGCACGGCACCGGGCGGCAGCAGGCGCAGGCCGCTGAACATGTCCGTCGCATACGGCACGCCGATGCGTGCGCTGTCCAGCCGCTGGCCGTGCGCGCCCAGCAGGTGAATGGACAGGCTTTCTTCAAACGGCACGTCGTCGGTGAGAAACAGCAGCCAGCCGGCGGGGCACTGCACGGCGGCTTCGAGCACGCAGCCAGGCACGGGGCCGCCCAGCGGGGCATCGCCCGCCCACACCATGCAAAGCGGCGGCTGATGTGCGTGCTGCGGTGCCAGCGGCTGCACGCGGATGTGCGGCGCGAGCTGCACGGCACCCCGGCTTCAGCGCATGCGGGTGAGGCGGGGGGGATCAGACGATTTGCAGATGCTCGGTGCCTGCGGCCAGGTCGAGCGACTTGGCGCGCTTGCTGGTGAGCTTGATCTGCAGGCGCAAATCGTTGGCCGAGTCGGCGTTGCGCAGCGCGTCTTCGTAGCTGATGAGGTTGGCCTCGAAGGCGTCGAACAGGGCCTGATCGAACGTCTGCATGCCCAGCTCGCGGCTTTTCTTCATGATCTCCTTGATCTCGCCGACTTCGCCTTTGAAGATCAAATCGGAAATCAGCGGGGAGTTCAGCAGGATCTCGACCACCGCCGTGCGGCCCTTGCCGTCCTGCTTGGCGATCAGGCGCTGCGAGATGAGCGAGCGCAGGTTAAGCGACAAGTCCATCAAGAGTTGCTGGCGGCGCTCTTCGGGGAAGAAGTTGATGATGCGGTCAAGCGCCTGGTTGGCCGAGTTGGCGTGCAGCGTGGCCAGGCACAGGTGGCCGGTTTCGGCAAAGGCCACCGCATGCTCCATCGTCTCGCGGTCGCGGATCTCGCCCATCAGGATCACGTCAGGGGCCTGGCGCAGGGTGTTTTTCAGCGCGGCTTCCCAGTCTTCGGTGTCCAGGCCCACTTCGCGCTGGGTGACGACGCAGTTCTTGTGCGGGTGCACGAATTCGACCGGGTCTTCAATGGTGATGATGTGGCCCTGGCTGTTGACGTTGCGCCAGTCGACCATGGCCGCCAGCGTGGTCGACTTGCCCGAGCCGGTGGCGCCCACAAGGATGGTCAGCCCGCGCTTGCTCATGGCCACGTCTTTCAGCACCTGCGGCATGCCCAGCTTGTCGATGGTGGGCAGCTCTTGCGGAATCACCCGCATCACCATGCCCACGTGGCCCTGCTGCACGAAGGCGTTGCAGCGAAAGCGGCCGATGCCGGCGGGGCTGATGGCGAAGTTGCATTCCTTGGTGCGCTCGAACTCCGCCGCCTGCTTGTCGTTCATCACGCTGCGCACCAGCGCCAGCGTGTGCGCGCTGGTGAGGTTCTGCGACGAGACCTTGGTCACCTTGCCATCGACCTTGATGGCGGGCGGAAAGTCGGCGGTGATGAACAAGTCGCTGCCCTTGCGCGTGAGCATGAGCTTGAGCAGGTCGTTGATGAATTTGCTGGCCTGATCGCGTTCCATGTGTCTGTTCCTTCATTGACGCCTGGTCGGCGCGCTTTCAATTCGTTCGGGGAGTGCACTTGCTCGAATGGCCGCGGAGCAGGCCAAGCCAGGGTGCCCGCGCAAGGGCTTGGCCCGCCCGCTGGGCACGCCCCCGGACGGGGGGTGGCGAAACAATGCGAAGCATGTGGAGCCTGGGGGCGAGCCTTTTATCCGGGGAAGTTTTCCGGGATCTTGGCCTTGGCGCGCGCCTCGGCGTTGCTGATGACGTTGCGGCGCACCAGCTCGGTGAGGTTCTGGTCGAGCGTCTGCATGCCCATGGCGTTGCCGGTCTGGATGGACGAGTACATCTGCGCCACCTTGGCTTCGCGGATCAGGTTGCGGATGGCGGGGGTGCCCAGCATGATCTCGTGTGCGGCCACGCGGCCCGAGCCGTCCTTGGTCTTGCACAGCGTTTGCGAGATGACGGCCACCAGCGATTCGCTCAGCATGGCGCGCACCATCTCTTTTTCTTCGGCGGGGAACACGTCGATGATGCGATCCACCGTCTTGGCGGCGCTGGAGGTGTGCAGGGTGCCGAAGACCAAGTGGCCGGTTTCAGCGGCGGTCATGGCCAGGCGAATGGTTTCCAGGTCGCGCATCTCGCCCACCAGAATGGCGTCGGGGTCTTCGCGCAGGGCGCTGCGCAGCGCGTTGGAGAAGCTGTGGGTCATGGGGCCCACCTCGCGCTGGTTGATCAGGCACTTTTTCGATTCGTGCACGAATTCGATCGGGTCTTCCACCGTCAGCACGTGGCCGTATTCAGACTCGTTCAGGTGGTTGATCATGGCCGCCAGCGTGGTCGACTTGCCCGAGCCGGTGGGGCCGGTGACCAGCACCATGCCGCGGGGCTTGAGCGACAGGTCGCCAAAGATCTTGGGCGCGTTGAGCTGCTCCAGCGTGAGGATCTTGCTGGGAATCGTGCGCAGCACGCCGGCTGCGCCCCGGTTCTGGTTGAAGGCGTTGACGCGAAAGCGCGCCAGGCCTTCGATCTCGAACGAGAAGTCCACCTCCAGGTTTTCTTCGTACACCTTGCGCTGGGTGTCGTTCATGATGTCGTAGAGCATCGCGAAGACCTGCTTGTGTTCGAGCGGCTCCACGTTCAGGCGCCGCACGTCGCCGTGCACCCGGATCATGGGCGGCAGGCCGGCGGAAAGGTGCAGGTCGGAGGCCTTGTTCTTGACGCTGAAGGCCAACAGTTGGGTGATGTCCACAGGAAAACCTTGGTTTCAGTTTGATACGCTGCGGCGATTATGACGAGCATTGCCCACCAACTCCAACAGGTGCGTGACCGGATCGCCACAGCTTGCGCATCGGCTGGGCGCGATGTGCAGGACGTCACGCTGCTGGCGGTCTCCAAGACCTTTCCCGCCGCTGCCGTGCGCGCGGCCCACGCGGCGGGCCAGCGCGCCTTTGGCGAGAACTACATCCAGGAAGGCGTGGACAAGATCGCCGCGCTGGCCGATGTGCCGGGCATCGCCTGGCACTGCATCGGCCCCATTCAAAGCAACAAGACGCGGCTGGTGGCCACGCATTTCGACTGGGCGCACACCATCGACCGGCTGAAAACCGCCGAGCGCCTGTCGGCCCAGCGGCCGGCCCATTTGCCGCCGCTGAACGTGTGCCTTCAGATCAACATCGACGGCGGCCCGACCAAGGCAGGCGTGCCGCCGGGCGAGGCGGAGGCGCTGGCGCTGGCGCGCGCCGTGGCCGCCCTGCCGCGCCTGCGCCTGCGCGGGCTGATGACGATCCCCGAGCCTGCGCCCGACTTCAAGAGCGCATACGCCGTGCATGCGCGCGCCAAGGCGCTGTTCGACGCGCTGAACGCGGCGGGCCTGCGGCTGGACACGCTGTCGATGGGCATGAGCGCCGACATGGAAGCGGCCATCGCCGCAGGCAGCACGCTGGTGCGCGTAGGCACGGCCATCTTCGGGGCGCGGGGTGTGAGGGCTGGGTGAGTTGCTGAACTTCCGGACGCGGAGGACGCAAAAGAATAAAGAAAAAGTGAGCTGCTTGCGCACGTTTTTAAAAAAATTCAGCACGTTTTATATTTGAAATTGTTTTAAAACGTACGCAAGCAGCTCATCTTTTATTCAATCAAACGTCTTTCTTTGTAGGCTGAGTAGAGCGCAAGCGAAACCCAGCAACCCGGCTCGCGAGAACGCTGGGTTTCGCTTGCGCTCTACCCAGCCTACGCCCTTGAGAGCACGCCCGTCTGCACCGTCATTCCCGCCCCCCGTCATTCCCGCGCAGGCGGGAATCCAGCCGTGGCACAGGCGCAAACACTGGATTCCCGCCTGCGCGGGAATGACGAATTTTTCAAGGTTTTCTTTCGCGTCCTTCGCGAACCCTTCGCGTCCTTCGCGTCCTTCGCGTCCGGAAGTTCGGCTGTTCAGACCGCCCCGCGGCTCACCGCCTCCCACGTCAGCCCGAACTTGAGCAGGTATTTGCGCAGCCGGTCGGCATCGTTCACTGCCTTGCGCTGCTGGCGCGACTGGGCGAAGAGCTGCCGCCCGGCGTCCGACAGGCTGCGGCTGGCCGCCACCACAGGCAGCACGGCAGCCAGTTGCAGGCGGTCGAAGGCGTCGAGCGCGGCGGCACCTTCGGCACCCAACAGCGCCACCAGCAGCGCATCGCCATCGCTTGGCGGCGGCGCGCGCCCATCGTCATCGCGCGCCCACAGCCAGCCCAGGCGCGCCACTTCGGCGGCCACCAGCTCGCGCGAGATGCGCCCGCCTTCGGCCAGCGTGGCCAGGCGGGTGACGCTGGCGCTCAGGTCGCGGAAGTTGCCGCGCCAGGGCGCGCCCGGGCCTTGCGCAAACGCCAGAAAGTCGCGCCGCGCCTCGGGGTGAAAGCGCACCACGCGGTGGTGCTCGTCGGCGTGGCGGGCGAGCAGGTGGTCGATGTTGGGCTCGATGTCTTCCACCCGCGCGGCGAGGCCCGGCAGGTCATACGTCCACAGGTTGATGCGCGCGAACAGGTCCTCGCGAAAGCGCCCCTCGGCCACGTCGCGGCGCAGGTCGCGGTGCGTGCCGGCGATGAGCTGAAAGCGGCTTTCCACCTCGCGGTCGCTGCCCAGCGGGTAGAAGCGCTTTTCCTCGATGGCCTTCAGCAGCATGGCCTGCTCGTCCAGCCCCAGCTCGCCGATTTCGTCGAGAAACAGCACGCCGCCGTCGGCGCTCTTGAGCAGGCCCGCGCGCTCGGTGGCCGCGCCGGTGAAAGCGCCTTTCTTGTGGCCGAACAGCGCCGACATCGCGCCCTCGCCTTGCAGCGTGGCGCAGTTCACTTCCACGAAAGCGCCCTCGATCAGCTTGCGCGCGCGCTTCAGCTCGGCCATGCGCCGCGCCAGAAACGACTTGCCCGCGCCCGTGGGGCCGACCAGCAGGATGGGCGCGGTGGAGCGCACGGCCACGCGCTCGATCTCGTCGATCAGCGCGTTGAAGCGCGCGTTGCGCGTGGCGATGCCGCTTTTCAGATAGGCCACCGCGTCGCGTTGCGCGGCCTCGAAGCGGCGGGCAATGGCGTCGTAGCGCGACAGGTCCAGGTCAATCAGCGTCACCGTGCCCGCATCGCCCATGCCCCAGCGCTTAGGGGGCGAGGTTTGCGCCAGCACCCCGGGCAGGTGGCGCGACTCAGCCAGCAGAAACAGGCAGATCTGCGCCACGTGCGTGCCGGTGGTGATGTGGATCCAGTACTGCTCGCGCTCGGGCGCAAAGGCGTAGCCGCGCGCGAAGTCGTACAGCGCGGCGTAGACCTCGCCGAAGTCCCACGGGTCGGCAATGGGCAGGTGGATCAGGTTCACCTGCGTCTCGGGGGCCACCTGGGCCAGGTCGTCCTGCACGCGCTCGGCCAGCTTCAGGTGGTGCTCGCCGGTATAGAACAGCTCCAGCCGCGCAGGCACCACGTCGGGGTGCTGCCCCAGCGCCACGGTGGGCCGCCACTTCTGCCACCGCCCCGCGCCAAAGCCGCCGTCAAGCTGGGTGCCGATGAAGCCCAGGGTGACGATGGGCAGGGGTGCTGAGGCGTGAGCGGGCTTGTTCATGGATAAAAGTTTATCTTTCTGTCTAAATTCAGGCGCGATTTTCTCACAGCCATCTGAGCAGCATCCGTGGCCATAAGAATATTTCTCCTTGTTTTTCAACAGCTTGCACAACTTCCAACGGCATCCGCGCCAAGCTGGCACGCGCGCTGCAATGCATCTGGCACCGGGGCACAGGCCCTGCCCTCTGTCACTCTCCCATTTCATTTTTCTGGAGTCACACCATGAACTACAACGAAACCCAGCAAGGCAGCGCCGCCCCCATCAAGATGTGGACGAAAGGCGTGCCCGTCGAAGCCGAGGCACTGCAGCAGCTGCAAAACGTGGCCAGTCTGCCCATCGTGTTCAAGCACGTGGCGGCCATGCCCGACGTGCACTACGGCATCGGTGCCACCGTCGGCTCGGTCATTCCCACCATCAAGGCCATCATCCCCGCCGCCGTGGGCGTGGACATTGGCTGCGGAATGATCGCGTGCAAGACCACACTCACCGCCAGCGACCTGCCCGACAACCTCGCGCCGCTGCGCACGGCCATCGAAAAAGCCGTGCCCCACGGCCTGACGCCGCGCAAGTTTGGCCGCGACAAAGGCTCGTGGGACACGCCGCCCGATGAGGCCGACGTGGCTTGGGACGCGCTGGCCGACGAGTTCGAGCAGATCTGCGAGAAGTACCCGCGCCTGAAAAACACCAACAACCACCGCCACATGGGCACGCTGGGCACGGGCAACCACTTCATCGAGATTTGCCTGGACGAGGCGCAAAGCGTGTGGGTCATGCTGCACAGCGGATCGCGCGGCGTGGGCAACGCCATGGGCACGCACTTCATCGAGCTGGCCAAGAAAGACGCCGAGCGCAACAACGCGCAACTGCCCGACAAGGATTTGGCCTACTTTGAAGAAGGCAGCCAGTACTTTGCCGACTACGTGCAGGGCGTGGGCTGGGCGCAGAAGTTTGCCCGCGCCAACCGCGAGGTGATGATGGCGCGCGTCATCAAGGCGCTGCGCGGCGTCATCGCCAAGCCCTTCGACACGCACCTGGAGGCGGTGAACTGCCACCACAACTACGTGCAGAAGGAAACGCACTTCGGGCAAGACGTGTTCGTCACCCGCAAAGGCGCGGTGTCTGCCAAGACGGGCGAGCTGGGCATCATCCCCGGCAGCATGGGCGCGCGCAGCTTCATCGTGCGCGGACGTGGAAACCCCGACAGCTTCATGAGCTGCAGCCACGGCGCCGGCCGCGCCATGAGCCGCACCAAGGCCAAAAAGCTGTTCACCGTGGATGACCAGATCAAGGCCACCGAAGGCGTCGAATGCCGCAAGGACGCCAACGTGATCGACGAGATCCCGATGGCCTACAAGGACATTGACGCGGTGATGGCCGCGCAGCAAGACCTGGTGGAAGTGGTTTACACGCTCAAGCAGGTGGTGTGTGTGAAGGGCTAGACATGAAAAGCAACAAGCAAAAGCGTGCCGAGATCAAGCGCAAGCGCCAGGCACGTGTGCTGGCCACTGCAGACCTGTGGGCCTGGGCGCTCCACCACGCAACTGACAAGCCCCCGCGCTACGCCGACCAGCCCTTTGTCTGCGTGGACTGCGGCGCTCACGAGGTGTGGACGGCCAAGCAGCAAAAGTGGTGGCACGAAGTGGCGCACGGCAGCGTCTACAGCGTGGCCCGCCGCTGCGCTGCCTGCCGCCGCACGCGCCGCCGCCAGCGTGCGCACAGCCAGGCCACCAGCGCGCTTGACCAGCAAATCGCTCGCCTGCGTGTGCTGGCCCCTGCCCCACCCGATGCCGCCGCACGTGCCGAGATGCAGGCCGCGTTGACCAGCAAATGGGAGGGCGTGCGCGTGGTGGCCATCGGCGTGCTGGGTGCGTGGTGGCACCGGCACGGCCACCCTGCTGACCTGGCCCGGCTGCGGGCCTTTGCGGCACACGGTCAACCGGGCCAAGCCCGCTGGTCTGACCCAACCGTGCAGGCAGCCCAAAAGGCGCTGGCCGAGCACCTTGGCGGCACCTGAAAGCGCGGTGAGCGCAGGTGAAAAAGCGCGCCAATTTGCGCGACATTGCGTGTCGCGCTTCATGTCAATTGACAAAAACAAGCGGCCAAGCTGCTGACGAAGCTGGGCGAACCCGCGCAACGGATTGAACAGGAAGGCTGTCAGCGCTTGTTCAATCGTTGCTGGCTGCTACTGTTTTCAAATCATTTCAAGCGCCAGCGCCGTGGCCTCGCCTCCGCCGATGCACAGCGTGGCCAGCCCTTTTTTCTTGCCGCGCGCTTTCAGGGCATGGATCAGCGTGACCATGATGCGTGCGCCGCTGGCACCAATGGGGTGGCCCAGCGCGCAGGCACCACCGTTGACGTTGACCTTGTCGTGCGGCACCTTCAGGTCGTGCATCAGCGCCATCGGCACCACGGCGAAGGCTTCGTTGATTTCCCACAGGTCGACGTCATCGACCTTCCAGCCGGCCTTGGCCAGCGCCTTCTCGGTCGCGCCGATGGGGGCGGTGCTGAACCACTCCGGCTCTTGTGCGTGCGTGGCGTGGCTGACGATGCGCGCCAGCGGCTTGACGCCGAGCTTCTTCGCGGTGCTCTCGCGCATCATCACCATGGCGGCGGCACCGTCGTTGATGCTGCTGCTGGCCGCCGCCGTGACGGTGCCGTCTTTCTTGAAGGCGGGCTTGAGCGTGGGGATCTTGTCGATGTTGATCTTGCCCGGGCCTTCGTCGGTATCGACCACGCGCTCGCCCTTGCGGTCTTTGACCGTGACGGGGGCGATCTCGCCCTTGAATGCACCGTTTTTGATAGCATCTTGCGCACGCTGCACGCTGGCTTGCGCGAATGTGTCTTGCTGCTCGCGGGTGAAGCCGTATTTGGCTGCGCAGTCTTCGCCAAAGGTGCCCATGCTGCGGCCCGGCTCGTAGGCGTCTTCCAGGCCGTCGAGCATCATGTGATCGAACACGCGGTCATGACCGATGCGATAGCCGCCGCGCCCTTTTTGCAGCAAATAGGGGGCGTTGGTCATGCTCTCCATGCCGCCAGCCACCAGCACGTCGTGCGTGCCCGCCACCAGCATGTCGTGCGCGAACATGGCCGCGCGCATGCCGGAGCCGCACATCTTGGAGAGCGTCACCGCCCCCGCGCTCTTGGGCAAGCCGCCCTTGAGCGCGGCTTGCCGCGCCGGCGCCTGCCCCTGACCGGCCAGCAGGCAGTTGCCGAAAAGCACCTCGGTGACCAGCTCGGGCGCAATGCCCGCGCGCTCGACCGCCGCCTGGATGGCCGCGCCGCCCAGATCGTGTGCGGCAAGCGGGGCGAAGTCGCCCTGGAAACTGCCCATGGGGGTGCGGGCGGCGGAAACGATGACGATGGGGTCGGACATGGTGTGCTCCTTATGGTCAGGGAATCAGAAAAGGATGCTTCATCGGGGTTTGAGCGGGCCGAAGAAGCCGGTGATGGATTCGATGCGCGAGTGGTCGGCAGAAAGGACAACGATGTCCAGCCCTTCGGGCAGGGATGTGCCGTCAGCCAGGATCATCTGCCAGCCGAAGCGCGCGTGCGATCCGTACACGTCCACGCGCGTGGTGCGTTCGACGCGGGCACCGGGATAGAGGGTGCGTGCGCGCTCGATCAGGTCTTCTATGCAATTCATCAGTGCAGCGGCACCGTGTGCTGGACATCAAAGCGCTGGGCCAGCGCACCCAGGCACCTGTCGAGCGTCCACAGCCGAGTGGCAGGGGTCATCAGCGCAGACGCCAGCAGCAGAACGTCCACCAGACCACAGCCCAGCCCATACAAGCGCTCGGTTTCGATGAAGTGCAAGGCTTCTTCCACACTGGCTTGCTGCACCGAGCGCAACAGACGCAGGTTAGACAAGACTTGCTGGCGTTTGGGCGGCGTGCCGCAGGCTACTTCACCAATGATGAGCGGATGCACCAACACCCGGTCAAGTGCCAGCAACGCGATCAACTCTGCGTTGTGATGACGAAAGTGATCGACCCACACGGATGTGTCCACCAGCACCCTGCTCATGCTTGACCAGAACTTTGGCGACGGGGAATGTGAGGCATATCGGGCGCGGCAGCACCTAGCGCTGCCAGACGGTTGGCCGCTTGCACCCGCACGAAGGTCTTGACGGCCTCGCGAAACAGATCGGCCTTGTCCATGTCCGGATCGGCCACTTCCAGAGCCTTCTCGTACAAGGCGTCGTCAATGGTGACTGTGGTTCTCATGGCTTATATCCTCAAAATTGATTCAATATCACATCATTATTGATGCATTTGACATCGAGCACCGTCTGCTTTTTTGTTTGTCCTACTCCGGCGGCTCCACCGCCGTCCCCGGTGCCGATGTATCGGCCTGGTCGGCGGGCGTTTCGGCACCTTCCGCCGCCGGGTCCACCAGCTCCGGCATGCCGCGGATGCCGCCGTTGACGTCAAACCGCCGGTGCACGCCGTAGGGGAAGAAGTCGATCATCTCGCCCTCCAGGATGCGCGCCTTGGCGCTTTGCCAGAAGCCGGCGTCCAGCAAGTCGGCGTGGTGGCGCATGAAGGCTTCGCGCACGCGCGGGTGGCCGAGCAGGAAGGGGCCGAAGGTTTCGGGGAACACGTCGTGCTTGCCCACGCTGTACCAGACTTCGCCGCTCAGCTCGTCTTCTTCGTTGCGCGGCGGGGGCACGCGGCGGAAGTTCGTATCGGTGACGTATTCGATTTCGTCGTAGTCGTAGAACACGACCTTGCCGTGGCGGGTGACGCCGAAGTTCTTCCACAGCATGTCGCCGGGGAAGATGTTGGCGGCCACCAGGTCCTTGATGGCGTTGCCGTATTCGATGACGGCGTGGGTCAGTTGCGCGCTGGCAGCGGCGTCGTGTTCGCCTGCGTCCAGGGCCTCTTGCAGATAGAGGTTGAGCGGGATCATGCGCCGCTCGATGTAGGCGTGGCCGATGATGACCTCGATCTGGCCGTCGCCGTCGCGGTCGGATATTTCGAGCTGGCTGGGCGCGTGCTGCTCGATTTCGGCGATGAGCGCGTCGTCGAAGCGCTCGCGCGGAAAGGCGATGAACGAGAACTCCAGCGTGTCGGCCATGCGGCCCACGCGGTCGTGGCGCTTGACCAGTTGGTATTTGGCGCGCACCTGTTCGGGCGTGGTGTCTTTGGGGGCGGGAAAGCTGTCCTTGATGATCTTGAAGACGTAGGGAAAGCTGGGCAGATCAAACACCAGCATGACCATGCCCTTGATGCCGGGGGCGATGCGAAAGCGGTCGCTGGAGTGGCGCAGGTGCCAGAGCAGGTCGCGGTAGAACAGGTTTTTGCCCTGCTTGGCCAGGCCCAGGGCGTTGTAGATTTCGGCGCGGGGCTTGCGCGGCATGAGGCTGCGCAGAAACTGCACGGTGGCGGACGGGATCTCCATGTCCACCATGAAATAGGCGCGCGAGAAGCTGAAGAGGATGAGCAGATCTTCTTCGCCGAACAGCGCGGCATCGACGTGCAGCGTGCCGGGCGTGCGGTGCAGCAAGGGCAGGGCGAACGGGATTTCGCGAAAGCCGTTGATGAGCTTGCCCACCAGATACGCGCCCTTGTTGCGATAGAACAGGCTGGAGAGCACCTGGATCTGGAAGTTGGGCCGCGTGCGTGCGTCGCCCAGCTCGCGCCGCATGGCGGCGGCCACGTAGCGCGCGTCGCGCTCGATGTCTTCAAAGCCGCCGTGCAGCGCAAACGATTCGATCACGGCGCGCACGCTGTCTTGCAGGCGGTCGATGTGGGGGTAGAAGGCCTGGTAAGTGGTCTTGGCGCGCGGGTCGTCGGTGGCCAGGTATTCGGTGCTGATGGCCGGGCGCACGAAGATGAAGTCGTTGTGGAAGTAGCTGCGGTGCAGGATCTTGGTGGTGACCGAGTTGAAGAAGGTCTCGGCCAGCTCGGGCTGCTTGTGGTCGACCAGCAGGCCGATGTAGCGCAGCTTGACTTGCTGCCACACGTCCATGGGCTGCTCATGCGCCTTGAACTCGCGCTCCAGGCGCTTTTGGCATTCGCGCACGCGCAGGTCATAAAAAGCGATGCGCTCGCGCTGCGCGCGCTGCTGGCCATGCCAGTCGCAGGTTTCGAAGCGGTGCTGCGCGCGCGCCGATTCGTGGCGAAACAGGGTGTAGTGCCGGTTGAAGCCGTCGATCATGGCCTGCGCGATGTCGCGCGCAAGCGGGGAGTCGAGGGCGGGCGGCTGCATGGGGTGCGCCCGGCTCAGCGGGAGCCCGGCATGTCGTTGCCGCCGCCGGGCAAGTCGTCCATGACGAACTCGGCGGGCTGCGGCTCGGTCTCGCGCGGGTAGCGCTTGATGGCAGCGCGGTACACGTCCACCACGGTGGCGGCCTCGGACATGGTCACGCCCAGGTCTTTCACCTTGCCGTCTTTCAGGCCATAGCACCAGCCATGCACGGCCAGCGCCTGCCCGCGCCCCCAGGCGTCCTGCACCACGTTGGACTGCGCGATGTTGCCCACCTGCTCGATCACGTTCATCTCGCACAGCACGTCTTCCTGCTCGTGGCGGCACAGGTGCATCAGGCGGCCACGGTGGCGCATCTTCACGTCGTGCACGTGGCGCAGCCAGTTGTCGGCCAGGCCCACGCGCTGGCCATGCAGCGCCGCCAGCACGCCGCCGCAGCCGTAGTGGCCCACCACCATGATGTGCTTGACCTTGAGGTAATCCACCGCGAACTGGATGACCGACAGCGCGTTCAGGTCGGAGTGCACCACCACGTTGGCCACGTTGCGGTGCACGAACACCTCGCCGGGGTCCAGCGCCACCACCTGGTTGGCAGGCACGCGGCTGTCGGAGCAGCCGATCCACAGGTAATCGGGCGTCTGCTGCCGTGAGAGCTTGTCGAAAAAGCCGGGCCGCTCTTGCGCCATGCGCTCGGCCCAGGCGTGGTTGGCGTCGATCAGATGCTGAAGTGAAGAGGACATGCGCAGCGGGGTTCGGTGAATGACGGTAAAGACAGCGCTCCATTGTCGGCCACAACATGCACGGCATGTGACGATGGGCAGGCAAGGGCTTGGCCTACATGGCGGGGGGTGGCTGTCGCCCAGGATCGGGCGCAAGCCCTCTCACCCCACGCAAGGAGCCTGGCCATGCCCGACCTCGACATCTACGCCGCCCTGCGCGAAAGCCACGACATTCAGCGCGAGCTGTGCACGCGCCTGACGCGCACCCGCAATCCCGAAGGGCGGCTGGAAACCTTTCGCACCCTGAAGCTCGAGCTGTACGCCCACGCGGCGGCGGAAGAGCGCTTTCTGTACGCGCCCATGCTGATGGAAGACGCGGGCCTGTACAGCGCGCGCCACGCGCTGGCCGAGCACCACCGGCTCGACCACGCCGTGGAGGCGCTGCAAGGGCTGCCCGCTGACGGCGACGACTTTGGCGCAGCGGCCAAGCGGCTGGTGCATGGCGTGCGCCACCACCTGAAGGAAGAAGAGCGGCGCTTTTTCCAGGTCAGTGGCCGCATCCTGACCGAAACGCAAAAGCGGAAGCTGGCCCGCCAGTATCTGCGCGACTACGCCCGCATGAAAAAGCACTTGGCCGCGCAATGGGGCTGGACGCCCGCGCGCGCCACGCACACCGACACCCCCGCCGTGAAGCAAGCGCGCAAGACCGTGCCCGCGCGCAGCGGCCCCGAGCGCGTGGCGGGCCTGGTGCAGGGCATCACCACGGCGCGCTGAAAGCGGCCATCGCCCACAAAAAAAACGCCTGCCACGACAAGCGCGTGGCAGGCGGCTTTGCGCTGTTTGCGCGCCAGCGGCGCTTTACATCGTCTCGGCAAACAGCTCCCGCCCGATCAGCATGCGGCGAATCTCCGATGTGCCCGCGCCGATCTCGTACAGCTTGGCGTCGCGCCACAGGCGGCCCAGCGGGTATTCGTTGATGTAGCCGTTGCCGCCGAAGAGCTGAATGCCGTCGCCCGCCATCTTGGTGGCCATTTCGGCCGTCCACAAAATCACCGAAGCGCAGTCCTTGCGCACCTGGCGCACGTGCTCGCTGCCCAGCGCGTCCAGGTTCTTGCCGATGGTGTACAGAAAGGCGCGGCCGGCTTGCAGCACGGTGTACATGTCGGCCACCTTGCCTTGCACCAGCTGGAATTCGCCAATGCTCTGGCCGAACTGCTTGCGGTCGTGGATGTAGGGCACCACGTTGTCCATCACGGCCTGCATGATGCCGATGGGGCCGCCGGCCAGCACGGCGCGCTCGTAGTCCAGCCCGCTCATCAGCACCTTGGCACCCATGTTCAGGCCACCCAGGATGTGGTCGGCGGGCACCTCGACGTTGTTGAACACCATCTCGCCCGTGTGGCTGCCGCGCATGCCCAGCTTGTCGAGCTTTTGCGCGGTGCTGAAGCCCTTCATGCCCTTCTCGACGATGAAGGCGGTGACGCCGCGCGCGCCCAGCTCGGGCTCGGTCTTGGCGTAGACCACCATGGTGTCGGCGTCGGGGCCGTTGGTGATCCACATCTTGGTGCCGTTCAGCAGGTAATAGCCGCCTTTGTCTTCGGCCTTCAGCTTCATGCTGATGACGTCGCTGCCCGCGCCCGGCTCGCTCATGGCCAGGGCGCCCACATGCTCGCCGCTGATGAGCCTGGGCAGGTATTTCTGCTTTTGCGCCTCGTTGCCGTTGCGCTTGATCTGGTTCACGCACAGGTTGCTGTGCGCGCCGTAGCTGAGGCCAATCGACGCGCTGGCGCGGCTGATTTCTTCCATGGCGATCATGTGCGCGAGATAGCCCATGTTGGCGCCGCCATATTCCTCGGGCACGGTGATGCCCAGCACGCCCAGCTCGCCCATCTTGGGCCACAGGTCCATGGGGAACTGGTCGGTCTTGTCCACCTCTGCCGCGCGCGGGGCGATTTCGGCGGCGCAGAAGTCGCGCACGGCGTCGCGCAGCGCGTCGATGTCTTCGCCAAGCTGGAAGTTCAGGCCGGGCAGGTTGCTCATGGGTGTCTCCTTGTGTGTGAATAGATTCATCTGGCCAGCGGCACGAGCACGATGGTCTGCTGCATCAGCGCGCAGGGGCTTGGCTTGCCATCATCGCCCACGTGCGTGACTTCGGCGGTGGTGACGATGAGCCGCTTGCCCGGCTTGATCACGCGGCCCACGGCGCGCAACGCGCCGCCCTGGTGGCTGCCGAGAAAGTTGATCTTGTATTCGGCAGTCACCACTTCCATGCCTTCGGGCGCGACGGTCAGCGCGGCATAGCCGCCCGCGATGTCGGCCACCGCGCCCATCGCGCCGCCATGAAAACCGCCTTGCTGCTGCGTGACCTTGTCGGAATAGGGCAGCCAGATTTCGACCAGGCCCGGCTCCACGCGCCGCAGTTCGGCACCCAGGTGGCGCATCATCCCCTGGCGGGCAAAACTGGCGGCAATGCGGGCGTGCAGGGGGGTGGAGGCAGCGGGCATGGTCATGGCGGGCGGGGCGACAAGCAGGGGCCGGGCAGGAGGTGTTTGGGTTGACGTTTACGTCAAGGTCACTCTAACACGGAGGGTGTTGTGCAGTTGTAGCAAACTCGGGATATATTAAAAATAGTAGCTGCTTGCGTATGTTATAAAACAATTTTGAATGTATTTATATTGTATTTTGTTTTATACCGTACGCAAGCAGCTATCATAAATATCACTCCCCATGCACAACGCCACTGGCTGGGCAGCGGGGCGCTATATACTGGCCAGCTTTCCTCAGCGCCGATTTGCTTTCCTGCTTGCGGGCGCTTTACCAAATGCTGCTAAAGACGAAACACCCGCGACACCCGGTTTTCGCCTCTTTGGCGGACCGGGTTTTTTCATGGGGGTGCCATGTCCTTCATCGCCACGCCGCAAACCATGCGCTTTGCCGAGCCGCTGCCGCTGCAAAGCGGCGCGTCCATCCGCGACTACGTGCTGGCCTACGAAACCTACGGCCAGCTCAACGCCGCGCGCGACAACGCCGTGCTCATCTGCCACGCGCTCAACGCCTCGCACCACGTGGCCGGTGCCTATGAAGGCCAGCCCAAAAGCGAAGGCTGGTGGGACAACATGATCGGCCCCGGCAAGCCGGTGGACACCAACCGCTTTTTCGTCATCGGCGTCAACAACCTCGGCTCGTGCTTCGGCTCCACCGGCCCCATGCACGCCAACCCCGACACGGGCGCGGTCTACGGGGCCGACTTTCCCGTCGTCACCGTCGAAGACTGGGTGGCCGCGCAGGCACGCTTGCTCGATGCGCTGGGCATCGAGCGGCTGGCCGCCGTCATGGGCGGCAGCTTAGGGGGCATGCAGGCGCTCAGCTGGACGCTGCAATACCCCGAGCGCGTGCGCCACGCCGTGGTGGTGGCCAGCGCGCCCAACCTCACGGCAGAGAACATCGCCTTCAACGAAGTGGCCCGCCGCGCCATCGTCACCGACCCCGACTTCCACGGCGGCCACTTCTACCGCCACGGCGTGGTGCCCAAACGCGGCCTGCGCATCGCCCGCATGATCGGCCACATCACTTATCTCAGCGACGACGTGATGAACGAGAAGTTTGGCCGCGAGCTGCGTGAAGCCGTTGCCGGCAACGCCAGCGGCTACCGCTTTTCCACGCAAGACATCGAGTTCCAGATCGAGAGCTATCTGCGCTACCAGGGCGACAAGTTCAGCGAATACTTCGACGCCAACACCTATCTGCTCATCACCCGCGCGCTCGACTATTTCGACCCCGCCCGCGCCTTCGGCGGCGACCTGACGCAGGCGCTGGCCCGCACCCAGGCCAGGTTCCTGCTCGTCAGCTTCACCACCGACTGGCGCTTTGCTCCCGCGCGCTCGCGCGAGATCGTCAAGGCCCTGCTCGAAAACCGCCGCCAGGTCAGCTACGCCGAAATCGACGCGCCCCACGGGCACGACGCCTTTCTGCTCGATGACGCGCGGTACACCGGCGTCGTTCGCTCCTATTTCGATGGCATTGCAGGAGAGGCCGCATGAGCGACGCGCAGCTTCAACACCCCATCGCACAGCTCGTGCCCCAAGGCGCGCACGTGCTCGATCTGGGCTGCGGCGACGGCGCGCTGCTCGACCACCTGGTCAAGGCGCGCCGCTGCACCGGCTACGGCATCGAGATCGACGATGCCAACGTGCTCGCCTGCGTGCGGCGCGGCGTCAACGTGCTGCAACTCAACCTGCACCAGGGGCTGGCCGCCTTCCACGACCAGAGCTTCGACGTGGTGCTGCAAATCGACACCCTGCAACACCTGCGCAACGCCGAAGTCATGCTGCGCGAAACCGCCCGCGTGGGCCGCATCGGCATCGTCGCCTTCCCCAACTTCGCGCACTGGCCCAACCGCCTGTCCGTCGTGCGCGGGCGCATGCCCGTCACGCGGCGCATGCCCTACCAGTGGTACGACACGCCCAACATCCGCGTCGGCACCTTCAAGGACTTCGAGGCGCTGGCGCGCAAGAACGGCCTGCAAGTGCTCGACGCCTTCGGCCTGCAAGATGGCCGCGTGGTGCGCTGGCTGCCCAATGCGCGCGCCAGCACGGCGGTGTTCAAGCTGCAACGGGCATGACGAGGCGCTGACCATGGCCACATTGCCCCTGCAAGCGTTGAACCCCACCGCTTTCGCCCCCCATGGCTGGGTGCTGGGCCTGCCGATACCCAGCGGCGATGCGGCCGCCACCTTCCGCAGCGCGGCCTCCGACTTCTGGCAGGCCCATGTGTTCGACGCGGGCGAGGCCGGCCAGCCGGAGCTGCTGTGGGTCAGCTACCGCGACGCCGTCAGCCCCGTCGGCACGCTGGAAAAACACCTGCTGACGCAGCAGGCGCTCATGCCGCTCACCGGCGAGCTGGTGCAGTTCGTGGCCAGCAGCGGGGCCGATGGCGCGCCCGACCTCGCCACGCTGGCGGCGTTTCGCGTGCGCCAGGGGCAGGGCATCTGCATGCGGCCGGGCTGCTGGCACGCCACGCGCGTCGGGCAACCCGGCGAGGTGCTGTGCGCCATGCTCACGCGGCGCTCGACCACGCTGGATCTGGTGCGGCACCTCACGCAGGGCGCGCCCGCCGCCGAGAGCGTGCTGGCACCCATTGCGCCGCACCTCTGGCAGGGCTGAAAAGCGCTGGCCATGATCGACCTGCGCGGCATCGAGACCTTCTACTGGGTCGCCACGCTGGGCGGCTTTCGCGCGGCGGCGGAAAAGCTGCACGCCAGCCAGCCCGCCATCTCGCAGCGCATCAGCCAGCTGGAAGACCAGCTGGGCACGCGCCTGTTCGAGCGCGACAAGCGCAGCGTGCGCCTGACGGTGCGCGGGCAGGCGCTGCTCACGCAGGCCGAGCGCATGCTGCAACTGCGCCAGGACATGCTGGCGCTGGCGCGCGAGGAGAACGCCATCGCCGGCCGCCTGACGCTGGGCGTGGCCGAAACCATCGTGCAGACCTGGCTGCCGACCCTGCTGGCGCGGGTGCACGACATGTTTCCCGCGCTGGCGCTGGAGATCGAGGTGGACAACACCCCACCCATGCGCAACCACCTGCTGGCGCACCGCATCGACCTGGCTTTCCTGATGGGGCCGCTGGCCGAGGCCGAGGTGGAAAACCTCGACCTGTGCCGCTACCCGCTGGCCTGGCTGGCCAGCCCGCAGCTGGATCTGGGTGCTGGCCCGCTCACGCCGCAGCGCGTGGCCGCGTGGCCCATCGTCACCTACCCGGCCAGCAGCCGCCCGCACCAGGCCGTGCGCCAGATGCTGGCGGGCGCGGGCATTCAGAACGTGCGCATGGTCGGGTCGGCCTCGCTCAGCACCACGGTGCGCATGGTGCAGGCCGGCATGGGCGTGGGCGTGTTCGCGCCGGCGGTGCTCAGGCGCGAGCTGGCGGATGGCCAACTGCGCCTGCTGGAGGTGCACGGCGCGCCCTTGCCTGATCTGGCTTTCACCGCCTCCTGGCGGCGCGGCCGCGACAGCCATGTGGCCGCGGCGGTGGCGCGGCTGGCCGTGCAGGTGGCGGCCAGCGCGGGCACTGATTCGAAATTCTGATCACGCGCCATCCGAACATGGAATTGGACAGCCCCGCGTTTCTGGGCTGAAATGGGTTGTACGGCGCGGCGCACGAGACGCCCGCAGCCGCAAGGAGACGAAACCCATGCTTGCAGTCGACGCACCGGCCAACGCGTCAAACGAGGCGCTGGCTGTGCGCCGGCAGTCGCGCTGTGGCCGCCTGACCGGCCCCACGGCGGGCCTGGCCCCCGGTTTCGTGCAGGCCAATCTGGCCATCCTGCCTGCGGCGCTGGCCGACGACTTTCTGCGCTTTTGCCAGCGCAACCCCAAGCCCTGCCCGCTGCTGGCCGTGTCCGAGCCGGGCGATGGGCGGCTGCCCGCGCTGGGCACCGACCTGGACGTGCGCACCGACGTGCCGCGCTACCGCCTGTGGCGGCACGGCGAGCTGGTGGACGAGCCGCTGGATGTGCGCGCCCACTGGCAGCACGACCTAGTGAGCTTTGCCATCGGCTGTTCTTTCTCTTTCGAAGAAGCCCTGCTGGCCGAGGGCATCGAGGTGCGCCACATCGCGCGCGGCTGCAACGTGCCGATGTACCGCACGCACATCCCCACGCAGGCGGCGGGGCCGTTTGCCGGGCCGCTGGTGGTGTCGATGCGGCCCTTCAAGGCGGCGGATGCCATCCGCGCCATCCAGATCACCACGCGCTTTCCGCAGGTGCACGGTGCGCCGGTGCACCTGGGTGACCCGGCGCTGATCGGCATTGCCGACCTGTCACGCCCCGACCACGGCGATGCGGTGCCGGTGCACGACGATGAGATTCCCGTGTTCTGGGCCTGCGGCGTCACGCCGCAGTCGGTCATGGCCGCTTCACGCCCTGCGTTCTGCATCACCCACGCGCCCGGTCACATGCTGGTGACCGATCTGAAGAACCACCAACTTGCCGTTCTGTAGTCCGTCCACAAAAGGAGACCCCTCATGACCATCCGTTCCGTTCTCACCACTGCCGCCTTTGCCCTGGCCGCCGCGCCCGCGCTGGCACAAGAGCTGCCCAAGACGCACCTGAAGATCACTGGCGGGCTGTCCAACCTGACGGCCTACCAGGACTACGAAGTGCCGTTCTGGACCAAGACGATTCCCGAAGCCAGCAAGGGCCAAGTGACGGCCGAGATCAAGGGCTTCAACGAAATGGGCATCAAGGGCCCCGAGCTGCTGCGCCTGATGGGCAGCGGCGTGATCGAGTTCGGCACCGCCACGCTGGCGTACTTTGCCTCCGACAACCCCATCAACGAAGCCATCGACCTGGCCGGCCTGGCGCCCGACGTGCAGACCGCGCGCGACGTGACCAAGACCTTCGAGCCGGTCTACGCCAAGCTCTACGGCCAGGGCAACAACGTCAAGCTGCTGGGCATTTCCACCTACCCGGCGCAGGTGCTGTTCTGCAATGCCGAGATCAAGTCCTTGAGCGACCTGAAGGGCAAGAAGGTGCGCACCAGCAGCCGCACGCAGGCCGACTTCGTCGAGGCGCTGGGCGGCGCCAGCGTGACCATGGCCTTTGGCGAAGTGGTGCCCGCGCTGCAAAACCGCGTGGTCGATTGCGCCATCACCGGTTCGCTGTCGGGCTATTCGGCCAAGTGGTACGAGGTGTCCACGCACCTGGTGGCGCTGCCCATCAACTGGAACCAGCAGATCCACGCCGTGGGCGCCAGGACCTGGGCCAGGTTCAACCCGGCGATGCAGCAGTTTCTGCAAACGCAGGTCGATGGCCTGGTGGGTCAGATCTGGGACGCGGCCGCCAAGCAGACGCAGGAAGGCTACGACTGCAACACGGGCGCTGCCGCCTGCACGCAAGCGGTGAAGGGCAAGATGGTGCTGGTGCAGCCCTCGGCCGCCGACCGCGAGCAGCTCAAGACGATCCGCGACGCCGTCATCGCCAAGTGGGCGCAGCGCTGCAACGCGCAATGCGTGCAGGACTTCAACGCCACCATCGGCAAGCAGCTGGGCGTGGTGGCCAGGAAGTAAGACGCTGCCCGGCGCTGCGGCGGGGCCACAGCAGCGCCTTGCGAATCAAAACAGGTTCCAGCGCTTGCCTGGCAAGCGCTAACAGCTATCAATAGCGCAGCAACCAAACCTTGGCGCTGGCGGCTGCGCGTGGCTTTGACCCTCTCAGGAGTTATCGGTCATGGGTGTGTCTTCTTCTCCTTCCGTGCTGGAGCGCCCGCTGGCGCTGGCGCGCACCTTGTCGCGCGTGGGCGTGTGGGTCGGCGGTGCGCTGACGCTGGCCAGCGTCGCGCTCATCACCTACGAAGTGCTGGCACGGCGCTTTTTCGGCGTCACCCTGGGCGGTGCCGACGAGCTGTCGGGCTATGCGTTTGCCATCAGCGTCACCTGGGCGCTGGCCTTCACCGCGCTGGAGCGCGCCAACGTGCGCATCGACGTGCTCTACCAATACCTGCCCGTGCGCCTGTCGGCGGTGCTCGACTGGATCGCGCTGGTGGCGCTGGGCGTGTTCGCGGTGTACCTGAGCTATTACGGCGGCCAGGTGGCACTGACCTCGTGGCAGATGCAGTCGGCGGCCAATACGCCGCTGGGCACGCCCTTGTGGATCCCGCAGACCCTGTGGTTTGCGGGCCTGGCGTGGTTCGTGGTGGTGCTGGCGCTGATGCTGCTGCGCGCCAGCACGGCGCTGGTCACGGGCGACATGGTGGTGCTCAAGGCGCTGGCGGGCGTGAAGTCGTCGGTCGAAGAAGCCGAAGAAGGCGCCGCCGAGGGCCAGCGCCTGGTGCGCGGGGAGGCCAAGTCATGATCGCCACCGCCTTGATCGTGCTGCTGGTGCTGCTGGGCATCAGCATTCCGGTGGCCGCCGCACTGGGCGTGCTGGGCCTAGTGCTTGACCCGCTGTATTCGTCGCTGCCGCTGCAGCGCGCCATGGGCGAGATGGCCTGGGGATCGTCCAACGAGTTTTTGCTGGTCGCCATTCCGCTGTTCATTCTGCTGGGCGAGATCTTGCTGCGCGCCGGCTTTGCCCAGCGCATGTACGACGCCATGGCCAAGTGGCTCAGCTGGCTGCCGGGCGGGCTGATGCACGCCAACATCGGTGCCAGCACCGTGTTTGCCGCCACCAGCGGCTCCAGCGTGGCCACCGCCGCCACCGTGGGCACGGTGGCGCTGCCGCAGATCAAGCGCTTTGGCTACCACGAGCCGCTGTTTCTGGGCAGCATCGCCGCCGGCGGCACGCTGGGCATTCTCATTCCGCCGTCCATCAACCTCATCATCTACGGCGTGCTGACCAACACCTCGGTGCCCAAGCTCTACCTGGCGGGCATCATCCCGGGCATTCTGGCGGCGCTGCTGTTCATGGCCGTCATCGTCGGTGCCTGCCTGTGGCGGCCCGCCTGGGGCGGGCAGCGCGTGCGCGCCAGCTGGGGCGAGCGCCTGCGCAGCCTCGTCCACCTGCTGCCGCCGGCCTTCATCTTCCTGCTGGTGGTCGGCTCCATCTACGCCGGGCTGGCCACGCCCACCGAAGCCGCCGCGCTGGGCGTGGTGGGCGCGCTGGTGCTGGCGGCCTCGTTCAAGCGCCTGAACCTGGGCATGCTGCGCGAGGCGGTGGAAAACACCATGCGCTCGACCGCCATGATCATGCTGATCGTGATCGGCGCGGCGTTCTTGAACTTCATCATGTCGGCCATCGGCCTGACCGACGCCATCACCCGCACCGTCACCGAGCTGGGCCTGTCGCCCGCCTGGATGCTGCTGGCGCTGGTGGTGTTCTACGTCATCCTGGGCTGCTTCATGGAGACGCTGTCGATGATGATCACCACCATCCCCATCGTGGCGCCGATCATGATCGCGCTGGGGTTCGACCCCGTGTGGCTGGGCATCGTCATCATCGTGCTGGTCGAAACCGCGCTCATCACCCCGCCCGTGGGCCTGAACCTGTTCGTGGTGCAAAGCCTGCGCAAGGCCGGCTCGATGCAGTCCATCATCGTCGGCGCGCTGCCTTTCGTGCTGGCGCTGTTCGCCGTCATCGTGCTGCTGGCGCTGTTCCCCTCGCTGGCGCTGTGGCTGCCTGAACTTTTCGGATAAGAACCATGTTGCTCACTTTTTCATTGCACACCAGCGCTGGCGAAAGCCGCCTTGAGACCGAGATCGACCAGTTCATCATTGCCGGCTGGGCCGGGCGCGACGCCGCCGCCATCGAGCACCACATCGACGAGCTGGCCGCCATCGGCGTGCCGCGCCCTTCGGCCGTGCCGCTGTATTACCGCGTGGCGGCCAACCAGCTCACGCAGGCCGAGCGCGTGCAGGTGGTCGGCCCGCACAGCTCGGGCGAGGTCGAAGCGTTCGTGTTTGCGCACGGCGGCGAGCTGTACGTGAGCCTCACGTCCGACCACACCGACCGCAAGCTGGAGGCGCACAGCGTGGCCCTGTCCAAGCAGGTGTGCGCCAAGCCCGTGGCGCGCGTGGCCTGGCGCCATGCCGACGTGGCCGGCCACTGGGACACCTTGCGCGTGCGCGCGCACATCGTGGAAAACGGCGTCGACACGCCCTACCAGGACGGCCTGCTGGCCAGCCTGCGCAGCGTGCCCGACCTGATCGCCCGCCACACCGGCGGCGGCACCACGCTGCCCGACGGCACCGCCATGAGCTGCGGCACCGTGGCCGTGATCGGCGGCATTCGCCCTGCGTCTTCGTTCCGCATGTCGCTGCACGACCCGGCGAGCGGGCGCAGCATCGAGCACCGCTACACGGTGGACGTGCTGCCCGAAGTCGCTTGACATGGAGCGCCCCCTGAGCCGCCTGCGGGAGGCTGGTGTCTGCACACATCTTCGTGAAGCGCAACCCGTGGGGCGGAACCCCGAAGGGATTCCGCCGGTGCTGCTGGGGCGGCGCTGCAGAACTCGCTTTGTTCGCTTCGCTCTCGCCGCTCAGACAACTGCAGCGAGCCAGAGCACGAAGTGCGCATGCTTCGCTGCGCACCCGCCCCACGCCCTGCGCTTCTCGGCACGGCCAGAGGGGCTTTACAAATCCACACGGGCCATCGCTTCGCTCGGCCCTGTCTTGCTCCCTCTCCCTCTTGGAGAGGGTTGGGGTGAGGGCCGCCCACCTTCGCTCTGTTGTGCGGTGCCCTGGTTTGGCCTGCTCTGCGGCCTATGGCATGCAGCAAAAGACAGGGGCTTACGCCGCCCGTGCCTGCGCGATCAGCTCGCGCATCTGGTCGCGGCTGATGGCACCGGGCGCGGCGGTGCGGCCGATGAGGTAGCTGGGCGTGCCGCGAAAGCCCAGCGTGCGGGCAAAGCGCTGGTTGCGCGCAAACAGCGCCTGCAGCCGATCGTCGTTTTCGGCCACCCAGGCCTTGGCGGCGGCCATGTCCACGCCGCGTGCGGCCAAGGCGGCTTCGGTGCGCGCTTCGTTCAGGCGACCCGAGTGGGTCATCAGCGCGTCCACCGCGTCGGCGTATTTGCCCTGCCGCGCGGCGGCCAGCGCCAGGCGGGCGGCGTGGCGCGAGCTGTCGCCGTAGACGAACAGGTCGCGCATCACCAGCCGCAGCTTCGGGTCTTCGGCCAGCAGCGCCTTCACGTCGGGGTAGCTGCGCTTGCAATAGGCGCACTGGTAGTCGAAGAACTTGACGATGGTGACGTCGCCCTTGGCGTTGCCCAGCGCTGGCAGCGCGACGTCGTGCGTGATCTCGCGCAGCGCGTCGGCAGATTGCGCGCCAGCCAGCACGGGTGCGGCCAGCAGCGGCGCGGCCAGGAAGGTGCGGCGGGACAGACGAGGCGCGGGCAAGGGCAACAACATGCAATGGGCTCCAGTGGCGTCGAAAAGGCCCGTTGGAGACAGGCACGCGCCGCAGGTTCCCCGCGCCATCAGGCCCGACAGACCCGTTTTTGAACTTGAACCACACGATGAAGCACATGACCTCCTTGCCCACCATCGCCCACCTGGGTGCCGAGCTGGCCGCTGGCCGCACCACCTCGCAGCAGCTGACCGAAGCGGCGCTGGCGCGCGCGCAAGACCCGGCCGGCGAGGGCGCACGCGTGTTCACCCGCCTGGACGCAGACCGCGCGCTGGCCGCCGCGCGCGCCAGCGACGTGCTGCGCGCCGCAGGCATGGCGCGCTCGCCGCTCGAAGGGCTGCCGGTGTCGGTCAAAGACCTGTTCGACATCGCGGGGCAGCCCACCACGGCAGGCTCGGTGGTGCTGAAAAACGCCGCGCCTGCGCCGCGCAACGCGCCGGTGATCGACCGCCTGATCGCCGCTGGCGCGGTGATCGTGGGGCGCACCAACATGACGGAGTTCGCTTTCTCCGGCCTGGGCCTGAACCCGCACTACGGCACGCCGAAGAACCCGTGGGACCGTGCCGCAAAAGAGGGCGGCGGGCGCATCCCCGGCGGCTCGTCCAGCGGCGCAGCGGTGTCGGTGACGGACGGCATGGCGGCGCTGGCCATCGGTTCGGACACGGGTGGCTCGGTGCGCATTCCGTCGGCGCTGTGCGGCCTCACCGGCTTCAAGCCCACGCAGCGGCGCGTGCCCATCACCGGCACGGTGCCGCTGTCCACCTCGCTCGACTGCATCGGCCCGCTGGGCGCCAGCGTGCGCTGCTGCGCCATCGCCGACGCCGTGCTGGCCGGCGACGCGCCCACGGCGCGCGCCGCGCTGCCCGTGCGCGGCGCGCGCCTGGCCATCCCGACCACGGTGGTGCACAACGACATGGACGAGGCCGTGGCGCGCGCCTTCGAGCACGCCTGCGCCAGGCTGTCCGACGCCGGCGCGCAGCTCACGCGGCTGGCCGTGCCCGAGTTCGCCGAAGTCGGCGCGCTGAACGCCCGCGGCACCCTGGCCGGCGCCGAAGCCTGGGCCTGGCACCGCGCCCTGCTGGCAGACCACGCCGCCGCCTACGACCCGCGCGTGGGCACGCGCATCCGCGCGGGCGAGGCCATGGGCGCGGGCGACTACATCGACCTGCAAGCCGGGCGCCGCGACTGGATCGCGCGTGTCGAAGCGCGCATCGCCCCGTTCGACGCGCTGATCCTGCCTACCGTGCCCACCGTCGCCCCCGGCATCGCCGCCACCGGCGCCAGCGACGAGGTCTATTTCAAGACCAACGGCCTGATGCTGCGCAACCCCTCGCTCATCAACTTCCTGGACGGCTGCGCGCTCAGCCTGCCCTGCCACACGCCGGGCGAGGCGCCCGTGGGGCTGATGCTGGCCGGCCCCGCCATGGCCGACGCGCGCATCCTCGCGCTGGGGCTGGGGGTGGAGCAGGTGCTGTCGGGCTCACACTGAAGGATGAAACAAAAATAGAGCTTCTTGCGTATGATTTAAAGCATTTTCAATTTATTTTATATATGAAACCGCTTTATAACATGCGCAAGCAGCTACTATTTTTGATTATCAAGCCGCCCATCACCAACGGCAGCGCTACCATGCGGGGCTTGATCGACTCCGCGCGGACATGGCCATGACTTCCTTGCAGCCCCCGAACCCCTCAGACGAGGCCAACGACGAAAACAACGCCCTTGACGATGCCGCCATGGCCACGCTGGGCGCGCTGGAAGACGCGCTGGACGCCATGCGCGCGCGCAGGCAGGACGTGCCGCAGTGGGAATTCTGCGAAGGCGTGCTCACCGCCATGCTGTGCATGCGCCGCGCCGTGTCGCAAAGCGAATGGCTGCACCACCTGCTAGCCGACAGGGAAGGCGGCGAAGCCTTCGCCAGCGAGGGCGAACGCACGCACTTTCTGATGCACTGGTACGCGCGCGAAGCCCAGCTGCGCGCCGCGCTGGAAGCGCCCGTGGACGACCTGCGCGACGAGCGCGCCTTGCAGCCGGGCCTGATCGACTGGCGCGGCATGGCGCTTGCGATGGAGCAGGAGCAGGCACAGGAGCAGCCCCCGGCCGATGCCGACGCCCCCCAGGACGCCGCAAGCGACACGGACGAAGCAGAAGACGCGCTCACGCCCGAGGCCTTGCCCGCCTACGGCCAGCTGTGGGCGCTGGGCTTCATCACCGTGACCGAGCTATGGGCCGACGACTGGGCGCCGCCGCGCGACAAGGAGATCGCCGCCGACATGACGGATGCGCTGGACTGCGTGGCCGCACTGCTGGACGACGACACCGTCACGCCCGCCTTCAACTTCTTCGACGACGACGCGCCGCCCAGCACCAGCGCGGCGCGCATCGACGCCTTTGGCGAAGCCCTGTGGGCCGTGTACGACCTGTACGCCATTGCCAAAAGCCTGGGCCCGCGCGCGGCCCCCGTGCGCCACACGGGCAAGGTGGGCCGCAACGATCCCTGCCCCTGCGGCAGCGGCAAGAAGCACAAGAAGTGCTGCGGCGCGTGAGCGCGGCCTGTTGCCGGGGCTGAAGCGGTGGTGCTGAACATCGTCTGGCTCGCCTTGCTGCTGGGCGGCATGGCGGCGGCCGTGGTGCAGACCTTCGGCGGCGACATGGCCGCGCTGCCCCGGCTGATGACGGCCATGTTCGATGCGGCGCGCACCGGCTTCGAGATCTCCATCGGCCTGGTCGGCATCATGGCGCTGTGGCTGGGGCTGATGAAGATCGGCCAGCAGGCCGGCATGATCGACGCCTTCGCGCGTGGGGTGAACCCGCTGTTTCGCCACCTCTTTCCCGGCGTGCCGCGCGGCCACCCGGCGCAGGGCGCGATGACCATGAACATGAGCGCCAACCTGCTCGGGCTGGACAACGCCGCCACGCCGCTGGGCCTCAAGGCCATGCAGGAGCTGCAATCGCTCAACCCCCGGCCCGGCACCGCCACCAACGCGCAGATCATGTTTCTGACGCTGAACACGGCGGGCCTCACCCTCATCCCCACCTCGGTCATCGCCATCCGCCAGACCATGGCCGTGAAGGAGGGGCTGGTGGGCTTCAACGCGGCAGACATCTTCCTGCCCACGCTGATTGCCACGGCGGGCGGGCTGCTGTCGGCGCTGCTCATGGTGGCCGTGGTGCAGCGCCTGCCGCTGTGGCGCGCGGCCCTGCTGTGGCCGCTGGTGGCGCTGGCAGCCATCGTCGGCGCGCTGGTGTGGTGGCTTTCGCGCATACCGCCCGAGCACGCGGCGCAGGTCATGGGCGTGGTGGGCGCGGGCTTCATCCTGGCCGTGGTGGCGCTGTTTCTGCTGGCCGGCGCGTGGCGGCGCGTGAACGTGTACGACGCTTTCGTCGAAGGGGCCAAGGAAGGCTTTGGCGTGGCCGTGCAGATCATCCCCTACCTGGTGGCCATGCTGGTGGCCATTGCGGTGTTTCGCGCGGCGGGGCTGATGGACGTGGCCATGGCCGGCATCGGCGCTGCCGTGGCGGCGCTGGGCCTGCCCACCGACTTTCTGCCCGCCGTGCCCGTGGGGCTGATGAAGGTGCTCTCCGGCTCGGGCGCGCGCGGGCTGATGGTGGACGTGATGCAGACGCACGGCGTCGATTCGTTCGCGGGCAAGCTGGCCGCCATCATCCAGGGCTCGACCGAAACCACCTTCTACGTGCTGGCCGTCTACTTCGGCAGCGTGGGCGTGAAAAACACCCGCCACGCGCTGCCCTGCGCGCTGTTCGCCGACGCGGCGGGGCTGGTGATCGCCATCTTCGTGGCCTATGCGTTTTTCAAGTGAGGCGGCTGGGCGCGCATGACCGGCGCTGGCGCGCCATGACGAATGACGAATGACGAATGACAAAGCCGCCGTGCGTGCGGATGCCCTGGGTCATCTGTCATGCGCTCGCCAGAGCGCGGTCATTCGTCATCGGCTTCACTGGTGCGTGTAAATCTGGTCGAACAGCGCGCCATCGGCAAAGTGCTTGCGGCTGGCCGCAGCCCAGCCGCCGAAGGCTTCGTCGATGGTGAACAGGTTCAGCCGGGGAAAGCGCTCGGCGTACTTGGCGGCGGCCTGGGGCGACGTGGGGCGGTAGAAGTGCTTGCCGGCCAGGTCCTGGCCTTCGTCGCTGTAGAGGTATTGCAGATACGCCTCGGCCACCGCGCGCGTGCCCTTGCGGTCGACGTTCTTGTCGACCACGGTCACGGCAGGTTCGGCCAGGATGGAGAGGCTGGGGTACACGATGTCGAACTTGGCGCCGGTTTCCTTTTCCAGCAGATAGGCCTCGTTCTCCCAGGCGATCAGCACGTCGCCCTGGCCCCGCTGGCCGAAGGTGATGGTGGAGCCGCGCGCGCCGGTGTCCAGCACCGGCACGTTGCGGTAGAGCTGCGCCACGAAGGCGCGCGCCTTGGCCTCGTCACCCAGCTTGCGCCGGGCAAACTCCCACGCAGCCAGGTAGTTCCAGCGCGCGCCGCCGCTGGTCTTGGGGTTGGGCGTGATGACGCGCACGCCGGGCTTGACCAGGTCGTCCCAATCCTTGATGCCTTTGGGGTTGCCCTGGCGCACCACCAGCACGATGGTGGAGGTGTAGGGCGAGCTGTTGTGCGGCAGGCGT
>JAUNTQ010000124.1 GCA_030538605.1 Pseudomonadota bacterium
ACAATTCCGAAGATACAAGGGTTGGGGTGGGGGCCAACCACGGTGGATTTATCAAAGGTGGTCAGCCCCCATCCCAGCCTTCCCCCAGCGGGGGAAGGAGCCAACAGCCCAAACGCTTGTCGGCTTATTTATTGAGATTGGCTATAAATAGGACTTGCGCAATTCAGCCAGATTTGACCCACTCTGCATCTTGAGATGCCAGTGGGGAGTCCTTTTTGCGTAAGTCGTGATAAAAAAAGCTGGCGACCCAAGGGCCGCCAGCTTGCGGGCGATCAGCGGACGAACATCCGCATCGAATGCCAGCCTCAGTCCGCCGCCAGCTCCTCTTCCGGCTCGGCCGGCTCGGCACCCTTGGCACGCTCCCTCTTGGGCAGCGGCGTGATGTCGAGCAGCACTTCGTCCTTGTCGTCCAGATCGACGTTGAGACGCCCGCCTTCGGTCAGGCGGCCAAACAGCAGTTCGTCGGCCAGCGCCTTGCGGATCATGTCCTGGATCAGGCGCTGCATGGGGCGTGCGCCCATGAGGGGATCGAACCCCTTCTTCGCCAGGTGTTTGCGCAAGGTGTCGGTGAAGGTGACTTCGACCTTTTTCTCGGCCAGTTGCTGCTCCAGTTGCAGCAGGAACTTGTCGACCACGCGCAGGATGACCTGCTCGTCGAGCGGCTTGAAGCTGACGATGGCGTCGAGCCGGTTGCGGAATTCGGGCGTGAACAGGCGCTTGATGTCGGCCAACTCGTCACCCGCCTGGCGCGGGTTGGTGAAGCCGATGGTGGCCTTGTTCATGGTTTCGGCACCCGCGTTGGTCGTCATGATGATGATGACGTTGCGGAAATCGGCCTTGCGCCCGTTGTTGTCGGTCAGCGTGCCGTGGTCCATCACTTGCAGCAGCACGTTGAAGATGTCGGGGTGCGCTTTTTCGATTTCGTCGAGCAGCAGCACGCAGTGGGGCTTCTTGGTGATGGCTTCGGTGAGCAGGCCGCCCTGGTCAAAGCCCACGTAGCCCGGGGGCGCGCCAATCAGGCGGCTGACGGCGTGGCGTTCCATGTATTCGGACATGTCGAAGCGTTGCAGCTCCACGCCCATGATGTAGGCGAGCTGCTTGGCCGCTTCGGTCTTGCCGACGCCGGTGGGGCCGCTGAACAGAAAGGAGCCAATCGGCTTGTCGGCCTTGCCAAGGCCGGAGCGCGCCATCTTGACGGCAGAGGCCAGCACGTCGAGCGCCTTGTCCTGGCCGAAGACGACGCTTTTGAGGTCGCGCTCCAGCGTTTGCAGCTTGCTGCGGTCGTCGTGGCTGACGCTGGCGGGCGGGATGCGGGCTATTTTGGCCACGATCTCCTCGATCTCGTGCTTGCCGATGGTCTTCTTGCGCTTGCTGGCGGTGGCCACGCGTTGGGCAGCACCGGCTTCGTCGATGACGTCGATGGCCTTGTCGGGCAGGTGGCGGTCGGTGATGTACTTGGCCGACAGCTCGGCAGCGGCTTGCAGCGCAGCGGCGGCGTATTTGACGTTGTGGTGCTCCTCGAAGCGGCTTTTCAGGCCCTTGAGGATGTCCACCGTCTCGGGCACCGTTGGCTCGACCACGTCCACTTTCTGAAAGCGCCGCGAGAGGGCCGCGTCTTTTTCAAAGATGCCGCGGTATTCGGTGAAGGTGGTGGCACCAATGCACTTGAGCTGGCCGCTGGAGAGGGCGGGCTTGAGCAGGTTGGACGCATCCAACGTGCCGCCCGATGCCGCGCCGGCACCGATCAGAGTGTGGATCTCGTCGATGAAAAGGACGGCGTTGGGCTTTTCCTTGAGGTTTTTCAGCACGCCTTTGAGGCGCTGCTCGAAGTCGCCGCGGTACTTGGTGCCGGCCAGCAGCGCGCCCATGTCGAGCGCGTAGACGGTGGCCTCGGTCAGCACTTCGGGCACGGTGCCTTCGGTAATGCGCCAGGCCAGCCCTTCGGCGATGGCAGTCTTGCCCACGCCGGCCTCGCCCACCAGCAGGGGGTTGTTCTTGCGGCGGCGGCACAGGATCTGGATGGTGCGCTCGACCTCGTATTCGCGGCCGATCAGCGGGTCGATCTTGCCGTCCTTGGCGTTCTGGTTGAGGTTGACGGTGAACTGCTCCAGCGGCGTCTGCTTTTCGCTTTTTTCGGCACCTTCATTTTCAGCCTCGCCGCTGCCGCCCTGTTGGCCTTCGGCCGGCTTGGCGCTTTCGGGCGGGTCGCTCTTGCGGATGCCGTGGGCGATGAAGTTGACCACGTCCAGGCGCGTGACGCCCTGCTGGTGCAGGTAGTACACGGCGTGCGAATCCTTTTCGCCAAAGATGGCGACCAGCACGTTGGCACCGGTGACTTCCTTCTTGCCGTTGCCGGTGCTTTGCACGTGCATGATGGCGCGCTGGATGACGCGCTGAAAGCCCAGCGTGGGCTGCGTGTCCACATCGCCCTCGCCAGCGACCTGGGGCGTGTTGTCCTTGATGAAATGGCCAAGCGACTTGCGCAAGTCGTCGATGTTGGCCGAGCAGGCCCGCAGCACCTCGGCGGCGCTGGGGTTGTCCAGCAGGGCGAGCAGCAGGTGCTCGACGGTGATGAACTCGTGGCGCTGCTGGCGGGCCTCGACGAAGGCCATGTGAAGGCTGACTTCAAGTTCCTGGGCGATCATGGTGGTCCTTTTTGCTTTTCGTCTTGCAGCTTACGACGGGCTGCGAGTTTCGAGCATCACAGATGGGGAAGGTTCGGTGATATTCAACGCCGGGCGGCGCTTCAGCCCACCGGCTCGCTGACGCATTGCAACGGGTGGCCTGCCTCATGCGCGGCACCCATGACCTGATCCACCTTGGTGGTGGCGACGTCGCGCGAATAGACGCCGCACACGCCTTTGCCGTCGAGGTGGATCTTCAGCATGATCTGCGTGGCCGCTTCGCGGCTCTTGCCGAAAAACTCTTGAATGACGACGACGACGAACTCCATGGGTGTGTAGTCGTCGTTGAGCATGACCACCTGGTGCATTTGCGGCGGCTTGACTTTTTGCGGCACGCGCTCAAGCACGACCTGCCCGTCGTCGCCTTCGGGCGTGCGGGCGGGGGCGGTGGGGGGGTGGGGGGCAGGGGGTTTGACGGGGTTTTTTGTCGCCATGAAAAATCATTCTATCGGGCCGTCTGCCCACGCATGGGCGGCGCGGGCTTTTGCCTGGCGCATGTGCGGCTGGCCTGGCCGAATGCAAGCGGGCGCATGGGTGCGACAGGCGGTTGACAAGCCCCAAAGCCTTGCGCACACTTGTCCGCGCAGGATGGAAGTCATAGCTAAAAAGAAGGAGGCCGACATGCCGCAAGGAAAAGTGAAGTGGTTCAACGACCTGAAGGGTTTCGGTTTCATCGAACCCGATGGCGGCGGCCCTGATGTGTTTGCCCATTTCTCGGCCATCGACATGGATGGCTTCAAGACGCTGAAAGAGGGTGCCCGCGTGAGCTACGAGCTGAACGAGGGCCCCAAGGGCCTGCTGGCCGCGCACATCCGCACCGAGTCTCGCACTGCGCCGGATGCGCTGCTGCCGGGCGAGCGGCCCTTGTCCAGCCCCACCGATGAGCTGCCGCCCGTGATGAACTGAGCGCACGCACGCCAGCGCCCCCTCCAGCAAAAAAACAAAGCCCGGCATGGCCGGGCTTTGTGCTTGTGGGCGGCGGTGCGCTCACATGTGCTCGACCATCACCTGCCCGAAGCCCGAGCAGCTGACCTGCGTGGCCCCTTCCATCAGGCGCGCAAAGTCGTAGGTGACTTTCTTGCTCTGGATCGCGCCTTCCATGCTGCTGATGATGAGGTCGGCCGCTTCCGTCCAGCCCATGTGGCGCAGCATCATCTCGGCGCTGAGGATTTCGCTGCCGGGGTTGACGTAGTCTTTGCCGGCATATTTGGGCGCGGTGCCGTGCGTGGCCTCGAAACAGGCCACGCTGTCGCTCAGGTTGGCACCGGGGGCGATGCCGATGCCGCCCACCTGCGCGGCGAGCGCATCGCTGATGTAATCGCCGTTCAGGTTGAGCGTGGCGATGACGCTGTATTCCGCCGGGCGCAGCAGAATCTGCTGCAAGAAGGCGTCGGCAATCGAGTCCTTGACGACGATCTTGCGGTCCGTGCGAGGGTTGTTGAAGCTGACCCACGGCCCGCCGTCCATCGGCTCGGCGCCGAACTCGCGCTGCGCCAGCGCGTAGCCCCAGTCCCGAAAGCCGCCTTCGGTGTATTTCATGATGTTGCCCTTGTGCACCAGGGTGACGTTGGGCTTGTCGTTGTCGATGGCGTATTGAATGGCCTTGCGCACCAGGCGCTCGGTGCCTTCGATGGACACGGGCTTGATGCCCAGCGCAGAGGTTTCAGGAAAGCGGATCTTGGTCACGCCCATCTCGCTTTGCAGAAAGCGGATGAGCTTTTGCACCGGCTCGCTCTTGGCCTCCCACTCGATGCCGGCGTAGATGTCTTCGCTGTTCTCGCGGAAGATGGCCATGTCCACTTTTTCAGGCGCTTTCAAGGGCGAGGGCACGCCCTTGAAATAGCGCACCGGGCGCAGGCACACGTACAGGTCAAGCTCCTGGCGCAGCGCCACGTTCAGGCTGCGAATGCCGCCGCCCACGGGGGTGGTGAGCGGGCCCTTGATGGAGACGACGTAGTCTTTCAGCGCGGCCAGTGTTTCTTCGGGCAGCCACACGTCGGGGCCATACGCGCGCGTGGCTTTTTCGCCGGCAAACACCTCCATCCAGTGGATCTTGCGCTGGCCGCCGTAGCTTTTCTCAACCGCCGCATCCACCACTTTCAGCATCACCGGGGTGATGTCCACGCCCGTGCCGTCGCCTTCGATGAAGGGGATGATCGGGTGGTGCGGCACGTGCAGGCTGAAATCGGCGTTGACGGTGATCTTCTGACCGTCGGCAGGCACTTTGACGTGCTGGGACATGGGGCGGGTCTCCGTGAAAACAGGGGGAAAACAAAGGGCGAAAAGCCAAGGCGCGCCATCGACAAGCGGGTGGGCGGGCGTGTGCCGATTCATTCTATCCACGGGGTGGCGCGCGGCGCGGCGGATGCAACCTTGTGCCCGCCGCGCAGTCACAATGGCCGTCGCCAGCCACTTCACGGGCACCTTCGATGTGCCCTTTTCCCGCCATGCGCCCCATTGCCCGCCGTCGACTTGCCCATCACCTTTGCGCCGCTTTCGCGGTGCTGGCCTTCGCCTCTTTCACGGCTTCGTCACATGCCCGGCAAGCCGCCATCGGCCAGCCCCAGCTCGATCTGCCGCGCATGGCCCTCACGGTGGGCATGCACCGCATCGACGCGCAGGTGGCCAGCACGCCCGCGCAGCGGCAGACCGGCCTCATGCACCGCCAGCAGATGCCGGTGCACGAGGGCATGCTGTTCGTGTTCGAGCAGCCTGGCGTGCAGTGCTTCTGGATGAAAAACACGCTCATCCCGCTGACGGCGGCCTTCGTGGCCGACGACGGCACCATCGTCAACCTGGCCGACATGCAGCCGCTGGACGAGCGCAGCCACTGCTCCACCCAGCCCGTGCGCTATGTGCTGGAGATGAACCAGGGCTGGTTCGATGCGCGCCACGTCAAGGCGGGCCACAAGCTGCGCGGAGCGGTGTTCAAGCAGCCGTGAATAATGAAAAAGTGAGCTTTTTACGTATGTTTATAAACACTTTTAGATGGTTTTTTATATGAAAACGTTGTAAAACGTACGCGAGAAGCTCACTTTTTAATTTGTGTTTTCCGCTTGATGCCTTATCAAGCGGACCATGGCCGCAGCCATCAGCCCAGCACCTTCAAGCCATGCTTTTGCACAACAGATAACAGCCTGAGCGCCATGCCGCTGGGCTGCTTGGCACCCGTTTCCCACTTCTGGATGGTGGACTCGCTGGTGTTGAGGTAACGCGCAAACACGGGCTGGCTCACATGGTTTTGTTGTCTGATCTGCTTGATCTGCTCAGGCTCGAACACCGGGGGCACTGCAAGGCAAGTTTCATCAAAGTTGCGCATGGTGGCCTTGTCGATGGCCCCAACCTTGAGCAGAGCCTGGGCGGACGAGTGGATGGCCTCAAAAGCATCACTCTTGAACTTGGGTCTGGCAGTCATGGCATATCTCCGTCAGGTCTTGGCTTTCGATCACTTGGGCTATCTGCTCATCCGACAGCGTTGCGTAGGCTTTGGCCAGTGCGCGAAAACCCATCAACTCGTTGTCCTCTATGTTGCTCCGATCCTTCTTGGCAAACAGGTACTCGTACACCCAGTGACGGCCACCCTTTGCAAGAATGATCGAGCGGTGCATGTTGCCGTTCAACCGCTTCTTGAACACGCCGCCACCCAAATCGTCGGCTTGACCTGAAAGGGCTTGCTCAATGGCTTGGCATAGCTCAAGGTCGGCAATGCGAGCCTTTCGGGCTGCCTTGGCAAACCATATGGTCTTGAAAGCTCTTGTGGCTGGGTGTTGATGCGGCTTCACTGGCATGGTTGATAGTAGCACCACGTGTTACTTTTTGAGGCCAGCATGCACGCCTTGTCCCATCAACGGTTTTGTCGCCAGATCGACTTTCCATCAAAGGCAGCACACGGGCTGACGTCAAGATTTGTCAAGAGCGGCGCGGCGCGGCAAAAGCCATCACACGTTGAACAGGAAGTTCATCACGTCCCCATCCTTGACCACGTATTCCTTGCCCTCGCTGCGCATCTTGCCCGCGTCCTTGGCACCTTGCTCGCCTTTGAACTGGATGAAGTCGTTGAAGGCGATGGTCTGGGCGCGGATGAAGCCGCGCTCGAAGTCGCCGTGGATCACGCCTGCCGCCTGCGGGGCGGTGTCGCCGGTGCGGATGGTCCAGGCGCGCAC
Organism: Pseudomonadota bacterium; assembly: GCA_030538605.1. Taxonomy (GTDB): domain Bacteria; phylum Pseudomonadota; class Gammaproteobacteria; order Burkholderiales; family Burkholderiaceae_C; genus Ottowia. Next base: position 6,848 of record JAUNTQ010000124.1, read on the forward strand.
TTCTTTCACGCCGGCGGTGAAATAGGTTTGCAGGCCCAGCAGCTTGAAGGCGGCGCGGATCAGGCGGTTCAGGCCGGGTTCGTCCTGCCCCATTTCCTGCAAGAACAGCGCCTTGTCTTCGTCGGTCATGTCGGCCATGTCGGCTTCCATCTTGGCGCAGATGGCGACGACGGGGGCGTTCTGCGTGGCGGCGTAGTCTTTCAGGCGCTCAAGAAAGGGGTTGTTGTCAAAGCCGTCTTCGCTCACGTTGCCCACGAACATGGCGGGTTTGGCGGTGATGAGGCACAGGGGCTTGAGCAGGGCGTGCTCGTCTTTTGACAAGTCCAGCGTGCGCACGGGCCGCGCCTCGTTCAGCGCGGCCTGCACGGGGCCGAGCACTTTCAGCATGGCGGCGGCTTCCTTGTCGTTGCCGCTCTTGCTGGCTTTTGTGTAGCGCTGCACGGCTTTTTCCACGGTGCCAAGGTCTGCCAGGCACAGCTCGGTCTGGATGACCTCGATGTCGGCGATGGGGTCTACCTTGCCTGCGACGTGGATGACATTGGCGTCTTCAAAACAGCGCACCACGTTGACGATGGCGTCGGTCTCGCGGATGTGGGCCAGAAACTGGTTGCCCAGCCCTTCGCCCTTGCTGGCGCCGGCCACCAGCCCGGCGATGTCGACAAACTCGACGATGGCGGGCAGCACGCGCT